>JAGQYY010000003.1:18690-74461 GCA_020435825.1 Aequorivita sp.
GGACCGATGGAATGATTTCGAAATCCTTTATAACATTGATGGTTAAACAAACTGCGATTATTGTTAAAATTGTCTTTGTGTACGTGTCTGTTTTCATAATTAAGATTTAAAAGTTTATGGGTTTATAAGTTTAGGAAGTTGGATTTCAGTTATACTGTCCATTGAACACTGACCGCCGGAACTTCAGCAATTTTTATATTTATCGTGAAGTCCCTTTTTTTCTTTTATCATAGGAATACATTTTTCCAGCCTGCTCAGTTTTGTTTTTTCCTGTTTCGCTTCGGCAATATATTCGGCATATTCCCGCTGGTAACTTGGGCTAAGCGCACGGAATTTTTCGAAAAGCTGTTTGTCATTTTTAAAGGCTTCTTTCAGTAAAATTGGAATTTCAACTGGCTTTTTTGGACTTTTCTTTAACTCTTTTCCGGCTTTCGAATTTGCGATTGCCTCATTAACATATTCCAAAACAAGGTTTGGATTAATTTCATCTTCTTCCACAAAGCGCCATTGCCGGAGCGCTTTCGTTACGCCTTCCTGTGCATTGATGAGCTTTTTTTGCTTGTCTTTCAAGAACACACCTTGATGGAACCAAAGTGCTATATGGTTTTTGAAATCGGCCATTGCAGCAACCATTTTTCCGTTCAGTGTGTATGTGGGTTTGCCCCATTTCACTTCTTCCTTTAATTCTGTTTTTTGGAAAACCGCACGCAGTTGTTGCAATTTTTCTTTCCACTTTGTTTGCTTTGCTATAAAGGCATCTATTTTTTGCGAATCGTCCATCTTGCTTTGTTTCTTCCGAAGATACAATTTTTCCAATTTTTTGCTTCAGAAAAAAAATAGATTTGAATTTTTATATAATGCCAATAAAATCAAATCTTCAGCCGCTTTTAAATCCGAAAAATTATGAATCAGTTTTTTATTTATTGAAAATTAAAATAAATTAATTGTTTATCAATAAATATTTATTTATATTCGCGATATAATTTTAAATCAACCTTACATGAAAACAAATATTATTATGAAAGTTATGAATGTTATATTTTGGATAGTATTCATTGGTTTGTGCATAAAAACCGGAGCGTTGCTCGTCTCTCTTTTTGTGACTCTTTTTATAAATTCAAATGGTGCGGAAGATACATATATGGGGCTGGATCTATTGGATATATACAGTTTTAGCGTGGAGTATTACATTGGCGTGGCCAGCTTTTTAATTGCTATAACAGCAATGAAGGCCAATCTTGCCTATTTCGTGATAAAACTTTTTATGAAATTTGATTTAAATTATCCCTTTAATGAAAAAACAGCTTCGCTAATTACGCAAATGAGCCATTATGCCCTGGGCATTGGCGTGGTGGCCATAATTGCCGAAAGCTATGCTGACCGTATAATGCGGCAGGGGATCGACCTTCAAATAGACTGGGGAGCAGAACAATTTTTATTTTTTGCGGGTATAATTTACATTATAGCGCTGGTCTTTAAAAAAGGCGTGGAAATACAAAACGAAAATGAATTAACAATTTAATTATGCCAATAGTCGTAAACTTGGACGTGATGATGGCCAAACGAAAAATGTCATTGAATGAACTTTCCGAAAAAGTAGGGTTGACCCTTTCAAACCTTTCCATTCTGAAAACCGGGAAAGCAAAAGCAGTGCGCTTTAGCACACTGGAAGCCATTTGCGAGGTTTTGGATTGTCAGCCAGGGGATATTTTGGAGTTTGTTGAGTGAGTATTATCCAAAAATATTTTTTCTGAAGGAAATACTACAATTGGGGCATCCATTTTTACAATTCGGTTTGTTTTTTTCTGAAATGATACTGCCAAATTACACCTTTGACCTGAAATTATAAATCAACAATCCATGAAAATTTCAGTTTCAGCATTTTTACTTTTTATTTTTCCAAGTATTCTTTTGTCCCAAAACCTTGTGTCGGGAACGGTTTTGGACAATAAAGGAATACCAGTTTTAGGAGCCAATGTTTACTTGGAAGGCACCTATGACGGAAGTACTTCAGAAGAAAACGGAAAATTCTCATTTGAAACTTCTGAAACTGGCACCCAAACATTGACCATTTCCTACGTTTCGTTTGAGCCCTTTACGCTTGTTGACGATGTTTCAAAAATGAAAAACTTAAAAATTACTCTTCGCGAAGACGTAAACTCTTTGGAAACCGTAACCATTTCCGCAGGTTCATTCTCAGCGGGCGATAACAGTAAGATTTCAGTTTTAAAGCCTTTGGATATTGTAACAACAGCAAGTGCTTTGGGCGATTTTGTCGGTGCGCTGCAAACCCTTCCGGGCACAACCACAGTCGCAGAAGACGGCCGCCTTTTTGTTCGCGGTGGCGATGCGGGCGAAACGCAGATTTTTATTGATGGCATTCGTGTTTTTACGCCTTACAGCCCAACGACCAATAATGTTCCTACGCGCGGGCGTTACAGTCCTTTCTTGTTTGATGGGATTACTTTTTCCACGGGCGGTTATTCCGCAGAATACGGGCAGGCGCTTTCCTCGGTTTTGCTTTTGAATACTATTGATGAGCCTACACAGGAAAAGACGGATATTGGCATTATGAGCGTGGGAGGTGCACTGGGACACACCGAAAAATGGGATAAAAGTTCGTTGAGCATTAATGCGTCCTATATAAATTTAGCGCCTTACACAGCACTTTTGCCAGATAGAAATGATTGGCAAAAACCTTTTGAAACAGCTTCTGGAGAAGCGGTTTTCCGGCAAAAGATAGGCGATGGCCTCTTAAAACTTTACGGTGCTTTTGATACTTCGGATTTTGAGCTTACCCAAGAAGACATAAACCAGCCCGAGGGAACACGCTTTAAACTCAACAACCAAAACTTCTATACAAATGCCAGTTACACTAAGATGCTTGAAAATGATTGGACGTTTTTTGGAGGCGGAAGTTATACTTTCGGAAAAACCAAGGTTGGTATTGACGAGGCCAATATAAAGGATATTGAAAATTCAGCACATCTTAAACTGAAGCTGAAAAAACGTTTCAGCAACCGATTTAAGTTAAATTTTGGAGCCGAACAGTTTTTGACCGACTTTAATGAAGATTATGACGAGCCAAATTTTGCTGCACAATTGGGTTACAATAACAATATTTCGGCAGCATTTACCGAGGCCGATATTATTTTTTCGCGGAAATTTGCCTTAAAACTGGGCATTCGTGGCGAATACAGTGAATTGTTTAAAGAGTTTACGGTTTCACCGAGAGTTTCTTTCGCTTACAAAACTGGAAAGAGCAGCCAGTTTTCTTTGGCCTATGGCGATTTCTTTCAGCAACCGGAAAGTGAAGTGCTTAAATTCTCAAACAATCTGGAAACGCAGCATACCCAACATTATATTATGAACTATCAATACTCAGCCAATAATAGGATTTTTCGCGCTGAAGTCTATAGAAAGCAATACACCAATCTAGTGACTTATAATGATGAATTTCCAGACATAAATACAACATTTACAAACAACGGCGATGGCTTTGCGCAAGGACTTGATTTGTTTTGGCGCGATAATGAAACACTTAAAAATATAGATTATTGGGTGAGCTATTCCTACTTGGATACTGAACGAAAATATAAGAATTATCCTTTTGAGGCCACGCCGAGTTTTGCAAATACGCACAACCTTTCTGTAGTTGGAAAATATTGGATTAACGATTGGAAAAGCCAGATCGGTTTTAGTTATCAATACGGAAGCGGGAGAACTTATACCGATTTGAACAAGCCTGGCTTTCTTCAGGATAAAACCCGCGATTATAATAGCGTGAGTTTAAACTGGGCATATTTGCTTTCACAACAAAAGATTTTATATGTTTCCGTGAATAATGTTTTTGCTTTTAAAAATGTAAATGGCTATCAATATGCCAACGCTCCCGATGTAAATGGAAACTTTGCCCGCCGAGAGTTACTTCCCGCTGCAGACCAGTTCTTTTTTGTGGGTTTTTTCTGGACCATCAGCGATGACGGCAAGGACAACCAGCTTGATAATCTATAGTAACCACAATTCATCTGTAAAATTCAACAGTTCAGAATTTCAATTTTTAAAAGCTGAGTTTTTTAGGGGAAATTTGAACAATAATTAATACTAACTAAAAAAAATAGAAACCATGCAAAACGTAGTCACTTATTTAATGATTTTTTTCACTGCCCTCATTATGCAGGGGCAAACAGATTCGGAAGTTAATACAGCTGCCCAACCAACCAAATACCAACAGGGAATGCGAAAAGCTTTTCAGCTTTGGCAGGAAAACAAATCGTGGGAAGCCGCAAATGTTTTTGAAAGAATTGCAGTAGCTGAACCCGATAACTGGCTGCCACCGTACTATGTAGCACAAATTAATGTAATCAACAGTTTTACTGAAAAGGACGGAACCAAGCTGAAAGCGCAATTGGATAAAGCACAGGATTTCATTAACGATGCTACTGCAATTTCAAAGGAAAATCCAGATTTACTGGTCTTACAGGCACAATTATATACCGCTTGGATTGTCTATGATGGGCAACAGTACGGAATGACCTATTCCGCGAAGGCTTCAGAACTATACAGTAAGGCCTTGGCGCTCGCTCCCGACAATCCACGTATTATTTTGGCAAAAGCCGAATGGGATATGGGGGGTGCTAAATATTTTGGACAGTCTGTTGAGCCCTATTGCAAAGACATTCAACGCGCCATAGATCTTTTCGCTACCTTTAAACCAGCGGGTGAATTTTACCCAACTTATGGCGAAGAAAGGGCAAAGCAGATACAGGCAGAGAGCTGTAACTAAAAATTCCTCCATGATTCACGAATGATTTTTTTAAAAACATTCGTGAATTTGTGGCTAACAAATAATTATTTCAATGCGCATTCTAAAAGATTTCGGTAAGGCATTTTTTGTAGGAACACTTGTCTTTATAATTCTGGGTTTAATTCAGTATGCCAATGGATATCAGTATGATAACGGAAGGGATATTCTTATTGCGTTCCTGTATAATCAGCTATATTCCGTGATTCTTTATATGGTGAATGCGTATTATTTTGATTTTTTGTTAAATGTTTTTCCTAATGAAGTCTTTAAGCTGAAGAATTTTTTAAAAGGACTTTTCGGGGGAATTTTGGTCACACTTTTGGCACTTTTCTTAATAAGGATCATAACGGAAGTACTTATAGAAGGAAGGTTTTTTTCAGAATTTATTGCTGCCGAAAAAATACAGTATTACTACATTTCATTTATAATATCTGTAGTTGTCACTACTATTTTTTATGTAGTCTATTATTACCGAAACAAGCAACAGACAATTGTAAAGGAACAGAAAATAATTGCAGGAACAGCTTCGGCAAAATTTGACGCCCTTAAAAACCAATTGGATCCACATTTTCTTTTCAATAGTTTAAATGTACTCACCAGTTTAATTGAAGAAAATCCCGAAGCCGCAACACGCTTCACTACTTCACTTTCCAAAGTGTATCGCTATGTTTTGGAACAGAAAAACAAAGAGTTGGTTACGCTAGAAGAGGAGCTGAAGTTTGCGGAACTTTATATGTCGCTGTTGGCAGTTCGTTTTGAGGACAGTATTGTTTTTACTTTACCTTCAAAATTGGAAAATCCGCAGGCAAAGGTAGTTCCGTTATCGCTTCAACTTTTGCTGGAAAACGCCGTTAAGCACAACCAGGTCATGCCTTCAAAAAAACTTTATATAACTATTTCAGAAGAAAACGGCAATTTGATGGTTACCAATAACAGCCAGCCAAAACAGGTTTTAAAAGAAAGCACGGGCGTTGGGCTGCACAACATTCGCGACAGGTATGCACTTTTGACCAATCGCCCTGTAATTATTAACGAAAGCCCAAAGGAGTTCAGCATTGCAATACCCATTTTGGGTGAAAATATTCAAATTATGAACACACCGGATACATTTATTTCAGAAAAAAGGTACAAGCTCGCCAAGAAACGGGTAGAAAAACTTAAGGTGTTTTATATACATTTTGGAATTTACTGTATTTGTGTACCCGTATTTATCTACCTTAATTTTCTTTCTCGGGCGGGTTTTCCGTGGGCACTGTTCCCCATTGTGGGCTGGGGCATTGGCGTTACGAGCCACGCTTCGGAAACATTTAATTACAATCCATTCTTCGGAAAGGACTGGGAGGAGCGTAAAATACGCGAGTTAATGGACAAAGATGAATAGCATACAGTTCATCCCGAAGAAACAACAATTGGGTTTCTACTTTTTTTGGAAGCATTCAATCAGGGTTATCTTTATATAATAATACAAAAAACCACAATTATGGAAACCGAAAACAATAAGGATAACAAATATTTTAAAGCCAAACAGCGTGTGGCAGAGATCAAGAAGTTCTACACAAGTTTGATGTTTTACATAGTCTTTATCGCTGCTTTGGCAGGACTTAATTATTATGTCAACGAACTACGTAATCCATGGTTTTTGTGGGCTGCTTTCGGTTGGGGGATCGGAATCTTTTTTCAGGCTCTTAAAACATTTAGATGGACACCTTTTATTGGTAAAGACTGGGAAGAAAAAAAGATGAAACAGTTTATGGAAGAGGAAGAAGAAAAGGCTAAAAATAATTGGGACTAATCGAATCTTCAATTATAAAGAACTGGGAAGAACGACTGTTGGAAAAATTTATGAAAGAAGAATAAAACTTATAGAGCAATGGAAACCAAAAAAAGTTTGGCCTATTTACGGGCGAAAAAAAAGGTAGAAACGCTAAAAGGTTTTTATAGTCACTTGGTGGTGTATATAATTGTGAACGTTGCGATTATACTTGTTTCGGCCAATGTTTTTAATGCAAAGGAAATAAATTTTGCACACTGGAGCAATTACGTTACCGCTGTTTTTTGGGGCATCGGTTTGGTGTCGCACGCCTTGTATGTGTTCTTTGTAATGAATTTGAACAATAATTTTTTAAAGCGTTGGGAAGAAAAGAAAATAAAACAATTCTTGGATGAAGATCGTTAAAAATGAAACCTGCAACTAGAAACCAATCAAATGAATGTACTTATTATTGAAGATGAAAAACCTTCTGCCCGTTACCTTCAACGGATGCTTGAAAAACAGGATGTAACCGTCAACCAAATGCTGCATAGCGTTGAGGAAGCCGTGGCGTGGTTTCAGCACAACGAACATCCAGATTTGATATTTCTCGATATTCAACTGAGTGACGGACTTTCCTTTGAAATTTTTGACACGGTAGCGGTGAACAGCGCCATTATTTTCACTACCGCTTTTGATGAATATGCACTGCAGGCCTTCAAGCTAAATAGTATTGACTATCTCTTAAAACCAATTGATGAAGCCGAACTGCAATCTGCCGTTAAAAAGTACAAATCCTTCAAACCCACCCAAACAAACGTACAACTCAATTTTGAGGATATTAAAAAACTGCTCGTAAACCCTGTAGAGCGCGAGTATAAAAAACGATTTACCACAAAAATAGGGCAGCATATAAAAATGATTTCTGTTGATGAAATAGAATGTTTTTATTCTGAAAACAAAGGCACCTATGCACATACAGCCGATGGCCGCGACTATCTTTTGGAAACTACTTTGGAGCAACTGGAGCAGGAACTTTCCCCAGAGACCTTTTTTAGGATAAGCCGAAAGTTTTATATAAATATAAACTCAGTAAAAGATATAATTTCATACACAAATTCACGTCTTCAATTGAAGTTAAATAGTTATAGGGAACAGGAAGTAATCGTTGCCAGAGAGCGTGTTAAGGATTTTAAACTTTGGCTGGAGTAGTCATTCTTTACTTTTGGAAGATTCAATTCTATTTTCCTGAAAGGAGGAAGGTAAAAGTTTTGGGATAAATTTCACCAAAAGTGGTAAAAGAACCGTTCCGCCAGGCAATAAAAAAATTGTAAGTGATGGAATGGTTTTGCAAATATCCAATAATTGTTCTTTCACTTTCGATTTTTCTTCAGCAGATAAATCTCGCACAGTAGATTGGCCCAAAAGGACCACCAACTCACCGCTTTCTTCCAGCTCGCGCGCCAAGCGGTCTTTGTTGCGGATAATCAACAATTTTACAGTTGAAGCAGATTGTTTGTAAAACTGCTTCACAGGGTTTGAGTATTCAAAAAGCAGGATTTTTTCGGTATATTTTTTTGAAAACGTAGCTAAGTCAGATAAACTTTTCTGAAGTTCTATTTCGGAAAGGCTTAGCGTTACCAATAATTGTTGCAAAAATTGCTGTTCAGAGTAGTCAAGTTTTAAATCTTCCCAAACAGTTAGGCAGCAAAGATCCAGTATATATTTCTTTTCCAAAGAATCACCATCATTGTCTAAATAGTTCAGACTATCTAAAAAAGTAGCAGAGCCTCCTTCGCTTTCATCAATTATATATTCCGAGGAAGTTTCAAAAAGCTCAATCAGCAATTTATCGTATTTTGTTTTTTTCTTTTTGGACTTTAACGTGTAAAAACAGGCGGTTAACACAATGGTTTCTTGCTGCCTGTAATATTTTTTTACAGAATTTGGATCTTTTTGCCATTGTTTATAAGACAACACATCCAGATAGAGAAGGGCATGGGTAAACAGGGAAATTGTGTTTTTCTTTAAAAGCGAATTGGCGGACTGCAAGCGAGCAGACAATATATGTTCTAAAGTATTTGAAGGGCTTTGCGAGAGGGAAAATTTTTGAAAGAAACCCTTTTTTCCCTTTTCAAGTTGATTATAAAACAATAAAATAGATTTGATGGCTTCTTCATAAGTGCCATTTTCATTTGTATAAAAAAACTGAAAGAGCAAGGCATGGAATAGATTTATCTTGGATAGCTCTTCTTTGGTAAGTTTCAAATTGCCTAAAGTTTTTTTTGGCAATGCGGAAACAGAAACTCCATATATAAAACCAGTATGCTTTAATGTTTCGTAAAACTCGTGGTCATTTTTAAAGGTACCTATAAGTTCTTCTTTTTCAAAAAGATTCAAAAATTTTAAAATCCAATCAGATGCAGAAGGGTTCATTGAATTATTTATGGTTATTTTAGGGCTTTTAAAAACACAGTTTTGCTTGTTAACAAAATATTAACGCCTTTGCGAAAACCATGTACTTACAATTAAACGTAAGTAGTATAGCGAGCAAGTAAAAATAAATAATTAAAACAAACAAAAAAGATGAAAAAATCAAAACTTTATGCAATAATCGGTGGACTGGGCTTAGCCGCATTGTCGATATTTTTAATTTCTGCGGATCACATTGATGCACCGGCCGTTACAGGCACAAAAGCAGATATTACAGACTTTTACGCCTTTCAGGGCTCCAACAGCAGTAATTTTGTTTTTGCGGCCAACGTACAAGGGCTTTTGGCACCTGGCACACCTACAGAACAAGCTACATTTGACGAAACTATATTGATTGAGTTCAATATAGATTATAATAACGATCTTAAAGAAGACTTAGTGATCCAAGCTATAAAACGTGGCGATTCTATGTATTTCTTTGGCCCTTCGGCACCAGCTTTTAGCGGTTCGGAAGGGACTAAAAGTACTATTTCCACTTCAGTGCCAAATAGTGTGAAAATTTCAACTAAAACTGATGTTCAAATAGCGGAAAAAAACGGAATGAAATTTTTTGCGGGACCTAGAGAGGATCCTTTCTTCTTTGACTTTAATAAGTATAATGAAGTTCTTGCAGGGACCGCTTCAGGTTTTGATAACCCCGGCGATGATACTTTTGCGGGCAAAAACGTTTTGAGCGTAGTTGTTGAGTTTCCAAAATCAATGCTTCCAAATGGAACTGCAGGCGTAAATCCGTTTGCTGCCAGCACTCCTATGTATAATGTCTGGGTGGAAACCAAAAGAAAACAATAAAGATTGCTAACTAAAAAATATAACGTACAGATGAAAACATTTAAATATACAACCCTTTTTGCCGCGATAACAGTATCACTATTGTTTGTGCAATGTAAAGATGAAGACGACAATGTAATTGTTAATGCTACGTGTAGCGATGGAATTCAGAACGGTCGGGAAACAGGCATTGACTGCGGAGGTCCAGATTGTTTGCCATGTGGCGAAGTGCTCGATTTCAGTGGAACCTTCATTCAGGAAGACCAAATGGGCCGTCCGGGAATCAATACCATATTCGGAACAACAGGTTTTAAGGACGCTTTTAATGTTACCGTTCCTTCTGAAATGCAAGCTGCCTTCCAAAGCAAGTTCCAAACTAACCTTCTTACATTGAATGCAGGTTATACAACAAATGCATTAGGGTTAAATGCAGAAGTATTTACAACGGTACTTTCAAACGACGTATTGTGGTTGGCGCAAAGCGGAATAACGACCTATTTCAATGGAACCGAAATACTTACCGGAAGAGCGTTGAGTGATGATGTGATAGATGTATCGCTATTATTGATCTTCGGAGGACCCGGTGGAACAGATAATCCTGGTTTAACCAGCGATGGAGTGCCAGCGAATGATGTTTCATTCTCCAGCACCTTCCCATATATGGCTGAACCATTTTAATTTTGTAAATATTAAACCAAAAAAGAGAACTGTTTGTTCTCTTTTTTGGTTTAAAAACGTTTTTAATATAAAAGCGAAACCAACACAAATTTTTTAAAAAAGATGAAAAAGATAATAACAATAGTATGTATTGCTGTTCTTTTTGGGTGTCAAGAAAAGTCCCAAAAAATAACTAAAAGCAATGATTACGACCCATATTTGATTACAAATAATACCCCTTCTAAAAATGCTCTTATTGAAGAGTTTGAGTTTTGGCAGAAAGAATTCAATAACGATTCAACCCATTTGGTGGAAATGAGTCGTTTATCTGGCATACACGCTGCAATGTTTGGAATTACGGGAGATATTGCGGAATTGAAAACCTCTGAAAAGCTTATTAAAAAATCACATGATATTTCAGCACGAAATAAAGATTCCTATTTACGAAGCTTAGCACACAATTACATTTCGCAACACCGTTTTAAGGAAGCACAGATTTTGTTGGATAGCGCATATACCTATCCAGATAATCACAAAGAAACTGAAATGATGCTTTTTGATGTAGCTATGGAACTGGGTAAATACAATCGCGCAGATACCCTTTTGGGAAAAATTAAAGATACTAAGGATTTCAACTATTTGATACGTCTTGCCAAATGGAGCGATCACAACGGCAATCTTGACGCAGCTATAAAATATATGGAACAGGCCAAGCAGATAGCTGAAGAACGCGACGACAGAGGTTTAAAGCTTTGGGTATATAGTAATATTGGTGATTTTTATGGCCATGCCGGAAGACTTCAGGATTCATACAATAGTTATTTAAAAACCTTGGCCATTGAACCAGATAATCATTATGTGAAAAAACAACTTGCTTGGATGGTTTATTCTTCAGAAAGAAACACCAAAGAAGCCAACCGAATTTTGGATTCCGTAATGGTAAACCATAAAGCGCCGGATTATTATCTCCTAAAAGGACAAATGGCAGAATTTGATGGAGATACTTCAGAAGCAAACAATGAATATGAGAAGTTTATAAAAGCAACAGAAAACCCTGACTATGGTGAAATGTATAATGCTTACATTATAGATCTTTACGCAGATCGAGAGCCACAAGAAGCGCTTAAATTAGCTGCAAGGGAAATCACAAACCGAGCTACCCCGGAAACATATCAATTATTGGCATATGCCCAATTGAAAGCTGGCGACAAAGAAGCTGCTCTAAAAACGATAGCGGAATATGTAGAGGGCAAAACATCAGAACCAAAAGCACTTTTTCATTCAGCTTTAATTTATAAAGCAAATGGAATGGAAGACAAAGTAGCTCTGCTAAAAGAAGAACTTATGGGAACCTTTTATGAATTGGGACCAGTAAAGGCAAAAGAAATTGAAAAATTATAAAAAATTGAAAAACCAACTCTTCAACTATTACGTAGATATAGTTGAGGTTAGTTATCTATCAAGAGATTGATGGATTCTATAAAACTGGAAATATCCGGTTTTCAGAGTTTTTTTGTTAGTTGAAGCGTCCGTCAGAAATGATGGACGCTTTGTTTTTATAACGAATTCAAGAATTTTATATACTAGACAATTAATATTTGGCTTCAAATAAAAAGAGCTGAACGCGAGTCCAGGTTTTAAATTCCATATTATTTTCTCTTAAATACTAATCATTCCCAAAGTATATAATTGTGAGAGGGTAGGTGTTTGGCTTCCGCCTTCAGGTTCTAAGGTTATTCCAAAAGCTTCTTGTGTTGGGAAATTTACAAACTTATAGATTCCTTCGCCTGCTTTGTTTTCAGGATCTATCAAGCCAACGCTGGTTGGTGTTAAAGGTTCCATTTTAAGCGACCATACCTGGTAAACCTTTCCGCTGGGCGGAGTAGGTAAGCCATTCACATCTATATAGGCCACTTTTTCCTTATTGTTCAAATAAACCTTTGCAAAAGATTCAGGGGCAACTGCCTGATTTCCTAGAAGGGTATATGCTAGGTAATCTTTCGACCTTAAAATTTCAAGGGTTTTATTGTTTTCAGCAAGTTGGCTTTCAACTGTGGCTTTTTCTTCCTTTAAAACTGTGTTTTCAGTGGTAGTTACTTGTAACGAATTGTTTAAATCATTGGTTTGCTTTAACATCCACATAATTCCGCCCATAAACAAGATAGCAGCGGCCCAGCCAGTTATTGCTGGCCAATTAAGGGTTCTTATTTTGGTGTCCCCAATATTTTTTACATTTCTAATTGAATTTAAAATATAGGTCCAAGTCATTGCTTGCACGGGCGGTGCTACTGTTTCGGCTAAGTGTAATAGAGACTCTTCAATAAGTTCAATTTCTCGCTTAACTTCAGGGTGGGCAGCAATTGCTTCTTCTACTTCAGTAACTTCCTCTGGTGATAATGCGCCACAAACGTAAAGTTCTAAATTTCCTGATGCTATTATTTCTTCTGGAGTCATAATTTTTTATCCTAAAACCATTGCCCGTAATTCATTTATACAGGTTCTGTTTCTTGTTTTTACTGTTCCTAATGGTAATTCCAATGTTTTTGATGCCTCTACCTGTGTGAATCCTTTAAAATATAAAAGATCAATTATCTTGATACATGCAGGTTTAAGGGCATCCACAAACTTTTTTAGCCCAATAGCGTTGGTTGCTCTGTTAAAACTATCTGAGGATGATAATATATCTACGAAGTTTGTGGCACTTAGGTTTTTTTTAGTGTTCTTAAATGCTTTGGATCGAGTTTTGTCTATGGTGGTATTTCTCGCAATATTTAAAAGCCAAGTGAAAAAACGGCCTTTTTTTACTGAATAGGAAGAGGCATTGTTCCAAACTTTTATAAACACATCCTGTAATAATTCTTCTGCAGTCTTTTCATCCAAAACGATGCTGTAAATGATTCCGTAAATAGCTTCACTATACATAGTATATAATCGTGAAAATGCCTTTTCGTCGCCATTTTGCATGGCAATGATGAGATCGTTGGGTTGTTCCATAGAACTTTTTTTTGAAAGTAAATTTAATGAAATTATTACTTTGAAATTTAAATAGTTCTGTTTGTTCCATTAAATAGTATGTATTCCAAGATTTAAGTGTTAATTTTTTTTTGTATTTTAAGAAAAAGTTGTGAAAATTATATTTTTTAATAGCTTTACAAAAACTTAATCTACTTAAAACTAATATTAATCCAAAAAAAACAAAAATGAAAAAAGTTACCCGAAGTTTCTTCCTGGCAATTATGTTGGTGTTTTCGGGCACTATTGTTGCACAAAATTTTTCAGGAACGATTAACAAACAATTGAATCATTTTTTAGAACAAAATGAATTATTGCCGCAAGATCTTCAGTGGCAAATAACAAGTGAAACTGTTAGTAGGACTAGCGGTATCCAACACATATATTTCAGACAATTACTGAATGAAATCGAAATTTATGGAACTGAATCAGGGATCCATACTTTAGCGAACGGTGAAGTAATTTCATCAGACAATAAATTTATAAAAAGTATTGCTGAAAAACTTTCCGGCACAAATCAACCAGGCCTCACAGCTGCGCAAGCTGTACAGGCTGCGGCTATGCAACTTGGGTATTCCTTAAATGGTTCGCTTACTGTATTGGAAGGTCCTAATGGGGTTGCTAGGGAAACATTGCTTAGCGATGGTGGAATTTCTTTAAGCCCAATACCTGCAAAATTGATGTACGCACTTACAGAAACTGACCAATTGGTTTTATGCTGGGATATTTCAATCCAGGAAAAAAGCCAGCAAGATTGGTGGAGCTTAAGAGTTAATGCAACCACAGGCGAAATAGTAAACAGGGCAAATTGGATGGTTAGCTGTGCAATTCACCACGATCACAGTAATGACGTGAAAGTGATGGATTTCAATGCCAACTTATATGATATTCCAAATTATGACGAGATTATAGCTAACAAACCTGCTGCTTGTACAGAATGTTACGAAGTATTCGCACTGCCTCTTGAAAGTCCATATTATGGAGCGCGGACCATTGAAGTCCAACCTGCAGACCCAACTGCTTCACCATATGGATGGCACGATACGGATGGCGTTGTTGGTGCTGAATATACTACTACACGCGGAAACAATGCAAATGCTTATGAAGATGGAAATAATTCAGGTTACCAGCCAGATGCAGGAGCGAATCTGGAATTTACCGGCTACCCTTTTAGTCAAATTTATACTAGTGGAAATCAATATGAGGATGCTGCAATAACCAACCTTTTCTATATGAACAATATTTTTCACGATATTATGTACCAATATGGGTTCGATGAAGTGAGTGGTAACTTTCAGGAAAACAACTATGGAAATGGAGGCAGCGGAAGTGACTCTGTAAATGCAGAAGCTCAAGACGGTTCCGGTAGTTGTAACGCTAACTTTGCAACTCCACCAGATGGTAGTAACCCAAGAATGCAAATGTACATTTGTAATGATAAAGATGGTGATTTTGATAATCTGGTTATTATTCACGAATACGGACATGGTGTGTCAAACCGTTTAACAGGCGGTCCTGCCGCATCTGGCTGTTTGCAAAACCAAGAGCAAATGGGAGAAGGATGGAGTGACTTTTTTGGAGTATTATTGACAATTGAGCCTGGTGATGTTGGAACAGATGCACGTGCCGTAGGAACGTATCTTTTTGGTCAAGGCCAAGGAGGTGGAGGTATTCGTGATTATCCATACAGTACAGATATGGGCGTGAATCCACAGACTTATGATTTTATTAAAACAGCAGCTGTACCTCACGGCGTTGGTTCTGTATGGGCAGAAACACTTTGGGAAGTAACCTGGGCATTAATAGATGAACACGGTTTTGATCCAAATCCTTATAATTTTACCGGTGATATTAACCAAGACGCAGGAAACATTCAAGCATTGGCATTGGTTACAGAAGGGATGAAACTACAACCTTGTAGCCCTGGTTTTATAGATGGTCGTGATGCAATTTTTGCTGCAGATCAAGCTCTTTATGGAGGTGCAAACGAATGCTTGCTTTGGGATGCTTTTGCAAAAAGAGGTTTAGGTTTTAGCGCAAGTCAAGGCTCTTCAAGCAGCAGAAGTGACGGAACTCAAGCTTTTGATACTCCTTCACAAACAGCTTCATTATCTGTTTTAGAAGAAGTTTGCGCTACTTCTGGAGTACAAACTGGATTGACAGGAGGAACTCCAAATGGTGGTACATATAGTGGACCAGGAGTTACAGATGATGGCAATGGATCTACATTCACATTTGATCCTGCTGTAGCTGGTGTAGGTGTGCATACAATAACTTATGATGTTCCAGCTGGCCCATGTTCAGTAGCATCATCCGCTACAGATACTATTGAAGTATTGGCGGTACCTGATGGACCTATAACTACAGGAGTTTCAGATTTCTGTGTTGGTGATCCAGTAACTGTAACGGCTACTCTTAATGACCCTAATAATGTTATCAGATGGTTTGATGCCGCAACTGGAGGTAACTTCCTTTTTGAAGGTACCTCATATACGTTTACACCAACAGGAACCACAGATGTATATGCCCAGGAAAGTGCTCCTGGACCATTGTCACAATTGGTTATTTCAGAAATTAATCTAGAAACACCAGACAGATTTGAAATTCAAAACGTGGGTATAGCTAAAGACTACACAGGATATAAAGTTGCCGTTAGCGATACTCCTTATGCAAATATTAACACTGTAAACTCAATTGTAAAGAACTTGAGCAGTATGGGAGCCAATTCAGTTGTGGATTGGAATGATGATAGCGGTTCCGGTTACTGGGGTAATAACCTTTACTGGGATAATTCTGGAACTGGATGGATATTAATAATTGATCCAAGTGGAGGTGTAGTTGACTCTGTTTTCTGGAATTTCAGTGCTGCAGAGATTGCTGGCTTTAATGTAACCATAGCTGGTTTCAATATCACTGCTGCTAACTTAGACTGGACTGGGGTAGGAGCTAATTTATCAATAGATTGTTCTTCGGGATCTTTCAGAAGAGTTGGCGATACAGATTCTGCTGCAGATTGGTCAGGAATTTGTGAATCTTCAGATTTTGGCACACCAAACAGTGATATTAATTTAGGGGCGTCAGGTTGCCCAGGCGAGCGTACTCTTACGGAAGTTATTGCTGAAACTGAAAACCCAGTGATTACTTGCCCAGCTGACGTTAATGTTTCTGTTCCCAGCGGACAGCAATATACATTGCCTGATTATACTGGCGATGCATCTGCGACTGACAACTGTAACCCAGACCCGGTTATTACACAGGATCCTGCTGCAGGAACTATGGTTGGAGTAGGTGTTACAACTATCACAATGACTGCAACCGATGCTGCAGGCAATGAAGACACGTGTACTTTTACAGTTACTGTGGATGAATTAATAGGAATTGGCGAAAATGAATTTGCCAACAACTTGCTGCTTTATCCAAATCCAACAACTGGTGAAATTACACTTAAAAATAATACAACAGCACAATTGAAAAACATAATCATTACTGATGTGAAAGGTAGAACTATTAAAAACATAGATCTTTCCGGAGCAGGAATTGAAACCAATTTCTCATTGGATGAACTTGCCACAGGAATGTATTTTGTGAAAATAAATGCAGTAGATACAAACATTGTGAAGCGTATTGTGAAACAATAAATCCCTGATTGATAAATTTTAAAAACCCGCGGCAATTTGTTTTCCGCGGGTTTTTTACACCCCACTTTTCAATAACTTTGGCAAATGAAAAAAATTTTATGTTTTGCGGGCAGTAACAGCAGTAAGTCCATCAATGATAAATTAGTAAGTTTTGCTGCTGCACAAATTATTGGCCACAGTGTTGCGGTTATTAAACTAACAAACTATGACCTTCCAATGTTTGGAGAAGATATTGAACGTGAAAAAGGATATTCCATAGATTTGAAAATACTCCATAACAAAATCAAAGAAGCAGATGCACTTGTAATTTCTGTAAACGAGCATAACAGAACCGTTTCGGCATATTTTAAAAATACAATTGATTGGCTTTCAAGACTGGACCGTAACTTTCTTCAAGAAAAGAAAGTCCTTTTGATGAGCACTTCAAACGGAAAACGTGGCGCTGCTTCTGCTTTGGAATATACAAAAAACGTACTTCCCAGGTTTGGCGCTACAGTGGTAGAAAGCTTTAGCTTTCCTTCGTTCTCAGAAAATTTTTCTGAAGAAACCAACACTATTTCCAACGAAGTTTTATTACTTGGTTTTACAGATGTTATTCAAAATTTTGTGCATCAAATTGAACAATAATGCGCACCGTAAAGAAATATCCTTTTTCTTTAACCGAAGCCTCTAAAAACTGCTTGCTCCGATGGGCGCAACAGTTCCATGAATTTGTGTGGCTGGACAGCAACAACTATTCACAACCCCATGAAACCTATCAGGCAATTCTTGCAGTTGATGCTTTTACGGCCCTTAGAACCGATTCCCAAGATGCTTTTAATAAGTTGAAGGAATATCAATCCACTACGGCAGATTGGATTTTTGGTTATCTTTCCTATGATCTTAAAAATGATGTTGAAAAACTCCATTCCAACAATGTTGACGGTCTGGATTTTCCTGATCTGTATTTTTTTCAACCTAAAAAACTGTTTCTTTTTTCTGAAAATAATGTTGAGATGCATTATTTGAATATAGCTTCCGATGAAATAGAAGAAGATTTTAATGCTATTTCTGAAATTAACCAGCAACCCGAGGAATCCGAAATCTCGAAACCTATAAAAATAAGTATCCGGACCTCGAAAGATAGTTATCTTCAGAAAGTTGAAGAGGTACTTGGGCATATTAAACGTGGAGATATTTATGAAGTGAATATCTGTCAGGAATTCTATTCCGAAGATTCTGAAATCAACCCGCTGGAAACATTTCTTCAGCTTAATAAAATTTCAATACCGCCATTTTCTGTTTTTCTTAAGCTGAATGAAATTTTTGCCCTTTCGGCTTCACCGGAACGGTATTTAAAGAGAACAGGAACCGCTGTTGTTTCCCAACCTATAAAAGGAACGGCAAAACGCCTAAAAAATAAAGTGGAAGATTTAAAAATGGCACAGCAATTGGCCAATGATCCTAAAGAGCGTAGCGAAAACATAATGATTACAGATTTGGTGCGCAACGATCTTTCCCGCATTGCCGAAAAAGGAAGTGTTTCCGTTGAAGAACTTTGCGCCATTTATACTTTTGAGCAAGTGCACCAGATGGTTTCCACAGTTACTTGTAGCGTTGCGCAAACTATTTCCAGTGTTGAGATCTTGAGAAACACTTTTCCAATGGGAAGTATGACAGGCGCCCCGAAAATTTCTGCGATGCAAATAAAAATAGAAGAAACAGAAGACGCCAAACGCGGTTTATACAGCGGAGCTATCGGCTATTTTTCTCCTTCGGGAGATTTTGACTTTAATGTTGTTATTAGAAGTATTCTTTATAATTCCTTAAAAAAATATGTAAGTTTTTCCGTTGGAAGTGCCATTACAATAAACTCAATACCCGAAAAGGAATACGAAGAGTGTTTATTGAAAGCAAAGGCAATGCGGGAAGTTCTGAACAATACTTTATGAGTTTAAAGGCTTATAAACCTTTTTTATTAGCTTTTAAGCTCATATAATCCATTTATTAGTGTTTAAACTAATAAAATACATTTATTAGTGTTTAAGCTAATAAATTTATATATTTGAATAAACTTTTAACGAATGAACTATTCGGTTATATCTGGTGATATTGTCTCATCAACAGGCTTGCATACTCAAGATCGCAAATTTGTTGAAGAAAATCTCAATGACCTGCTCCACAATTTGAAACAGGAGTTCAATGTCTATGGCCGTATTATAAAAGGCGATTATTTGGAATGTGTTGTTCCCAATGCCGCAGAAGGCCTGCAAGTGGCATTGGCCATAAAGAGTTTTGTGAAGGCAATTCCAATTAGAATAAAAACGTATAAAAGTGAAGACAATAGGATAAAGCAATTCAAAACCCACGGAATAAGGCTTGCTATTGGTTATGGCGAATTGAGCCGCTACAAGCCCGAAGAAGGAGTTATCGATGGTGAGGCCATTTATCTTTCGGGTCGTGAAATAAGCGGTGAAACAACGTACAACAAAGAGCGCATCGTTATAAAAAATACCTTGTTTTTTGCTTCAAAAGATGAAAAATTAAATAAAAATTTTCAACCTTTATTGGCGCTATTGGATGTTTTGCTGAGTAAGGCAACTTCTAGACAATGTGAAGTATTGTACCTAAAACTGATGAATAACCAAGAGGAGGAAATAGCTAAACGCCTTGGCATTGGACAGTCTGCCGTCAACCAACACTCAACCAGTGTTGGTTGGAATGCCATTGAAGAAGCGGTAAACTATTTTAAAACGATAATTTCAAAGTAAACACTATGGGAATAAAGGAATTATTACTGCTCCAATTTATTGCACATCTGTGCTTGGATTATTTTTTCCAGACAGATAAATTGGCAAAGCAAAAAAACACAACCGGTTTTAAGAGTCCCTTTTTGTATTGGCACGCATTGGTGTGTTTTGTTTTGGCGTGGTTGTTTTCTTTACAAATAAGTTTCGTATTGGCTGCTGGAATAATTTCAATGACCCACTTTTTGATAGACGGATTTAAACGTCACCTAAATAACAGTAAGTACTTTGGCCGATATGCTTTTTTTATAGATCAAGCAGCTCATTTGGCTATTCTCACATTAGTAGTTATTCTATTTGACAAATGGTACGGCATTGATCCTTCAATTAATGTTTCAATAAATTTTAAATATTTGCTCATGGTCACGGGATACTTAGTATGCTTAAAACCAGCAAACATTTTTATAAGGGAAGTGTTTAAAGCTACCGAAATACAGGTGTCCAGTGACAATGAAATGCCCAACGCCGGAAAGGTTATCGGTGTTTTGGAGCGAATCCTAACATTAACATTTATAATCATTGCGCAATACTCGGCAGTCGGTTTTTTGATTGCGGCCAAGTCCATTCTCCGTTATGGAAACAATGAAACCTTAAAAACGGAGTACGTGCTCATTGGTACGATGCTCAGCTTCGGAATAGCTGTTATTGCAGGAATAATTATTAACTTCTTCTAAATTTAAATCAGATTGCTCAATCATTTTAAAAAAAATATTGGAACCGATTTTTCTTTTATGGAAGGAAAAAAAATGCTCATAGCCTGTAGCGGCGGAATGGATAGCGTGGTTTTGACACATTTGATGAAAAAATCAAACTTTGAGATTGCTTTGGCACATTGCAATTTTTCATTACGTGGAAAAGAGAGCGATGGAGATGAAATGTTTGTGATTGGTTTGGCGAAAAGCATGCAAATTCCAGTATTTGTTGAAACTTTTGACACAAAAAAGATTGCTCAAGAGCACAAAATTTCAACCCAAATGGCAGCTCGTGATCTTCGTTATGCTTGGTTTGATGAAATTTTAAAAGATTTTAAATTTGATTATTTACTGACTGCACACCATCTAGACGACAATTTGGAAACGTTTTTCATAAATCTTTCCCGTGGAACAGGCTTAACCGGACTTGCAGGAATTCCGAAGAGAAACAACAAAATAATAAGACCGCTTTTAGATTTTTCACGCGAAGAAATCTTAAAATATGCGGAAGAAAATAATTTGAAATGGCGCGAAGACAGTAGTAACTTAAAGACTGACTATCTTCGGAATAAGTTGCGTTTGGAAGTATTGCCGCAGTTTAAGGAGACCAATGAAGCACTTTTGAAAAATTTTCAGAAAACACAGCGGAACATACAAGCATCACAAAACCTTATTGAAGATTACACTGCTTTAGTTTACAACTTAGTTGTTAGCGAAGCTGTGGATTCATATAATATCAACATCCCAAAAATTAAAGAACTTCCACATACAGATGCTTTGCTATATGAATTGTTGCATGGTTTCGGTTTTACGGAATGGGAAGATGTTTCAAATTTGCTTGATGCGCAAACAGGGAAACAACTTTTTTCAAAAACGCACCGACTTATTAAAAATCGAGAAGAATTAGTGCTTACCGAAATTGATTTAGAAAAACGGAATGATGAATTTTTGGTTTTTGAAGAAGAAATAACTTTTCCAATAAACTTAAAAATTGAACCGTCAAAATACATAGGCGAAACTGAGAAAAACTTGATTTATGTTGCTTCTGAAAAATTAAACTTCCCCTTAAAGCTCAGAAAATGGAAAAATGGCGATAGTTTTCAACCTTTTGGAATGAAAGGAAAAAAGAAGTTGAGTAAATTTTTCAAAGACGAAAAAATATCCTTAAACGAAAAGGAAAAAATTTGGCTGCTTTTAAGCGAAGAAAAAATAGTATGGGTAATTGGCCACAGGATGGATGACCGTTTCAAAATAACCGAAAAAACAAAAAGAATTTTGAAGATAACTTTCTGGAATTGAATGTATATAAAAAAAGAATCCCGACCGTTGGCCGAGATCCTTTAACAAACCTAACTTAGTAAACTTTAAAGTGCACTAATAATATTTTCTATCCCCACAAAAAATATTGCTTTGTGCATTATCCACTAATTCTATGAGTCAAATATATGTCGGTTATTAAATTTTCGCAATACGTACTTACACGTATTTTTTCTGATTAAAATCATTTTGCATTATAAACATTAACAGTAACTTTCCGTTTATGAATATACCAAAAAAAATAGGGGTTTTGACAAGTGGGGGCGATGCCCCGGGAATGAACGCTGCAATTCGCGCGGTAGTCAGGTCTTGTGCTTATCACAATCTTGAATGTGTTGGTGTTTACCGCGGCTTACAAGGTTTGATAGAAGGGGATTTTAAAGAGTTGGACGCACGTTCTGTAAAAAACATAATCAATCGGGGAGGTACATTTCTTAAATCTGCCCGTTCCGAAGACTTTAGAACTGAAGCAGGTAGAAAAAAAGCATTCAGTAATCTCCAAAACGAAAACATAGATGCCTTGGTCGTCATTGGTGGAGACGGTACTTTTGCGGGAGCTTCGGTTTTTATAAAAGAATTTAACTTTCCCATTGTTGGCCTGCCGGGAACAATAGATAATGACATCAATGGAACAGATTACACCATTGGTTATGACACAGCTTTAAATACCGTTGTTGAAGCAATTGATAAAATTCGCGACACGGCAAATTCACACAACCGTCTATTTTTAGTAGAGGTGATGGGCCGCGATGCAGGAGATATTGCCTTGAACGCTGGTATAGGAGCAGGTGCGGAGGAAATCTTGATCCCCGAGCAGAATATGGGTCGCGAACGCTTGCTGGAATCTTTAGGCCGAAGCAAAAAATCTGGAAAAACTTCGAGCATCGTTGTTGTTTCCGAAGGAGACCAAATAGGAAAGAATATCTTTGGCCTTGCTAGATATATTGAGGAAAATTTAAAAGAATACGAAGTTAGGGTTACCGTCCTCGGCCACATTCAGCGGGGCGGTTCTCCAAGTTGTTATGATCGGGTGCTTGCAAGTCGATTGGGTGTTGGTGCTGTTGACGCATTACTGAAAGGTGAAAAAAACGTTATGATTGGAATTGTTCACAACAAAGTAACATCGGTACCTTTTTCCGAAGCAATAAAAGGCAGTAATGAAATTGACGAAGATTTGATACGTGTTGCGGATATCATTTCAATTTAAAACATAAACAATTAAAATTTATAAATGAGAACGAAAATAGGAATTAACGGCTTTGGCCGAATAGGGCGCCTTGCCTTTAGAATAGCAATACAAAGAAATGATATAGAAATAGTTGCGGTAAACGATTTGCTGGAAGTTGATCACTTGGCCTATTTATTGGAATATGATTCCGTTCACGGAAAATATCTCGGTAAAGTTGAAGTGAAGGATGGTAATCTAATCGTTGATGGCAATAATATAAGGGTCACTGCCGAAAAAAATCCCGAAAATTTAAAATGGGACAATGTCGGTGCTGAAATTATAATCGATTGTACCGGAATTTTCAAGGAAGTTGACTCTGCTTCGGCACATCTAAAGGCTGGTGCTAAAAAAGTAATTATTTCCGCGCCTTCCAAAACAGCGCCTATGTTTGTAGTGGGCGTGAACCATAAAGAAATTAAGCCTTCCGACACCATTATTTCAAACGCCTCTTGCACCACGAACTGTCTTGCGCCGATGGCAAAAATAATAAATGACGAATACGGAATTGTTGAAGCCTTGATGACAACGGTACATGCCGTAACAGCAACACAATCTACTGTTGACCAGCCTTCAAAGAAAAATTACCGTCTTGGAAGAAGTGCGTTGAGCAATATCATTCCCACAACCACAGGCGCTGCCGTTGCCGTAACCAAAGTAATTCCAGAGTTGAACGGCAAACTTACGGGTATGGCTTTCCGCGTTCCAACAACTGATGTTTCCGTGGTAGATTTGACTGTTCGCACTAAAAAACCTGCGACCTACGAGGCAATAAAAGCACTTTTCAAAAAAGCTTCAGAAAATGAATACAAAGGAACCGTAAATTACACTGAAGATCAAGTGGTTTCACAGGATTTTGTCTCTGATCCACATATTTGTACTTTTGATGCCAATGCCGGGATTGCACTTAATGATAATTTCTTTAAGTTAGTGGCTTGGTATGATAACGAATACGGCTACTCTGCAAAATTGGTAGATTTGGCCGCGCACGTTGCAACTTTATAAATTATGACCCTAATAACTGACGGCGGTTCTACAAAATGTGATTGGGTATTTATGGATAATGATGGAAATGAGGTGTTCAAAACCGTCACTTCCGGGTTAAATCCTACCGTAGTTCCAAAGGAAGAGCTATTGCTTCGCATTGCTTCAAACGAAACTTTAAAAAGTGTTTTCAAGAGTGTTGAAATTCTGGACTTTTATGGTGCGGGTTGTGGCACTGCCACGCCGCGAAGTATTCTAAAGGAAGTTTTGGAAGAACTATTTACAACAGCAAAAGTCAACGTTTCCGAAGATATGGCGGCCGCTGTTTTTGCCGTAACTACCGAACCGGGAATTGTTTGCATTTTGGGCACGGGTAGCAACAGTTGTTATTATGACGGAACTGAAATACACGCGCCGATCCCATCTTTGGGGTATATTTTAATGGATGAAGCAAGTGGAAATTATTTCGGCAAAAGATTGATCCGCGATTATTATTATCACCGGATGCCTTTGGAAATTGCTGCGGAGTTTGAAAATAAATTCAATTTGGAAGCAGACGAGATAAAAATGAATCTCTACAAGAAGCCAAATCCAAACGCATATTTGGCATCATTTGCGCAATTCATATTTACACAGAAAGAAATAACCCCATACTTTTACGCGCTCATAAAAGAAGGCATTTCAAATTTTATTGAATGTCGCATTCTTTGTTATGAAAAATCGCACGAGGTTCCGGTTCACTTTATTGGTTCCATCGCATATTTTTCGGAAGAAATTATAAAAGAATGTTTTACAGCACACAATCTTAAACTTGGAAATATCGTTCAACGTCCCATAGATGGATTGATTGATTATTATAAAGAGAAAATTCCAAATAAAAAATAACAAACCCAAATCGAAACTCGTAAATCTAAACTCGTCAATCTAAACATCGTCAATCGTAAATTAAAATGTCCTTACCAAAAATAAATCCTACCAAAACTGAAGCTTGGAAAGCTCTTGAAAAACATTTTCAAGAAACCAAAATGCTGCAAATGCAAGATATTTTTGAAAAGGATGCCAATCGAGCAAATCAGTTTAAGATTACATGGCAGGATTTCTATATAGACTATTCAAAAAACCGAATTACCAATGAAACCCTTTCGCTTTTACTAAAACTTGCAGAGGAAGTAAAGTTGAAAGAAGCCATCAGACAACAATTTTCAGGTGAAAAAATAAATGAGACCGAAGACCGAGCTGTACTGCATACAGCTCTGCGCGATTTTGCAAATATGAAACCGGAAGTGAAGGCGACACTTCAAAAAATGCAGATTTTTTCCAATAAAATAATCAATGGTTCCCACAAGGGCTTCACAGGAAAAGCAATTACTGATGTTGTAAATATTGGCATTGGCGGAAGCCATTTGGGTCCGGAAATGGTTGCCGAGGCGCTTCAGTTTTACAGAAATCATTTAAAAATTCATTTTATCGCAAATATTGACGGCGATAATGTAGCTGAAACCCTAAGCATACTGAATCCCGAAACAACACTTTTTATAGTTGTTTCCAAAAGTTTCACCACGCAGGAAACCATTGTAAATGCTTCTGTTGTGAAGGACTGGTTTTTGAAAAATGCTTCGGAGATTGACATTGAAAAACATTTTGTAGCAGTATCTGCAAATGTGGAAGGCGCAAAAGAATTTGGTATTTCCGAAGAAAACATTTTCCCGATGCAGGATTGGGTTGGCGGAAGATTCTCGCTTTGGAGTTCCGTAGGGCTTTCCATTTGCTGTGCCATTGGTTTCAATAACTTTGAAGCAATGCTGAAAGGTGCTTTTGAAATGGATAATCATTTCAAAAATGAAGAATTTGGTAAAAATATTCCCGTTATACTTGCCTTACTTTCAATATGGTACAATAATTTCTATAAAGCTGAAAGTGAAGCCGTTGTGGCATATTCGCAATATTTGCACAAATTGGTTCCATACCTGCAACAAGCCGTGATGGAAAGCAACGGTAAAAGCGTGGACCGAAACGGTGAAAAAATAGATTATCAAACCGGGACGATTGTTTGGGGCAATGTTGGCAGCAATTCACAACACGCTTATTTTCAATTATTGCACCAAGGCACAAAATTGATTTCTACAGATTTTATAGGTTTTAGCGAGCCATTGCATGGCAATGTTGAAAACCATAATATTTTAATGGCAAATTTCTTTGCCCAAACCGAGGCGCTTTGGGAAGGAACGCATAACAAGGTTGTTGAAAATCCTTTTAAATCATTTGAGGGTAGCAAACCCACAAATACTATTTTAATAAAGAAACTTACTCCAAAAAACCTTGGAAGCCTAATTGCACTTTACGAACATAAGCTCTTTGCTCAAGGTATTATTTGGAACATTTTTAGCTATGACCAATGGGGTGTGGAATTAGGTAAAACCGTTGCAAAAGGAACGTTAACAGCTATTGAAAATAGAAATTTCTCAGGGGCAAAAAACCGTTCAACAGTTAATTTACTGGAAATATTTTTGAAAAAATAGCCACAAACTTTGTGTTTCCCATTTCTAACTTCCCACATTTTTTATATCTTTCAATTGTAAACTCCCCTTTATACTTACTGAATTATGCTTACAAAAGTTTATGGAAGTGCTGTATTTGGCGTGGAGGCAACTACTATTACTGTAGAAGTAAACGTTGACAATGGAATAGGTTATCATTTGGTTGGCCTGCCCGATAACGCCATTCGTGAAAGCAATTTCCGCATTGCCGCCGCTTTACAAAACAACGGCTACAAAATTCCCGGAAAAAAGTTAATTCTCAACATGTCCCCCGCCGATCTTCGGAAAGAAGGCTCTGCGTATGATCTTACCTTGGCGATGGGTATTCTCGTTGCCACGGAACAGATTGAAGAGCGAAACCCACTTTCGGAATATATAATTATGGGAGAACTTTCGCTCGATGGAGATCTACAGCCCATTCGTGGTGCTTTACCAATTGCGCTGAAAGCAAAAGAAGAAGGATTTAAAGGCTTTATTCTTCCGAAGCAAAACGCAAAGGAAGCAGCTATTGTTGAAGGAATTGATGTTTACGGAATTGAAAATATTAAGGAAGTAATCGATTTTTTCAACGAAAACATTCCACTGGAAAAAACCGAAGTGGATATGGAAGCCGAATTTTACGAACATTTGGAACATCCCGAACACGATTTTGCCGATGTAAAAGGCCAGGAATCCATAAAACGCTGTATGGAAATTGCTGCAGCAGGCGGTCATAACATTATTTTAATTGGGCCACCTGGCTCGGGAAAAACTATGCTTGCCAAACGTTTGCCCAGCATTCTTCCACCAATGACTTTACAGGAAAGTCTTGAAACCACAAAAATTCACAGTGTCGCAGGCCGAACAATGGAAAAAGGTGGCATTATGACTTCAAGGCCTTTCCGAAGTCCTCACCATACAATAAGTGATGTTGCCCTTGTGGGCGGTGGCCAATATCCACAGCCGGGCGAAATAAGTTTGGCGCACAATGGCGTTTTGTTTTTGGATGAATTGCCCGAATTTAAACGGGGTGTTTTGGAAGTGATGCGCCAACCGCTGGAAGACCGAGATGTAACAATTTCCAGAGCAAAATTTACGGTTACGTATCCATCAAGTTTTATGCTCGTTGCAAGTATGAACCCAAGTCCCGGGGGCTATTTTAACGATCCCGATGCACCGGTAATGTCTTCTCCAGCAGAAATGCAGCGTTATTTAAGTAAAATTTCTGGACCATTGTTGGACAGAATAGATATTCACATAGAAGTGACGCCTGTTCCGTTTGAAAAATTAAGTGACGAACGCCGTGGCGAATCGAGTATTGCAATTCGTAAGCGGGTTACAAATGCTAGAAAAATTCAGTCAGAACGCTTTTCAGAATTTGAAAATATACATTATAACGCCCAAATGGGGGTAAAGCAGATTCGTCAATTCTGTAAGTTGGACGAAGCTTCGCTGCAACTTTTAAAAACCGCGATGGAACGATTAAATCTTTCTGCCCGTGCTTACGATAGAATTTTAAAGGTTGCCCGAACTATTGCAGATTTGGAAGCTTCCGAAAATATAACAGGCAATCATATTTCCGAAGCTATTCAATACAGAAGTTTGGATCGGGATGGGTGGTTTGGGTAATATATTGTTGTCTCACTAATTTAAAGTTTCGTTTTAACTTATTTTTAAGATTTAAATACCCTTCTCATAGTATCTTTAAAACTTTCCTAAAAATCAATTTATTATGTTTAAGACAGCTTTTAAAATTAGCTTCGTAGCGCTTGCTTCTTTATCTTTTTTTGCCATTTCATGTAAAAATGAAAAAGTCACTACTGATGAAGATACCGCAAAGCTTTCTGTTCCATTTGAAAAATATGAACTTGCCAACGGGCTCGATGTAATTCTTCATCAGGACAAAAGTGACCCTATCGTTTCACTTGCCATTCAATATGGTGTAGGTTCCAACCGCGAAAAGACAGGGAGAACTGGGTTTGCACATTTGTTTGAACACATGCTTTTTCAGGAATCTGAAAACGTGCCACAGGATCAGTTCTTCAAAACTATTCAAGATGCCGGTGGAACACTGAATGGCGGAACTTGGAAAGACGGCACTATCTATTATGAGGTTGTACCAAAAAATGCTATGGAGACCGTGATGTGGCTGGAAAGCGATAGAATGGGATACCTTATAAACACAGTTACCGAAGCTGCTTTTGAAAACCAACAGGAGGTCGTTCAAAATGAAAAGCGCCAACGTGTAGACAATAATCCTTATGGACATACAAGTTGGGTGATTGACAAAGCGCTTTATCCCGAAGGACACCCATACAATTGGCAAGTTATTGGAGAATTGGAAGACCTTCAAAACGCAACCGTAGATGATGTGAAGGAATTTTATGATCGATTTTATGGGCCGAACAATGCCACTTTGGTTTTGGCAGGTGATTTTGACACGGCCGAAGCCAAGCAAATGATCGAAAAATATTTTGGGGAAATAAAGCGCCGTCAAGAAGTAGAACCATTAAAGCCGCAACCTGTAACATTGAATGAAACTAAGCGGCTCTATCACGAAGACAATTTTGCCACTGCTCCACAGCTCAATATGGTTTGGCCAACAATAGAACAATACACTGATGATGCTTATGCACTGGACTTTTTGGGTGAAATCCTTTCGCAGGGAAAAAAAGCGCCTCTTTATAAAATATTGGTGAAAGAAAAGGATTTAACGGCCAGAACAATCGCCTACAACAGTTCAAACGAACTGGCTGGGGATTTTCAAATTTCGATAACCGCGAATAATGGTGTTGATCTGGATTCAATTGAAAGCGGAATTAATGAAGCTTTTGTTCTTTTTGAAAAGGACGGAGTAACCGATCGAGATATTGAAAGGATTAAGGCCGGATTGGAAACCCAATTTTACAATGGGATCAGCAGTGTTTTAGGAAAATCTTTTCAACTGGCCAGATATAATGTTTTTGCTGGTGATCCTGGTTTTATTGCCCAAGACATTGAAAACATAAAAAAAGTTACAAAGGAAGACGTAATGCGGGTTTACAACAAATACATTAAGGACAAACCTTATGTTATGACCAGCTTTGTTCCAAAAGGACAGCTTAACTTAATTACTGAAAATTCTGAAAAAGCAAAAGTTGTTGAGGAAGAAATTAAGGAAAACGTTACGAAAGAAGTGGAAGAATCCAATGCTGAAATAGTAAAAACCCCTTCCAACTTTGACCGTTCAAAACCTCCCGTGCAAGGCCCTGCACCAGAATTGAATGTTCCCGAAATGTGGAATGCAAGTTTAGAAAACGGTATAAAAGTTTCAGGGATTGAGCAAAATGAAATTCCAACAGTAAATTTCAGTTTGGTTATTGAAGGGGGACATTTGCTTGACGATATGAAAAAGAATGGTGTTGCCAATTTAATGAGCGATATTTTAATGGAAGGAACGGCCAATAAAACCCCGGAACAATTGGAGGAAGAAATAGACCTATTGGGAGCTAGTATTAGAATGTACACAACAGACGAATCGATAGTTATTCGCGGAAATACCTTGACCCGTAATTTCGATAAAACCCTGGATTTAGTCACTGAAATACTTTTGGAACCCCGTTGGGACGAAGAAGAGCTTGGGCGTATTAAAACTAAAACCATAAATCAAATCAAACGGTCTGATGCAGATCCCAATGCTGTGGCAAACCGTGTTTATAATAAAATTCTATATGGCGAAGAACATATTTTTAGTTACCCTACAATCGGTACTGTGGAGTCGGTGAAAAACATCGATATGGATGATTTAAAGGAATACTATAACAAAAATTTTTCCCCTTCAGTAAGTACTTTCCAAGTTGTCGGTAAAATTGATAAAGATGCAGTTTTAAAGGATTTGAAAGGGCTTGAGGAGCGTTGGGCTGCAAAAGAAGTAAGCATTCCGGAATATCCGGTCTCAAACAATAGGGACAAGGCTTCCCTTTATTTTGTGGATATTCCTAACGCGAAACAATCGGTTATTGATATTGGTTACATTGCCTTACCAAGAACTGATGCAGATTTTTATCCAGTGGAAGTGATGAACTATAAATTGGGTGGCTCTTTCTCCGGAAATGTGAATCTGATTCTCCGCGAAGAAAAAGGCTATACTTATGGTGCCCGTACAAATTTCAGTGGCAGTAAAATCCCGGGGACTTTTACAGCTTCATCAAGTGTTAGAACGAATACAACCGGTGAATCTGTTCAAATCTTTAGAGATGAAATTTCAAAATACAGAGAAGGTATTTCTCCGGAAGACCTTGAATTTACTAAGAATGCCCTTATAAAATCAAATGCACGTCGTTTTGAAACACAAGGTTCGCTTTTGGGAATGCTGCAGGAAATTAACGAGTATAACCTTCCAGCAGATTATATTGAAAAAGAAGAAGCCATTGTGAAAAACATGACATTAGAGCAACATAAGGAATTGGCCAATAAATATTTGGACGCTTCTAAAATGGCTTATTTGGTGGTTGGCGATGCTGCTACTCAATTTGCTCAGTTTAAGGATATGGGTTTTGACGAGGTAAAACTTCTCAATAAAAATGGCGAGGAAGTAAAACTTGAGGATGTGAAAATGTAATATTCAATATTAGAAAATTATTTTGCCGCGAATTTCCGAATCAAAATTTATTTGTGAATTCGTGGCTTTTTATTTTTTTATCTTTGAAGTCAAGATGACTTCTTTATCTAAATTCTTCACTTTTATGAAATGCCCTTTAAAAATTGCAAACCCTCCGAAGATGAATAATTGGGGCATTCCATCTTCCACTTTAGCAAATATTTTATGCAGATGAAAAAATACTGGCTTATTTTTTTCTTTGGAACCTTCATTTTTGGCTGTAATAACAAAAAAGAAGAAGTAGAAATTCCCAAAAACGAGGAAACTTCCATTCAAACGTTTCCAGAACCAATCTTCACTTTGGCTGAAGCCAACAAACTTATCGAGCTTCCGCTTCATTGCGTTGGCACAGAGTATCCCTACAAACCGGGCGAAACATTAGAAAGCGAAGAAGATCTGGTAGAACCTATTACAGTGCATCCGGTTTTTTATGGCTGTTTTGACTGGCATAGTGCCGTCCATGGGTATTGGTCTATGGTTACGCTGCTGAAACAGTTTCCGGAAATAGATAAGGCAGAAGAAGTTAGGAAATTGTTGAAAGAAAAAATCACAGCCGATAATGTGGCTACTGAGGTTGCCTTTTTTGAAAAATCCATTAACACATCTTTTGAAAGAACCTATGGTTGGGCGTGGCTGTTGAAACTTTCTGAAGAGCTTCACAATTGGAACGACCCGATAGCAAAGGACCTGGAACAAAATTTAAAACCTTTGGCGGACATTATCGTACTTCGTTATAAGGAATTTTTGCCAAAACTGAAGTATCCCATTCGTGTTGGAGAACATACCAATACTGCCTTTGGGTTGGCATTCGCCTATGACTATGCTGAAACGGTTGGGGATATGGAATTAAAGGAACTCATCGAAAATCGCGCGCACGATTTTTATTTTACCGATGAAAACTGCCCAATAACTTGGGAACCCAGCGGATATGATTTTCTTTCGCCCTGTTTGGAGGAAGTAGATATTATGAGGCGCATACTTTCTCCGGAAGAATTTATAAATTGGATGAACACGTTTTTACCACAACTTGCGGATGAAAACTATCATTTAAAAGTAGGGGAGGTGAGCGATCGCACAGATGGCAAGCTTGTGCATTTGGATGGTTTGAATTTTAGCAGGGCTTGGGTTTTTTATGGTTTGTCGAAGCAATATCCAAACTACGGACACCTTGAAAACCTAGCGAACGACCACGTTGCATATTCTTATCCAAACTTGGTAGGCGATGGTTATGAGGGTGGCCATTGGTTGGGCAGTTTTGCAATTTATGCATTGAATGTTTTGCACGAAAAATAATTTTTAACAAATAATAAACCCAATTCAGTATTAATGTGCTTCCAGTAGCTTTTTTTATAAATTCAATTATTTGACAGAATCATTTAAAACATTTACTGCAAATATTAGCAGCGATGAGCTGGTAAATCAAATAAAACTTTAAATACAGGTCAGATAGTAGATTTTAACGACCTGCCTTATTATCATGGAAATGAAAATGAACATCCCCGTGGAATATTTGATATTATGGAAAGCTATAATTATCTAGAAACAAATGGCCCTAATTATATGGTTTTTTTTACTTTTCTTCACCAACCCTGAATTTAAATGATGGTAATCTTCCCGAGTTTATTATATTTATAAAAAAACCGCAACTTGAGAGGGTTGCGGTTTTGATTTCTAACTATTTTAGGAAACTTATTTTACTTCTTCGAAGTCAACGTCTTCAACATCGCTGTTTTCAGTAGTGTTTCCCTGTTCTGCTCCTGCTCCGGCATCACCGGTTGTGGCGCCTTGCTGGTCTGCCTGGGCTTTGTACATTTCTTCAGAAGCGGTTTTCCAAGCTTCATTTATTTTATCCAAAGCGGGTTGAATGTTGCTCACTTCTTTGGTTTCGTAAGCTTTTTTAAGTTCTTCCAAAGCTTCTTCAATTGGCTTCTTTTTATCGTCAGATAATTTTTCACCAAACTCTTTCAGTTGCTTTTCAGTCTGGAAGATCATTGCGTCCGCTTCGTTCAGTTTTTCAACTTTTTCCTTCGCAGCCTTATCGCTTTCGGCATTTGCCTCTGCATCTGCTTTCATCTTCTTGATTTCGTCTTCGGTCAATCCGGAAGAAGCTTCAATACGGATGTCTTGCGTTTTGTTGGTAGCCTTATCGGTAGCGCTTACTTTAATGATGCCGTTGGCGTCAATATCAAACGTTACTTCAATTTGTGGCACACCGCGCTGTGCTGGTGGAATTCCATCCAAGTGGAAACGACCGATTGTTTTATTGTCGTTTGCCATTGGGCGCTCCCCTTGTAATACGTGGATTTCAACACTCGGCTGATTATCGGCTGCAGTAGAGAATACCTGACTTTTTTTGGTAGGAATGGTTGTGTTGGCCTCAATCAATTTGGTCATAACACCGCCCATTGTTTCAATACCAAGGGAAAGTGGCGTTACATCCAAGAGAAGAACGTCTTTCACATCTCCAGTCAATACACCTCCTTGGATTGCGGCACCTACGGCTACAACTTCATCTGGGTTTACCCCTTTGTGCGGTTTTTTCCCGAAGAATTTTTCCACTGCTTCCTGAACTGCAGGAATACGGGTAGAACCACCTACAAGAATAACTTCGTCTATATCGCTTTTGCTCAAACCGGCAGCTTTCATTGCTTTTTCACAAGGCTCGATAGTTCTTTTTACAAGATCTTCAATCAATTGCTCAAACTTAGCTCGGGTCAACGTTTTTACCAAGTGTTTTGGTCCGCTGGCAGTAGCAGTAATATAAGGCAAGTTGATTTCGGTTTGCGTAGAGGAAGACAATTCAATTTTTGCTTTCTCGGCAGCTTCTTTTAAACGTTGAAGCGCCATTGGGTCTTTCTTCAAATCAAAATCTTCTTCTTTTTTGAATTCATCAGCCAACCAATTGATAATCTTTTGGTCAACATCATCACCACCCAAGTGGGTATCACCATCGGTAGCCAATACTTCAAAAACGCCGTCACCCAATTCAAGGATACTAACGTCATGCGTACCACCACCAAAATCAAATACCACTACTTTCTGGTCGGTTCCTTTTTTGTCAAGACCATAGGCCAATGCTGCTGCGGTTGGTTCGTTAATGATGCGCTCTACTTTAAGACCGGCAATTTCACCAGCTTCCTTAGTTGCGTGGCGCTGACTGTCGTTAAAATATGCAGGAACGGTAATTACCGCACGTGTTACTGGCTGCCCCAAGTAATCCTCAGCAGTTTTCTTCATTTTCTGGAGAATCATTGCGCTCAACTCCTGTGGGGTGTACATACGGCCATCTATTTCTACACGGGCGGTATCGTTATCACCTTTTACCACTTTGTATGCGGCGTGTTCCGCTTCAGCTTTTGATTCAGAATATTTGTTCCCCATAAATCTTTTTATGGAGCTGATGGTCTTTGTAGGGTTTGTAACTGCCTGACGTTTTGCAGGGTCACCTACCTTAATTTCACCTCCCTCTACAAATGCTATTACAGATGGGGTGGTTCTTTTTCCTTCGGCATTAGGGATAACTGTTGGCTCGCTACCTTCCATCACGGCAACGCAGGAGTTGGTTGTACCTAAGTCGATTCCAATTATTTTACTCATATCTATTGTGTTATATATTTAGTTAATTCAATTTTTATTTTACGGGGAGTATAAGTCAATGATTATGCCAGCGGAAGTATTATGACAGGATGGCAGAAACTTTTGTTGAATATATTGCTGGCAGTAGTTAAGCACCTAATCTCAAATTCCTAATTCCAAGAAAAAATAGGTCAACACTTTTAGAATTTGGGATTTGAAGATTTCGAACTTACCCGCAATAGTTCCCCCCACTGCGTAGTATAACGCAAGCTTCGCTCTTTCTTTACGAGTTCCCATTCGCTAATGCGCGTACCCACCAAACCCGAGGAAATAGTTGCTTTTCCAAATTTCCGGTTAATGGCGTCAAAGGTTTCTATGAGTTTTGAGTTGTTTAACTTGGAAGGTTGATGAAATAAATTTCCTTGTACATACTCCTGTGGAATAATGCCAGTAAGGTTTACCCCCACTTTTTTGTAACGATAGCCAGGTTTATAAATTGCTACCAATGCTTTTCGCGCGGCGGAAATAAGTTTGAAGGTATTGTTCGTAGGAATTTCCAAAGTGACTGTGCGGCTGTTGGAATATTGCTTATCTACATCACTGTGGTAGTTAGTTATAATGAAAACCTGAACATAAGTAGCACATGATTTTTGGGCACGAAGCACCTCGCTCACCTCGCTGATGTAATAGGCGCAGGCTTCCTCAATACGTTCTAAATCGGGCAATTTTATACCGAAAGATTTTGCGGTGCCAATTCCCTTTTTTGGCGGGGGTTGGGTTACAAATTCGTTACAAGACTCTCCTCTCAACTCGCGCCAGGTGCGTTCGCCCACAACCGTCATCTCTTTACGGACCCATTGAAGCGGTAATTCTGTAAATTGAAAAGCATTGTAAACACCTATGTTTTTCAACCGCTCCGCATGCTTTCTGCCAATGCCCCACACATCGCCAATCTTGCACCATTTAAGCGCTTCAATTCTTTTCTCTTCGCAATCGATTACAAAAACGTGGTTGTTATCAGCAATTTTTTTTGACATTTTGTTGGCCAGTTTTGCCAATCCCTTGGTGGGTGCAATTCCAACGCCCACAGGCAAACCTGTATTTTTGAAAATAGTGTCTTTAATTTCGTGTCCGTATTTATTCAAAGAAGCTTTTTTCATTCCTGAAAGATCTGCAAAAGCCTCGTCAATACTGTATACTTCCACATTTGGAGAAAATGTCCCGAGAGTGTTCATCACCCGTTGCGACATTTCGCCATAAAGGGTATAATTTGAAGAAAAGAAATTCACTTTATGAGCAATTAATTGATCCTTTATTTTAAAAACCGGCTCAAACATTGGAATGTCCGTAATCGCTTTCGCTTCTTTGTTTGCGGCAATCACGCAACCATCGTTATTGCTTAAAACAACCACGGGTTTCCCCAACAAATCAGGCCTAAAAACCTGTTCGCAGCAAGCATAAAAACTATTGCAATCTACCAAGGCAATCATCGGGCGTAGTGGATAATGTATGTAATGATTCCCCAAACAGTAAATTCTTCTTCGGAAAAACCGAAAGGAATACGCTGTATTTTAAATTCACCGTCTTGGATCACAAGCGCCAGCGTGTCAAAATTCCACGGAAGCGAGCGATCAATAATCAATACATCTTTATTGAGAATGTTGTGTTCTTTAAAAGTATCTCCATCTACACGAACAAAAAAAGTAGCATCGCGATTCACAACAAGTTCTTGGTTCAAATCGATGGTGGGTTCCAAATAATGTGTGGCTGGGCTTGTAAAGCCCGTCTGTTTTGAAACGCCTGGCTCATGCCTGCTTTTTACTTTTGTAAGCTTTCCTGAAGTGAGTATTTCCATAGCTCAAAAATAGGAATATTTCCTATTTAATGGAATATTTCCAATATAAATTATAAACAATTCCTCACTTCCTTTTAGCAAGATCCCTTAAAATTTCTTAGGTTTGAATTAAGATTGAATTTATGGAAAGTATCAGTGTTTTTGACATGTTGAAGATAGGAGTTGGCCCATCCAGCTCCCATACATTGGGGCCATGGCGTGCCGCATTACGGTGGATTGGTGAATTGAAAGAAAAAAAACAGTTTGAGGAGGTAGCTGAAATTTCAGTGGATTTGTACGGCTCCCTTTCGCTTACGGGAAAGGGCCATGCTACCGATATTGCAGTAATGTTGGGTCTTTCAGGCTTTGATCCCGTTACTTACCCTATTGAAGACATTGAAAAAGAAATTGATTTTATCACTTCGGAAAATAAATTGAAGTTGAACGGCGAGTTGGAAGTTCCTTTTATTCCAAAGCAAAATATCATCTTCAACCGAAAGTTTTTGGAATTCCATCCAAACGGGATGACTTTTAGGGCTACATTGAAAAACGGTTCCATAAAATCTACATCATTTTACTCAATTGGCGGCGGTTTTACAGTGAAGGAAGAGCGAAAGCGAAAAAAAATAAAACTGGAAAAATTTGCCCAATTCCCTTTCCCTATTGAAAAAGGGGCAGAGCTTTTGGCATACTGCAAAGCCGAGGGAAAAACCATTTCAGGAATAGTTCTCGAAAACGAAAAATCACTTAGAAGCGAAACCGAAATAAACGATGGGTTAAAGAAAATCTGGAATGTAATGCTAGACTCAATGTACGTTGGTGCACACACCGAGGGAATTTTGCCCGGCGGACTAAATGTGACGCGCCGCGCTTTTGAGATGAACAAAAACCTAATTGGCGACCACAAATACACTAATGCCGAAGAATGGATTGGTGCAATAAGAAACACTGAAGTAAAGTTCCGTCAGATTTTGAAATGGGTTTCTTGTTTTGCTCTCGCGGTAAATGAAGTTAATGCTTCATTGGGTCGAGTGGTTACTGCGCCCACCAACGGAAGTGCTGGCGTTATTCCTGCCGTGATGATGTATTATATGGTTATTGAAAACCATGACGCCAATTTTGAGGATGTCCGTAAATTTTTGCTTACCGCAGGCGAAATTGGAAGTATTTTCAAAAAGGGTTCCACCATTTCAGCTGCTATGGGCGGTTGCCAAGCAGAGATCGGTGTTTCTTCTTCTATGGCCGCGGGAGCTTTGTGTGAGCTCATGGGCGGAACTCCCGAACAATGTTTGATGGCCAGTGAAATTGCAATGGAACACCATTTGGGAATGACCTGCGACCCAATTGCTGGCTTGGTGCAAATTCCTTGTATAGAGCGCAATGCGATGGGTGCCATAAAAGCTATAAATGCTTGCGAGATGGCTTTGGACAGTGACCCAAGCAAAGCAAAAGTGCCATTGGATAAAGTGATTGCCACAATGTGGGAAACGGCAAAAGACATGACTTCTAAATACAAGGAAACCAGTGAAGGAGGTTTAGCGGTACAAGTGAATATAAGTGATTGTTAGGTAAAGTAATACTTATTCCTTATCACAACTTCCGATACGAACGGAATCAATTAAATTAAAGATTTTCCAGCTTTCATCAGTATAAATTAATGTGAAAGAATTTGCACCGCAATGACTAAATTTTCCATCCGTATAGAATTCATATGAGGCCCAAACATGAGCTACATTTCCATCGCTATTAACAACATAATCCATCAACTTTTCATCCCATTGTTGGTTTTTCGAAGTAGTAGCGGCGTATTTTAAAAAATCAGATGGTTTTATGTAAATCAACACATTTTGTTGCTCTTTATTAAGATAAGCACGCTGCATGGTCATATTGGGATGCATTACAGATTTCATCTTTAAAGTATCTCCGGTTTTATAGCCATCCATAAAAATACCAACAATTATCTTTCCATTTTCCGTGGAAAGTGATTCTTGTGAAAAACAAGCGGTACTAACAATTACTGAAAAAAGTAACAGTATGGATTTCATAATAAAAATTTAAGTTGTTACTACTCAAAAATAGTATTTTTACACTTTAATATATAGATATTTCAGAAATATGTCAACAGCCAAAAAAGAATACAAGCGTATCACCACCAAAACTTTGGTGGATATGAAAAAGAAAGGCGAAAAAATTTCGATGCTTACTGCATACGATTTTACAATGGCCAAGATTGTGGACAGCGCTGGCATAGATGTTATTTTGGTAGGCGATTCAGCTTCAAATGTAATGGCTGGCCACGAAACTACTTTGCCAATTACCCTGGATCAAATGATTTATCACGCAGCTTCAGTAGTTAGAGCTATTGAACGCAGTTTGGTTGTTGTAGATTTGCCATTTGGAAGCTATCAAAGCGATCCAAAGGAAGCGTTGCGCTCTGCCATTAGAATAATGAAAGAAAGTGGCGGACACGCAGTAAAACTTGAAGGTGGCAAGGAAGTAAAGGAATCAATAAAGCGAATTTTGAATGCAGGCATTCCTGTGATGGGCCATTTAGGTTTAACGCCGCAATCCATCTATAAATTCGGAACCTATACAGTTCGTGCAAAAGAGGAAGAAGAGGCTGAAAAGCTTATAGAAGATGCCATTTTATTAGAAAAAACAGGTTGTTTTGCTGTAGTTTTAGAGAAAGTTCCTGCCAAGTTAGCGCAAGAAGTCGCTGAAAAAATAAGCATTCCCGTAATCGGTATCGGTGCTGGAAACGGGGTTGACGGGCAGGTTTTGGTAACCCACGATATGCTTGGGATGACCCACGAGTTCAATCCACGTTTTCTTCGAAGGTATTTAGATTTATATACAGAAATGAAAAATGCTTTTAGTCAATATAGCGCAGACGTGAAAAGCGGTGATTTTCCGAACGATAGTGAACAATATTAATAGATTGTTGGATTTTTAGAATGATCCAGCAATCCAACAATCCAACAATCCAGAAATCCAAATCACATAGCACTAAAGATAATCTTCAGATTTTGTTTGAAGACAATCATCTAATTGTCGTAAATAAACGGCCGGGAGACATTGTGCAGGGAGATAAAACAGGCGATGCTCCACTTTCGGAAGTTGTAAAGGAATATATTGCTGAAAAATATGACAAGCCAGGAGCTGTCTTTCTTGGCGTTGTTCACAGATTGGATCGTCCCACGAGCGGAATTGTCGTTTTCGCAAGAACTTCAAAAGCTTTGGCACGGTTGAACAAAATGTTTTCTGAAAGGGAAACCAAGAAAATATATTGGGCTATTGTTAAAAACGTACCTCCAAAAACGGAAGATACACTTTCGCATTATTTAAAAAGAAACCCAAAGCAAAACAAATCCTACGCTCATGTAAAAGAAGTGCCAGACAGTAAAAAAGCTGTACTTCATTATAAGCTTCTGAAAAAACTGGATAATTACTATCTATTGGAAATAGCTCTTGAAACCGGAAGGCACCATCAAATACGGTCACAGCTTTCGGCTGTTGGTTGCACAATAAAAGGAGATTTGAAATATGGTTTTGACCGAAGCAACCCGGATGGAAGCATTCATCTTCATGCAAAAAAGTTAACGTTGGTTCATCCAGTCCAAAAAGAAGAAATTACAATAGAAGCGCCAACGCCTGACGATTCGGTTTGGAATGCCTGCAATTAAAGCTTTATCAGGTTTTTCTTCAAGGCAAAAATTACCAGCCCCACTCTATTTTTAATTTTAAGCCTGTTAAAAAGATCATGCCTATACCCATCAATAGTTTTAGGACTTAGCTTCATTATTTCCGCAATTTCTTTGTAGGTCATTTCAGAACATGCCAATTGGATGAAGGTGAGTTCATTTTCCTTAAAATCCAACAATGTAAAATCTTCTTCAGGATTTAAGGAATGTAAAAGTGTTTCGGAAACTTTCTCAGAATGGTAATATCCTTTATCAATCAATTCTTGCAAGGCATGGTTCAGGATTTCTGGATGAATGTCTTTCAAAAGATATCCTTTTACACCTTTGCGCAACATTCTCAGAATAGTCTGTTCATCGTCTTCCATTGAAAGTGCAAGGGTTTTTATTTTAGGATGGTTTAGCGTTAACCATTCGGCTGTTTCAAAGCCGTCCATGACCGGCATATTGATATCGAGCAAAACAATTTCGGGTAAATCACTTCCGTTTTCAATATACTCCTGCAATTCAACGCCATTTTTTGCGTGGAAAAGCACCTTAAAGCTAGAAAATGAATTGATTAATTTTTCCAAGGAACCTGCAAAAAGGGAGTGGTCGTCAACTATGGCTACGGTATGCTTTTCTGCGTTAGTCATTATGTGCTTTTATACGGATATTTTATAAATAAGCGCGTACCTTTTCCAATCTCTGATACAATGGAAAATTTAGCGTTCAGCAGCTCAGCGCGGCTGTGCATTGTTTCCATTCCGGAACTGTTTGTCTTTTGTGAGACATCAAAACCAACGCCATCATCTTCAGCAACTATTTCCAGTGCTTTTTCTTGATAATCTAAATGTACGAATAATTTTGAAGCCTTAGCGTGCTTAATCACGTTTGAAAGGAATTCCTGAAGGATTCGGAAAACAATTATTTCACTTGCATTATTCAATGGCACTATGTCTCCGGAGATTTTTAAGGTAGCTTTCAAATAGTCCAAACGGTTAAACCGGTCCAGTTCCATTTGCAACGATTTCAACAGTCCGTTTTTCAGGACCACATCGTTATTGAGCACTTTTGAAAGCGTTCTTATTTCCTGTACAGTTTCTTGGACGATGCTTTTGGTTTCACTTACTTGATCATGAAAACTCTTAGGAATGGCATTCATCAAAACATTCAGTTGAATATTTGCGACAGAAAGTAACTGCCCCACATTGTCGTGCAGTTCCCAAGCAATGTTTTTAAGGGTTTGTTCCTGAATTTCTATTTGAGAGTCTGAAAGTTCGCGCTGGTAGCGTTGCTCTGCTTCATAGCGTTCCTTTAAAAATTTATTTTTTCGCCGTTGAAAAGCTACAACAAAAACAATTGAAAAAATTGTAAAGAACAGCAATACCGCAATAAAGTAAACTATTAAAAGCTTTTCTTGGGGAAGTAAGGGTCCTTTTTCCGTAAGCATATTAAAAATCCAGCTATATAGATGGAATAAAGTAAATAATTGATCCCAAAGATAACTTGTCTATACAAACTGACAAAACTGGGGTCAATGGAATTACTGTAATAAGAGCTATAAAGGAATAAAGGGGTCGTACATAGGTGGAAAATCAATGCTCCCACCGAAACATAGAAGGGCAAACTTTTTTGAACCTGTAATATCAGGTCGCTTTTCAGCAATTCCAAATAATAAAAAGCAATGCTTAGGAAGACTAGCAAGGTTCCCAATATACTGGAGATTGGCATGAATTTTAAAAAGAATTCCCCCGAAAAAATAATTTCCAAAATACTTACTATCAAAAACACAACCGAAACCCGATTAAGAATAACGATAGAACTTTTGGAAGACAAATACCACTTAAAATAATTTATATAGAATAAATAACTTATTATGGAATAAATATTTCCCCACCAGTAATTTGTCTCGAAGGAAGTTCCTTTTAAAAAATGCAAAAATCCATTATTTACAAAATAAGCATACCAACTAAAAACTTCGGAAAAAAAAGTAATTCCCAAAAACCAAACCAAATAAAAAGTAGGTGTGGATTTGTTTTTTTGGTAATATAATAATCCGGTAAGAAATGCTATTAATTCAAAAAATTGTATTAATAATCCTGCTATCACTGAATCAATAGTTTGTAGGGGGAAATCCTGTAATGCTTTTATTTAAGGGCTCCAAGTTATAGTTATTTGGCGATCCCGCTGTAATACCCAAAGTTGGTGCTAAAAATACGGTCGCTTTATCATTGGTAGGATTGTCATAAGCTGCAAAATAAATGCGAACACCGGGTTGTGGTCCCAAACCAGTTCCTGCTTTAATATAATCCAAAAACTGCTGAAGTTCAGCAACACTGAATAAAAATTCACGCGTATCCGCAGAGCCCATGGCCGCTTCAATATCTACAGCGCGGGTTGCTTTCCAGTTATCTTGCAATTGTCTGGCTTCAGCCACGGTAATACAATTTGAGGGTTTTGACATAATTGAAATTGTTTTATTGTTTACATAAGGAACGAATGTAGCAAAAACAATTTAATATGTATTTTTAAAAAGCAATAAACAGGGAAAATCCTTATTAAAAAAAGGGTTTTCCCTGTTCCGATGTAAGGGCTTTACTTACATTAAAAAAAATGGGATTCAACACAGCTCATTTTATATATAAAAAAGAGCGGCCCAAAAAGGGCCGCTCCGTTTAAAAGCTATTTTAACCAAATATTAAGCTTTAAGGTCTCTGGAGTGGGTGGGGGCCACTTGGTTCAAAGACCATGGGCAATCTACTAATAATTTCTAACCTGACAATGCTCTTTAACGATAAAATATGTTTTTAGCCGTAATTTAAAAAAATTAGCGACCCTTTCAGGCCGCTTTGGAAATGAGGAAAATAGAATAGTGTTAATCTTCAGATTCGTCCCGTTCCACGGCAATTATGGATTGGGCGGGTTCAATATGTGGGGAGTTGTTGAGTAAGTCTATTTTTGCTCCGGAATTAGACAGTAGCACTACTGAAAAATCATCGGGATTGTTAAAATTATTTTCGGCAACCATCAGTTGTTTTAGGTTCGGACACTTAGCCAATTGTTTTGGCAGCATTCCCGATAGGTTGTTGTCAAATACATTAAAAATTTCAATTTCATTAAGGTTGCCCAAGCTTTCGGGAATGTTTCCGCTTAAATTGTTACTGCTTAAATGCAATTGTTTTAAGTGTGCAAGATTGCCCAATTCAGCCGGAATATTACCTTGAATTTCAGTTCCATTTAATGCTAAAACCTCCAAGTTTTCCATATTGCCCAACTCCGAAGGAATATTCCCTGAAATTGGATTGAAGGATAGTTCTAGTCTTTTCAAGCTTTTTAATTGACCCAAAGATGCTGGCAATATACCATCAACATTGTTAAATAACATATGGATTTCCGTTACCGTATTATTCTCCACGGTTACGCCATACCAGCTTTCTACAGGTTCTTCCACATTCCAAGTATGGGTCCAAGCTTGTCCATTGGTTGCCGAATAAAAATCTAAAAGAACTTGTTTTTCTTTTTTACTCACTTGAGCTACCATTAAAGTAGCTATGAACATAAATACACAGGTTAGTGTTGTCTTTTTCATAGATTGGGGCTATTAGTTTTAAAGCAAAGTAAAAGAAACACAAAACAAGTTAAAGAACAAAATTATTCGATGAAATGCACAATAAACAACAAGCTACTTTGAAATTTTTAGTAAGAATTCTCTGTTTACCTCGTGGATACCTTCAAAAACCTCAATTTTTAAACGACTATGAAAAAGTCTGCTTCCCTTTAGTTTTTCCTCGGTCTCCCGTGCTTCTGTTATGTATTGGTCTTTATTTCCGTAGATGTAAATTACCTGTGCACTGGGTTTTAGAAATTCAAAATCCTGTGTTTTTAGTTCATTTGGAATTCCACCAGAATGGAGAATCAATTTATCGCACTGAATCTTTCGGCTTGCCACCCATCGCGTAGCTATAGAAACCCCCTGGGAATAGCCTAAGACGATTAGATTCGGGTAGTTTTTAACCAATTCTTTCTTATAAACCGCATCGACATAGTTCAATATATTTTGGGTTTCCGTTACGGTATTTTCGCGAGTAAGCCAGGAAGCCCCCACATGTCTAAAATCTTTATCCTGATAGTATTTTGAAGGAGCTTGGGGAGCAATGATGTAATTTTCATCAGCATCCAATTCTGAAAAATACTTAATAAAATATTTGCTCAAATAGCCCATTCCGTGAAAAACCACCCAGATATTTTTAGTTTCCTCTGTTAAGGTGTTGAGGGTTGAATAGGTATTTGTTGCGAGGTAAGAAGCTTCTTTTTCGAGACTCATTTTGTTAAAATCAATTTTGTACTTTTACAAATGTAAACCAATAGAATGAAGTACACCAACGAAGAAATTTTGGCCGGCTGCAACAAAATGTGCCAAAACACCCTAATGGAAACCTTGGGCATAGAATTCACAGAAATAGGCGATGATTTTATTGTTGCCAGAATGCCTGTAACATCAAGAGTACATCAGCCAGACGGTGTTTTGCACGGTGGGGCTTCCGTAGCTTTGGCAGAAAGTGTAGGCAGTGCTGGCGCTTACTTTTTTTTGAATTCAGGAGAAATAGTTATCCGCGGAATCGAAATAGCTGCAAACCATGTTAAGAGCGTCCGTGATGGTTATGTTTACGCACGCGCAAGTATTGTTCACAAAGGAAGAACCACACAACTCTGGCAAATAAAAATTACAGATGAAGCAGGAGCGCTTGTTTCGCTTGTAAAACTTACTACCCTTACTTTACCGAAAATCAAATAATGAATTATAAACTATTAATCTCAAAAATTTCGGGACAGTATAAAAAGGATTTACCTTTTGCGATTTTTTCATTCCCTGAAAGCAATAGATTGGTAGCTTTTTTGCAAAAAAGTGAGCAATTGCACACAGTTGATAATTTAACAGAAAACGGTTTTGTTTTTGCTCCTTTTGATTATAAAGACAGCTCTTTTTTTATTCCTGAAAATGATTCTGAAAATTTGGAGTGTGAATTTATAAAGAGCAATATTGAAATAAATCCAATTGCTCTTTCAAACGATATAGAAGAGAAAAATAGGTACATTAAACTTCTCAATAAAACCATTGAAGCTTTCAAAAGACAAAAGGCGAATAAAATTGTTATTTCCCGAAAAAAAGATTTCATTCTGAAAGATTTCTCGATTGAAAAACTTGCAGAGACCCTATTTTCGGCATATCCCACTGCATTTAGATATATATGGTACCATCCCAAAACTGGATTATGGTGTGGCGCCACACCCGAAACACTGGTACAGATTGAAAATAATTCCTTTAAAACAATGGCTTTAGCAGGAACACAGCCATTTTTAAATAAAGCATCCGTATTTTGGGGTATAAAAGAGCTTGAAGAGCAGCAATTGGTTACTGATTCAATAATCGATAGTCTGCAACGGGTTACTTCAGTATTAAAAGTTTCAAACCCACACACATATCAAGCAGGGTCTTTGTTGCATCTACGCACAGACATTACGGGCGTTTTAAAAAATGGCAAAGCTACATTGACAACAATAACAACCGCGCTCCATCCTACACCCGCTGTATGTGGAAGTCCAAAGAAATTTGCGAAAGCATTTATACTAGAAAATGAAGGTTATAATCGCGAATTTTATACAGGGTTTTTAGGGCCAATTTTTGAAAGAGGACAATCCGCTTCGTTGATGGTTAATCTAAGGTGTATGAAAATTGAAGGGAATATTGCCCATATTTTTGTTGGCGGTGGTATAACGCTAGGTTCGAAACCGGAGGAAGAATGGAATGAAACACAAAATAAAATGCAAACCATGCTACAAGTATTGCAGCCAATGCTATAATATTTTGGGCTTCTTTGTACCTTTGTAATCCATGAAATTCTCAAACAAGATTCTCTCACAAACGCTTGTACAATTATGTTTGGACAAGGGTATAGATCACATAATAATTTCCCCTGGCTCGCGCAATGCTCCGCTTACAATTGGTTTTGGGGAACATCCATCTTTTAAGTGTTTTAGCATCGTTGATGAGCGCTGTGCGGCTTTTTTCGCTTTGGGAATTGCGCAACAGCTTCAGAAGCCCGTCGCGGTAATTTGTACTTCCGGTTCAGCTTTGCTCAATTATTATCCAGCCGTGGCGGAAGCTTATTACAGCGATATTCCATTGGTGGTTATTGCTGCGGATAGACCTTTAGACCGAATTGATATAGGAGATGGACAGACAATCCGCCAGCAAAATGTTTTTGAAAACCATATTCTTTACAGTGCTAATTGTTTTGAAGGCGATGAATTTCAGATTAAAAATGAAACCGAAATAAATATTGCCCTGAACACAGCATTAGAGCTGAAGGGCCCAGTGCACATAAACATTCCTTTTTCGGAACCTTTATACCATACGGTGGAAAACCAATTAGTTTGGCCACAAAACGTACCACCACATATAGGTGTTAAAACTTTGAAGGAAAATTTAAATCCCTTTATTGAAAAATGGAATCGCAGTAACCGCAAAATGGTTTTAGTTGGGGTGTTGCCTCCAAATAGTTTGGAACAGCGCTTTTTAGAGCAATTGGCAAAAGATGATAGTGTTTTGGTTTTGACCGAAACCACTTCAAATCTGCATACTGAAAATTTTATATCTTCAATCGATCAACTTATTGCTCCTTTATCGGACGAGGATTTTAGCAAACTGCAACCTGAAATTTTACTCACATTTGGCGGAATGGTAGTTTCCAAAAAGATAAAAGCATTTTTACGTAGTTATTCGCCAAAAGAGCATTGGCACGTAGATTCCAAAAAAGCATATGATACCTTTTTTGTATTAAAGCATCATTTTAAGACAAGCATAAATTCTTTTTTTGCTGAATTTCTTCCGAAGACACTACCGTTAAAAACCGATTATAGAAACCAGTGGCTAGCAATAAAAAACCATAGATTGCAACGGCATAACATCTACGAATCTGAAATTCCATATTCAGATTTTATGGTTTTTTCTGAAATATTTAAATGGCTTCCAAAAAATATTCAGTTACAGTTGAGCAATAGTGCTACTATCCGCTACGCGCAACTTTTTGACATAGACACTTCGGCAGAAGTTTTTTGTAATCGAGGGACAAGTGGAATTGACGGGAGTACTAGCACTGCAGTTGGCGCAGGCTATGCTTCAAAATTGCCTACTGTTTTCATAACGGGCGATCTTAGTTTTTTTTACGACAGCAATGCGCTTTGGAATAATTATATCCCAAAAAATTTCAAAATAATAGTTGTGAACAATGGTGGCGGGGGTATTTTCAGAATTCTGCCTGGCGAAAAGGATACACATCTTTTTGACACCTATTTTGAAACAAAGCATAGCCTAAGCGCAAAAAAGCTTTCGGAAATGTATGGTTTTGAATACGAATCGATTCACTCAAAAGAAGACTTAAGGATAACACTGGAAAATTTCTTCAGTATAAGTGAAAAACCTGCTTTGTTGGAAATTTTTACACCTTCAACGGTAAATGACAAAGTGCTTTTGGATTATTTCAAGTTTATTTTATAAATATCCTTTTCCCCAAATAGCAGCTTCCGTAAGGTTGTCGAACATTTGAAAAGGTTTTTTACAAAACTTAGCCTCCAGTTCGGCATTTGTGTGTCCCATTTCGTTATAATTTACCACTCCTACGGCCCGTAGCGTGGGCACTGTATTCAAATACTTGTAATCCATTGGCTTAACGGAATAGGAATGAACACGATTAGAAATATAGACCCATGGTTTCGCTCCCAGATAATTTAGGCCCTTCAGCAAAATGGAAAATCCGGTTTTATATGAAAGTACCACACCCTCTTTCGCTTCAAAAATAACAATGCCGTTATAAAAATAAACCATGCCAATATCTGTTTCCAGTTTTTTCTTTAACTGGAAACCCTGAGGAAGGTTATGTGTAACTATTTTTTCCATTTTCAGCGTGAATTTACATTTTAAGTTTCATTTGTACATACGTGTTCGGCATTTTTTTCAACAATAATGCAGTACCTTTGCGGCTATGATAAAACTGGGAGAATACAATACTTTGGAGATACTTCGGGAAACCGAACCTGGGCTATATTTGGGTGATGACGAGGAAAATGTGGTGCTTTTGCCGCACAAGTATAAGCCCGGGGAATATGAAATAGGTGATGAGATTTCAGTTTTCATCTATCTTGATAACGAAGAACGCCCCATTGCCACAACGCTGGATCCTTTTCTGCAACTGAACACATTTGGATATCTAAATTGTAGTGATGTAACTGAATATGGCGCTTTTATGGATTGGGGATTGGAAAAGCAACTATTTGTTCCGTTTAAAGAGCAGGCCCGCCTGATGAAAAAGGGCAATTGGTACATTGTCTATTTATATATTGATGAAAAAACCAATCGTTTGGTTGGAAGCAGCAAGACAAACCATTTTTTACAGAATGAAACCCTGACCGTAGAACCTTTTCAGGAAGTTGATATTTTGGTTACGCATTTAACCGAAAAGGGGGCGAATGTTATCGTTAACGGCCTGCACAAAGGACTGATCTATATAGAAGATATTTTTGAGGACATACGAACGGGAGATAAAATGAAGGCTTTCATTAAAAAAATACGCCCCGACAATAAGATTGATATCGTCCTGCAAACCCCAGGGTATAAAAGTATTGAGCCTAACGCAAACTTTATAAGGGAAGAGCTTGAAGCTGCAGGCGGATTTTTACCGCTTCACGACAAATCTGACCCTGATTCTATTAAAAATATGTTGGGAATGAGCAAGAAGAGTTTTAAAAAGGCAATCGGGACGCTATATAAAGACAAGCAGATTGTAATTAAAGAAGACGGAATAGAACTGATTTAGTTAGGTTTTTCTTCAAATTCGGGGCAGTCAATGCGAACGGCTTCGGTTTTTAATGGTTTTTGAAGAAATTCACAATAATCGCCTCCATCTTTTTTACTGTGGAACTTGCACGTAAAACATGTGCGTTGTACGCTGATAATTCCAGCTTTGTTCAAATTGTAAATAAGCTTTACGATGGCTCCGTAAACAGTTTCCATTTGCTCACTATCAAAAGAATCAAATTGTTTTTTTAACGGATTTGCATAATTTTCGGTCACAGAGACCAATTCTTTTCCCTTTTCCGAAAGCGCTATGAGATAACTTCGGCTGTCGGGTTTTGAATAATCCTTTAAAATTAATTTTTTTTGTTCCAAAGATTTCACAGCATCGCTGATGGTGGGCTTTGTAACATCAAATTCCTTAGCGAGATAACTAACAGTGCAAAGTGAACTTTTGTGATAGGCAATAAAAATTAGTATTTGAATCTGTATTGGACTCACGCCGGATTTTTTTGCTTCGGCCCAAAGAAGCGTTCGGAAAACTTCCGAAATCCGTTCAAGACCAACCACTATTTTATTGCTCACACTTTCTTGCTGAAAGGAAGTATCGAAAACACTTTTTTTCATAATAAAGCCTGTTAAAGGGTAAACCCTAACAGGCAAAGTTAGTATTCCTAATTACTTTTTTCAAATTTTTTAGGTACAGTTTTCCATTTCCAAAATATAAAAACCTTTATCGCGTATTGCTGTCTCTATTTCAAAGGTTGCATTTTCAATATGACAGAAATTGCATCTTTTTGAATCGAATGCTTCAGTTTTAAACGGTTTGCTATCTATATACTGTTTGCCATAACCATAAATTTGATTTTCATCCAGTGTCTCTTCAGATACTAAAATATCGAAATGCATTCGCAATCCATTCTGTCTTTTCACGTAAGTGTCCCAAACCGCTATTTTCATTATCAATTTATTTTAACGGTATAAGGTAATGACAAATTACCACTGGCTACACTGTAAACTTCATACACACCAAGCATTGGCTTGTCCATATTTTCTGTATTTACCTGCATATAAGCGGCTACGCCATCATAATTGAAACTGGTTTGATTGTTCATTCTGTATTTTGGAACCACAACTTTAATAGTGTTTTTTATTGCCTTAACCCCATAGCCAGGAGAGTCCATATACATTGGCATTCCAGGGTTGGTGGGTGGAAGTTTTACTGCTGAATCATCTTTCTTAAACTGCTTTACAGCAAGTCCTCCTTCAACCCTTTTATCTTCAACCAGAACAACCCAATGTGGATGCCAGATTACACCATCATTGTCATACCTACTGTCCATATTCTCATCCCATAAGGGAGTATCGTCAAAATCCGGGTGGGAGGTAAGGGCCAACGCTACAATTCCATCAGTTTCACTGAAACCAACATCTGTAGCCTTTAGGGAGGTTGGAAAAACATAACCCAAAACAGGAGCGCCGTTCATTTTACCGGCAGGGATCGGAGTTGTGGCGCCTGCGTTTCCAGCTACCGTTATTTCCCAAACCAAGACACCTAAATCAGGGTGGTTTGTGACTTCGGTCTTTGTGATTTTGAAATCATCATTACCATATTTTGGGTTTTGTGAATGCGCAATAGTAGCCAATAAAAGTGCTGCCATTATAAATATTGATTTTTTCATCTTTTGTTGTTTTAAAAACAAAGGCTTTCCGAAGAAAACCTTTGTATGATTAATTATTTTTTTAAATCGGCCATAGAAGCACCGTAGTTAATGTGCAATACATTACCGGTAGGGGTAACCAACGCTGGTACGGATTTTACACCTGCATTTTCAGCTTTTAGTATTTGTGATTTTTCCTCACCTAGATGAACCACCTCAACTGTAGCGGGATCCAACAGTTCAAGGATTTCGTTTTCGGCGTTTACGCATACAGGACAACCTGCGTGATAAAAAACAGACTTTTTCATAATTAATAAGGATTTAAGTTTAACAGCAATATTGCTTTAGCAAATATAGTAAGGAATCCTAACTAAATGAAATATAATTTAAAATATTTTTTAAAAATGCCTCAAAAGAATAATTGGTAAACGCGATAAAGTTAGTGGATTGTATGTATTGTGGGCTATTGTGAAGGCGTTGTATAAATGCCATAATCTACATAAAAACCGCTCCGTCGAGCAGGACGTTGATAATAGCCGTAGGTATAAGGCATAAGCTCTGGTCTTAAAAAACCTCGGGATTCTTTATACGCTATGTTTTTAACCGAAGTAGAACCATCTGCAGTGTAGGTAGTGTTGCCGCCATAGACTCCATATTCACGTGGATCCAGTGAAATTTGGATGTTGGATTTTACATAATTTTGATTTGCCGCCATTACATCAAACATACTCACTGGTTCGCGATAGTTATTTTTGTCCATCTTAAAAGAAGGAAGTTTTTTCAAACTTTTTGTTCCAAAGCTAGCGTCAACTGGAATGGAAGTTGTTAATAAACTCTCAACTTCTGGCAAGCTCACAAAATCCAATTTAAATTTATTGGACTCAAAATCCAATTGCGCCGAAGCAATCAGCGGAAAGAGAAAAAGAAGAATCAGCAATTTTTTCATCACGGCAAAGGTAACAAAAGTTAGGCCAAGTTTAACCCAATCTAAATTCAAAACGTTGCGAAAGATTGGTTATTATAAACTCAAACTTTTGGCGGTACTTTTAGGCACTGCATCTTGATGAACTGTTATACTTATCGCCTTTAAGCGCATATAGGCCTCACTGAAATATACATAACCACCGTTGGCAACACGCGTTTCATCGGTTCCCCAGCTGTTTTTTACTTTGTAATATTTAGTACCGTTTTGATCGTGAAGCAATCCAGTAATGTGCATTAAATGATCGTCTGTGGTATCATAATTTTCAAATTCTTGCTGGCGGTATTCTTGTGTGATTTTCTTTTCGGGATAAATACCTTGTAGCGCCTTAACATTGTTTTCAGCATTTTCGGGAATGACCGCAACGCCATCTTTGGAGGAAAATGTTTTTTCACTTACATCGCAATCCAATTCAATGGTAAAGCCGTTTTCCAAAGCATTATCAATGGTTGTAATCATTTCATCCAATGGAACATTGTAAAAACTGCCATTGCTCCAGTTGTCGGGAATGTTCAATATAAATTTTGAATAGAAGGGCGCTTGAGTAAAGCTGGTAATGTTTACATAATATTCTGGTTTTATTTTGGTCATTTCCAAAAAGGTTTGTGGCGTGTATTGCTTGCCTTCAAAAGTGAAATTGGTTACGTTTTTACCAATATATGCATCCAAAACCCCTTCAATAGCGGCACGCCATTTTTTGCTCAGTTTTCTTCCTGGGTTGTCAACGTATGTTTTCAACATTGCTTCAAGCACAGCGGCCATTTCGGCATGGTTGTATGTGGTTTCTCCTTTAAACAATCCGCTAAAAGCTTCTTCGGGAACCAGTCCAAATTTTTCAACGGAATTCATTACATCGTGCGCCAATCCGCCTTCGCCAAACTGCGTGCGACCTTGTCGCATAATATAGTTTTCGGCTTTTAATGGATACGTGTTTCGAACTTGGTACATTTCGCTCAAATCAATCCGCTTTCCCGTTAGGCGAATAATTTCGCTCTCCAAAAACGAAGTACTGCTAAAGCTCCAGCAGGTTCCGGTAATTCCCTGGCTTATTACGGGCGTAGCCTCCAAATCTGTAATGGTGGTGAATTTGTAGGCTTCTTGGGCAGTTAGGATTGTTGTGAATAGGATTACGAGGGAAAAAAGAAAATGTTTCATATTTTGTGTCAGGTCGAGCGCAGTCGAGACCTTTTCAATTTATAAGTTAAAAGTACTTCTCGACTGCGCTCGAGGAGACATTTCGTTCTTTAAGGTTGGGATTTCATATATTTACGCTAAAATAATAAATATGAATCCAATCAACTGGAAAACAGCCAAAGAATATACCGATATTACTTATAAAAAAGCTAACGGCGTAGCGCGAATTGCTTTTAACCGTCCCGATGTGCGCAATGCCTTTCGCCCAAAAACCACTGCGGAATTGCTGGATGCCTTTCACGATGCACAGGAAGATACTACCATAGGTGTGGTTTTGCTTTCTGCCGAAGGACCTTCTTCCAAAGATGGGGTTTATAGTTTTTGTAGTGGTGGCGATCAAAAGGCGCGTGGCCATCAAGGCTATGTAGGGGAAGATGGCTACCATCGCTTAAATATTCTCGATGTACAGCGACTGATTCGCTTTATGCCGAAAGCTGTTATCTGTGTGGTTCCGGGTTGGGCCGTGGGTGGTGGACATAGTTTGCACGTTGTTTGTGATTTAACCTTGGCAAGTAAAGAACATGCAATCTTTAAACAGACAGATGCTGATGTTACCAGTTTTGACGGTGGCTACGGAAGTGCATATTTGGCCAAAATGGTAGGGCAGAAGAAGGCCCGTGAAATATTTTTCCTCGGAAGAAATTATTCAGCCCAGGAAGCTTTTGAGATGGGAATGGTGAATGCCGTGATTCCTCATGCTGAACTTGAAGATACTGCTTATGAGTGGGCGCAGGAAATTCTTGCAAAGAGTCCAACCTCAATCAAAATGCTGAAATTCGCAATGAATTTAACCGATGACGGCATGGTGGGACAACAGGTTTTTGCTGGCGAGGCCACCCGATTGGCCTATATGACCGACGAAGCAAAGGAAGGCCGGGATGCGTTTTTGGAAAAGCGAAAGCCTAATTTTGATAAAAAGTGGTTGCCGTAAAAAAGTTTTTCAGTATTCAGTTGCAGTAAGCAGTAAAAAAATATAAAAACAAGCATCAATTTTCATGAGTAAAACAAGTAAACTACGCGATATTTGGTATTCGCTTTCATCCAATCAGCGTTTTTTTATTAGAAGATTATACTATTTACCAAAAGACACTTTGGATAGTATTACGGGCAAACGGCACAGGTATGTTGCGCCACGGGGTTATATCTATACAGGTTCGCCCGCTAGTGCAGAAGACTATTTAAAGCAAGGCCGGCATCAGCTGGAAATGCTGAAACAATATGCTAACCTTCAGCCTGACCATAGTGTTTTGGATATAGGTAGTGGCATTGGCAGAACTGCAATTGCGTTAACTAGCTATTTAAATGAAAACGGCAGTTATGAAGGTTTTGATGTAGTGGAAAGGGGCGTGCAGTGGTGCAATTCACGAATACATAAAGAACACGCCAATTTCAAATTTAAATATGTTCCGCTTTTTAATGATCTATACAATACCGCTACTCTTAAAGCTTCGGAATTTATTTTCCCCTATGCAGATAAAACTATAGATGTTGCATTTTCCTTTTCGGTTTTTACACATATGCAGATTGAGGAAATACAACATTACTTTAATCAAGTTTATCGCGTGTTAAAACCTGGTGGGGTTTGTTTCTCTACTTTTTTTCTTTATGATGAAGTTTCTGAAGAATATATTTCGAAGAAAAAAGATTTTAGTTTTCCGGTGAAAAAGAATGGATATAGATTGATGAACGAAAATGTAAAATCTGGTAACATTGCCATTCAAAAAAACAAACTCTTTCAAATGCTTAGCCAGGAGCATTTTGAACAAGTAAAGATTATTGATGGTTTTTGGAAAGATGAAGTTCGCGATACTGCCAAAAAAGAATATCAGGATATCGTTGTGTTTAAAAAATCGTGAAGAAGCTTTTGAGTAATAAACTTAATGGCTTTTAAATAGAAGTTAAATTTCCTTAGAAATTTCACTATCGGTTAACTCTTTTTGCACCCAGGCCATTGCTTCGCTTAGGGTTTCAAAAATTTCAAATTTCTTTTTGTAGAACATGCTTTCCAATTTGGCATTTGATTTTGCCGTTGTTGTATCAGCCACTATAGCCATAGCCACGAGGTTGTGGATTTTTGAGGTTTCGAGATAGGTTAGGGGATCTACTGCGTAGTTGAAATATCTATTCGAGATATAGACCATTTTTTTATTTGCAAAATGTTCATCCACCACTTTGCGAAGTTTATCATTGTGGGCAGGGATTACGGTAACTCCTTCCTTGATTTGGTTCACTAGAAAATTATCAAAAATAAAAACCTCTGATTCTTTGAATTCGTAATAGTGGAATATACCCATGGGGTCATGGTTTTTGGTTGGTACTTTAAAGATAGCGAATATTTTTTAGTTGGTGCGAAATGAGGTTTGGAATTGAAGAATGAATTGTGAATCTTGTAGTTAGGTTGTTGGTTATTGAATAGTTGCCGGTGTACGCTTAAAATTAAAAGGTTAATATTAATTCTAAGCTACTATTTGTTGAAAATAATTAGCAGCATAGTCCATTCGGTTTTCTTATTTATATTTTTAAAACTTCATAACCTTAAGAATTAAATATTCGATTTGAATCAAAATCAAATTGTTAATAATCGGATTTTGGTATTCATGAGAAACTATATTATTTGAAATCCAAGCAAGTGATTTTGGATAGATAAAAGTCCATATATTGAAGTCATCTTGACTTTTTTGATTGAAGCGAAAATGAGCAGTTTTGAGT
>JAGQYY010000040.1:0-13689 GCA_020435825.1 Aequorivita sp.
ATTTCCTGGGCCTATCAAGCAAAAAGTAGGAAAAGCATTTACCCCAAAGTTAGTGGTCACTGGGCCTGCACCTCCATCACCGCTAGCTGCTGGAGCATGGTTAAAGGTACCTCCAAATTCTTCTTCATACCATTCAACATAGGCATCATCATCATTTCCTAAATTTATTGAAAGGCAATACACGTCTCCATCATTACAGCCATACTTGTCAAAAAATTCATTAAAAGTTGGCGCAGAACCTTGGCAAGGACCGCAATCCACATAAAAGAAATCGAGCCAAACGTATTTGCCTTCAGCTATAATGGAATATAGATTGTGTTCAACTCCGTTTATATCCGTTACGGTAAAGTCGTCAACAACATCTCCCACCTGATAGTTATTGGTTTGGGCGTTTGCGAAAATGGTGAAGAACAATAGAATTAATGTAATTTTTTTCATAATTAATAGAGGATTTATTGATTGTATAGATGCTAAGTTATGTATTAATCTAATAAAAAGGGACTTATACTTACAAAAAAATTAAATATTGAACCAAAAAAAAGACCCCTCAAAATCTCAATAGTTAAGATTTTAAGGGGTCTGGCTTCAAATATAGTGGCCTATAAATATTTTAGTTTACGACTACCACTGGTCTATCTGTTCCTTCAATTTTTCTTTAGTTTCACCGGTCTTTTCTTGAAGGCGACCAAGCAATTCGTCCAATTTTCCTTCGGCGTACTTCAAATCATCATCGGTAAGGTCTGCATATTCTTGTTTGAATTTTCCTTTCACTTGGTTCCATTTTCCTTTAAACTGATCTTCGTTCATAGCTTTTTTGTTTTAAATCAATTAACTTTTCTTTTCGTTTTGTAAAGATAGTAAGCCCTTCCGAGCATTTATAATAATGAAATATTAAAGAATAGCCCATTTTAGTTATAACTTTGCTAATGATCCTTAAAAACTGTTGTTTTAAAAAACTACCTATGAAACATTTAATATTATTACTAACACTATTGCCATTTTTCACTTTTTGCGGACAACAAAAAGATGAAAAAAAAGAAGAAACAGGCGACAGCCAAAAAACAGAAACTGCAAATGAGGCGCCTGTCAGAAATCAAAAAGCAACCTACTATTTATTACGCCACGCAGAAAAAGTGCGCACAGACCCCAAAGACCCAGACCCTGCGCTAAACATAGACGGTTTGATGCGCGCTAAACGTTGGGCTGCTTATTTTGAACCCATTAAGATTGATGCAATTTATGTAACCAAATACATCCGCACAAAACAAACTATTTCGCTGATTGCGCAGCAAAAACAGGTTTCCCCTACCCGCTATGACCCCAATACGGTCTATTCTGAAGAATTTTTAAACCAAACCAACAACAAAACTGTTTTGATAGCCGGCCACAGCAATACCATTCCTCAATTGGTAAACCAGCTTATTGGCGAAGAAAAGTTTAAGGACATGGACGACAATGATAATTCCACACTTTTTAAAGTTACCATCAACGGCAAGGACAAAAAAGTAGAGACCATAACAAAAAAAATGAGTAGTGAGTAATGAGTAATGAGTAATGAGCAATGAGCAATGAGCAATGAGCAATGAGCAATGAGCAATGAGTAATGAGTAATGAGTAATGAGTAATGAGTAAAATTATTCTTTATTCTTTATTCTTTATTCTTTCCCCATTATTAATTATTCATTAAACATTATACATTCTTCATTATTCATTCTATTTTTGCACCTATGGCAATCCAGAAAAACGTAAAAATAAAAAACAGAAGAGCAAGGTTTGAGTATGAAATCCTCAATACTTACACTGCTGGCATCGTGCTGCGCGGCACTGAAATAAAGGCCATCCGTGAAGGAAAGGCCTCTATTGCCGAAAGTTTTTGCGAGTTCAGCAACGGCGAGCTGTTTGTTATAAACATGACGATACAGGAATACAGCCACGCCACCCACTACAGCCACACTCCCAAAAGCGAACGCAAACTTCTCCTTAACCGCAGTGAGCTGAAAAAGCTTGAAAAAGAGGTAAAAAACTCTGGACTCACCATTATTCCGTTAGTACTCTATACCAACGAAAAAGGACTGGCGAAAGTAGATATAGCCCTTTGCCGTGGGAAAAAGGAATATGACAAACGGGAGGTCATCAAAGAACGCGACTCCAAAAAGCAACTCAGCCGGATTAAGAAGGCTTTTAATAATTAGGTCATTTCGGCTCCGCTCAATGACCGAGCCGGTGGCTGAGCGGAGCCGAAAGGACAGAACCGGTGGCTGAGCGGAGCCGAAAGGACAGAACCGGTGGCTGAGCGGAGCCGAAGCCACATAAAGTAGTATTTAAATTAATATCTTATGAAGGGATATGTATACATTTTGAAGTGTTCCAATGATTTATACTATACTGGAAGTACTAAAGATCTTGAAAAACGAATCGCAGAACATCAAAACGGGAAAGGAGCTAATTTCACAAAAAAACACTTACCTGTTCAATTGATGTATTTTGAGGAGTTTCACCGAATAGATGAAGCTTTTTATAGGGAAAAACAAATTCAAGGTTGGAGTCGAAAGAAGAAAGAAGCTTTAATTTCCGGAAAAACAAACCTTCTTCACGACTTGTCTGAATGTCAAAACGAATCTCACTTTAAGAATAAAGATGTCATTTCGGCTCCGCTCAATGACCGAGAAGGTGGCTGAGTTGTATTTACTAAGCGAAGCCGCAGTAAGCCGAAGTGACCCCAAAACAACGACCAATCAATAACGCTTCTTTAACAAATTCAAAATCTTTTTATTAGTATTTTGCGTAAGTTAAAATGCCCCCTCGAGCGCAGTCGAGAGGTTTCTTGCTTATAACAATTAACAATCAAAAGGTCTCGACTGCGCTCGACCGGACATTGCTTCATGCGCTTTAAACTTATTCTTCTTCTTTTTTTTCTTTCAGCAAACATTTCTGCCCAGATAGTCGGAAAGGTAACCGATACAAAAGGCGAGCCACTGCCCTACGTAAACATTTACATTCAGAATAGTTACATTGGAACGACTACAAATGATGATGGAAATTACTCATTGACTGCTTCTGAAAGGAAGGACTATAAGATTACGTTTCAGTTTTTGGGCTACAAAACGCTTACCAAAACCGTTTCTCCCGCTTCGTTTCCTTTTATTTTGAATGTTTCCCTTGAAGAAGAAACCACAAGCTTGGATGAAGTAGTTGTAAATACCTCTGAAGACCCCGCCTATCGCATCATCCGTGAAACCATAGCACGGCGAAAGGAAAATCTTGAAAAATTAAGCGAATACACCGCAGATTTCTACTCAAGAGGTCTTTGGCATGTAGAAAACGTTCCCGAAAAAATTATGGGGCAAGAAGTTGGCGATTTTGATGGAATGTTGGATTCTACAAGAACTGGCATTATTTACCTTTCGGAAACCATTTCAGAAATCGCGTACCAAAAACCGGATAAATTCACTGAAAAAATAATCGCCAGCAAAGTGAGCGGCAATGATAATGGCTTTAGCTTCAATAGTGCCCAGAGCGCAAATATTTCCTTTTATGAAAATACTATTGAACTGAATGCGGCATTGGTTTCGCCTATTGCAAACAACGCCTTGAGCTATTACAACTATAAATTGGACGGCGTATTTTATGAAGGCCCAAAGCTCATAAATAAAATAAAGGTAATCCCAAAACGCCCGAACGACAGGGTTTGGCAAGGCTATCTTTATGTTGTGGAAGACGATTGGCAACTTTACGGCGTGGAGCTTTCCACCACTGGAGCGGCCATTCAGGTTCCTTTTGTGAGCAATTTGACCGTGAAACAGAATTACAAGTATGACACTGGTAATGATTTTTGGGTAAAAATATCACAGACCGTAGATTTTGGTTTTGGCGCTTTTGGGGTTACGGGCGATGGACGCTTTATAGCCGTTTACAGCAATTATGATTTTAAGCCGGAATTCACCAAAAAAACGTTCACAAACGAGGTACTTTCCTTTAAGCCCGAAGCCAACAAAAAGGACAGTCTCTTTTGGAAAGGCAGCCGCCCTGTGCCGTTGACCGACGAGGAACTGAAAGATTACATCAAGAAAGACAGCATTCAAATCCTTCGCCGTTCAAAACCCTATTTGGATTCGATTGATGCAAAGTCTAACAAACCCGGGATTTTAAGTATGTTAACCGGTTATACTTATAAAAATTCCTATGAAAAATGGTCGGTTGGGTATGAAGGCCCCTTGCCCAATATAAATTTCAACACAGTTCAGGGTTGGAACAGCAAGGCTGGATTTACCTTCAATAAATGGTATGACGACAATCAGACCAATACGCTTTCTGCTGCTATTCGGGCAGATTACGGTATTTCAGAGGATAGGCTTCGTTTTTCGGCAAATGTGGTCCGCAATTTCAATTGGACCGACAAACTGCGAGTCTCTCTTTCCGGCGGAAGCAAAGTAGCCCAGTTTAACGCTTCCGAACCTATTTCTCCATTGATAAATATGATTGCCACACTTTTCTTTGAACGTAACTATATGAAGCTGTACGAACTTAATTTTGGGCGAATTGATTATAGCCAGGAAGTTTTTAATGGGCTCCATCTCTATGCCGCAGTAGCTTACGAAAATAGGAAGCCGCTTTTCAACAATACAGATTACGTTACAATTCCTTTTGACGATGTAAGCTACACAAGCAACAATCCTTTGGCGCCAAACGATTTCAACAATGCTGCAATTGCGGAACACAATATTGTGAAAAGCAAACTACGGGCGCGCATCAATTTCGCACAGAAGTATTTTTCAAACCCTGATATGAAGTTCAATATTGGTGATAGCAAATATCCCGAACTTACTATTTCAGTGGAAAATGGCACTGCGATTACGGAAAGCCATTACGATTACACCCAATTTGAAGCTAGCTTGAACCAATCCATTTCTATGGGAAATAAGGGCCAGTTTTATTACAATCTGAAAGGCGGAACCTTCGCAAATGGTGATGGCATTTCCTTCATAGATTACAAACATTTCAACGGAAACCAAACAAGGGTGGGCACTTCGCCAAATTATACCAATGTTTTCAATTTGATGCCCTATTATGAATTCAGCACCAACGAAAGCTATTTTGAAGGACATATTGAGCACGATTTCCGCGGGTGGATTTTGGGGAAAATTCCCGGAATCAATCAACTGAACCTCAACTTGGTTGCCGGCGCACATTTTTTAAGTACCGAAGAAAGAAAACCATATTCCGAAATTTCCGTAGGTATAGACAATCTAGGCTTCGGAAAATTCAGGTTGCTGCGCGTAGATTACGTTCGGTCCTATTACAACGGCGGTAGTGATGGCGCCTTTATTTTTGGGTTGAAGTTTTTAGATCTGCTGGGTCTTTAATCGAAAAAAATTATGAAAACTATATTGAAATTATTGATCTTTTGCTCTTTGTTTACTAGCTGTATCCCTATGCAAAAAGTACCTAAAGATGCAGTAATGACAGATTTTTTCCACTTTCAAAAGGGAAAGAACTATGATGCTTCAAAATGGGCTGTTTTTCTTCCCGGAACTGGCGGTTTGCGGATTTTTAAGGACACAACGCACTATTACGATGTAGCCGAAAAGCTGAATGCCGAAGGCATTTCGGTTTTATTGGTCGATAATGTTGCAGCATACAAAGCTTCCAAAAGAGATGTGGATGAAGAAGAGCCGGCCCAGATTCTTTGGACACTGGAAGAAGCATTAAAATGGGCAAAACAGAATGAACATATCGACCCAAATTCCGAAGGAAGTATCGTGGGCTGGTCACGCGCGGCTCTCGGTTTAATTCCACTTGCAAATGATAGTTTAAAACTTGAACAGTTTAATATTAAAAAAATCGCAATGTATTATCCTTCAAATGGTTATGAAATTCAACTTAAACCAAAAGTTCCAGTACTCGTAATGACTGGCGGAAAGGATAGAATTGTAAAAATTGACGACATTCTGAAGTACATGATTGCTGAAAACACGACTATAAAAGTATATGACGACGCCTATCATGGGTATGATGTTGAAAGCCTGAAAAAAGGAAAATATTATAGATACATCCCCTTCATCAGCAAAAAGCAGTACCTTTTGAAATATGACGAAGAAGCCGCAAAAGAATCTTTTGAGAAATTGATTAAATTTTTAAAAAACAATTAAACCATTAAAGATTATATGGCAATCCCCTTCCCGATTATACTGACAGAAAGACTAAACCTGCGAAAAATAATTCCTAGCGATTTGGACAGGGTTCACTTTTTACGCTCCGACCAAACAATAAACAAATACATAAAACGGGAGCCCCAAACTTTGGAAACCGCGAAAGCGCATATTGAAAGACTGGACTCAAATCTAAGAACGGACAAAGCCATCACTTGGGGAATTACAACTAAAGAATCTGATGACTTGATTGGCTCAATTTGCCTCTGGAATTTTTCAGAAGACAAAAAAAAGGCAGAAGTAGGCTATGACCTCGATCCAAAATTTCAAGGCAAGGGAATTATGAGCGAAGCACTAAAAGCCATATTGGATTTTGCTTTCAACCAAAGAGGTTTTGAAACCATAGAAGCCTATACAGATTATAGGAATATTCCTTCAAAAACACTACTAAAACGACATGGATTTATTCCAAAAGAAGGTGTTAAAGATACTGATAACCAAAATAATGAAGTATATTACCTAAATCATTAGTTTTTATCTTCCAAAAGCGGCACAAAACGGAATTCTCCATACTCCTCTTTCTCAAATTCAGTGTCAGATTTACGCAAAAAGACAGTCATAATTTGCACATTTTCACCAACAGGAATTACCAATTTTCCTCCAACTTTCAATTGTGCCAATAACGGATTTGGAACAAAAGGCGCTCCAGCGGTTACAATAATTCCGTCAAATGGAGCTTCAGTTTCGAGGCCAATATAACCATCGCCAAAAATCAATCGCTTTGGTTTATAACCAAGTTTGGGAAGAAAAAGTTTTGTCTTTTTAAAAAGTTCGTTTTGTCTTTCAATTGTGTAAAGGGTCGTGCCCATTTCCAAAAGCACTGCCGCTTGATAGCCACTCCCCGTTCCTATTTCAAGAATTTTATCGCCTTTTTTCACCCCCAAAAGTTCTGTTTGGCGCGCTACTGTGTATGGTTGCGAAATGGTTTGTTCTGCAGCAATCGGGAATGCCTTGTCCATATACGCATGGTCCACAAACCCAGAATCCATAAAAAGATGCCGTGGAATACTACCAATGGCCCGCAAAACATTTTTATCGACAATCCCTTTCTTTTTAAGGGTTTCGACCAGTTTTTTACGCATTCCTTGGTGGGTAAATGTATCTTTCACGGCTTTTGTCTTTTGAACTACAAAGTAACCAAATTTGTTGTCAAAGCACAATTTACAATTGTATAAATATGTATTGATAACTTGCAAACTCTAACACCATAACCTTTTAAACTTTCCCCCGAAACCCGTACCTTTGTGAAAAACACACGCCAATGCTAAAAGCGGGAGTTCTGGGTGCCGGGCACTTGGGAAAAATACACTTGAAATTGCTGCAACAATCCACAAAATATGAACTTGTGGGTTTCTATGACGCCAGCAAAGAAGCTTCTGAAAAAATAGAATCTGAGTTCGGTTACAAAAGTTTTCCATCAATGGAAAGTCTTATAGATGCCAGTGAGATGGTGGTCGTGGTTACACCCACCAGCAAACATTTTGAATGTGCCGAAAAGGTATTGAAGGCCGGAAAGCATCTTTTTATTGAAAAACCCATCACACAGACCGTTGCTGAAGCGGAACAAATACGCGATTTGGCCAAAGAGATGAAAGTACGTGGACAAGTGGGGCAAGTAGAACGGTTTAACCCTGCTTTTCAGGCAATTAAGGATAAGATACACAACCCGATGTTTATTGAAACACACCGACTTTCCGAATTCAACCCACGCGGAACGGATGTTTCGGTGGTTTTGGATTTGATGATCCACGACATCGATGCCATTTTAAGTGTTGTGAAAAGTCCTGTAAAAGCGGTAAGTGCTAGTGGGGTTTCCGTTATTAGCGAAACACCAGATATTGCAAACGCCCGAATTGAATTTGAGAACGGTTGTGTGGCAAACCTTACCGCAAGCCGTATTTCACTTAAAAAAATGCGCAAAGCCCGTTTCTTTCAGCGCGATGCATATATTTCCGTAGATTTTCTGGAGAAGAAATGCGAGGTCGTGAAAATGAAGGACGCGCCCGCTGAAATTGATGATTTTGCAATGGTCTTGACCAATGCGGAAGGCATCAAAAAGCAAATCTATTTTGAAAACCCAAAAATAGAAACAAACAATGCAATTCTTGACGAACTGGAAAGCTTTTATGAAGCCATAAAAGCAGACAGAACACCAGAAGTATCACTTATGCAAGGAACGGAAGCCCTTCGTGTTGCAATGTTGATTATTGAAAATTTCAAAAAAATATAAATGAAAAGATTTCTTTCTATATTTTTCCTCCTAATGTTTTCCAGTCAGTATTACGCTCAAGTAAAGACCGATAAGATTGACCTTATTGAGTTGGTAAATGATTTAATAATTACCAAAAAAACTAATGATAACCTAAAGCAAGTTTGGTGGATTCCAGAGGAATATTGGGATGTTGCATTAAACGATTCAAAATATTCCAACGTGGAAATCCAGAACGAAATAAAAAACATCTTGAAAGATTATATTGTTGTTTCTGTTGTAGATGTTGACATCAAGCTCTATGGAGGTTTGAAAAGCAATGATATTGTAATTTCACTTTCAAACATAAATGGAGAAAAATTCGCTCCCATGGAACAGGACGAAGGAAATGAAGAGCTATTTACATTATTAGAAATGATAAAGCCTACTATGAAAAATATGTTAGGTCAATTCGGTGAAAAAATGAATTTTTATGTTTTTAAAAACATAGATGATGATGGTAATCTTATAGCTGGACCATATCAGAAAGGAGAAATTACAATAAACATTAATAAAGAGGATTTCAACTATAAATTGCCTCTTGGCTCATTAGTTGAAAAAAAAACTTGCCCTTTTGATAATGAATTGATGAATGGAAATTGGGACTATTGTCCTTGGCACGGAAAACAACTTATTGAAAAACAAACTAAGTAAACAATGAAAAACATAGCAGTAATAGGAGCTGGGACAATGGGCAACGGGATTGCCCACACCTTCGCACAATTTGGTTATAATGTACAATTAATAGATATTCACCAAGCGTCGCTCGACAAAGGAATTGCAACAATCACCAAAAATCTGGATAGAATGGTTGCCAAGGAAACAATTACAGAAGCAGACAAACAAAGAACGCTTAAAAACATAACAACCTATACCAATCTTGAAGAAGGCGTGAAATCAGCTAGTTTGGTCGTTGAAGCTGCAACAGAAAATGTTGATTTAAAATTGAAAATTTTCCGTGATTTGGATAAGTTTTGTCCAGATGATACCATTCTTGCTAGCAATACTTCGTCTATTTCAATTACACAGATTGCCGCTGTAACGTCGCGACCCGGAATGGTTATAGGAATGCACTTTATGAATCCGGTGCCCATTATGAAGTTGGTCGAAATTATCAAAGGTTACAGCACCAGCGAAGAAACGTTTAAAACCGTGGAAGAACTTTCAAAAAAGCTGAACAAAGTTCCCGTAGAAGTTAACGACTATCCTGGTTTCGTGGCAAACCGTATTTTGATGCCAATGATAAACGAAGCAATTGAAACGCTATACAACGGCGTTGCTGGCGTGAAGGAGATTGATACCGTAATGATGCTCGGTATGGCGCACCCAATGGGGCCACTGGCCTTGGCAGATTTTATTGGCTTGGACGTCTGTCTTTCTATTTTAAAAGTGATGTACGAAGGATTTAAGAACCCTAAATACGCCCCTTGCCCACTGTTGGTAAATATGGTAATGGCAGGAAAATTAGGAGCCAAAAGCGGTGAAGGTTTTTACGATTATAGCCAAAACCGAAAAGCGGAAGACGTTTCTAAAATGTTTTCGAAATAATTTACTGGTAAGCTGACAGTTACAACTTCCCACCGAACACTAAATAAATGGCAAAAATAATCCCCTTTAAAGCCGTCCGCCCAACGCGGGACAAAGTGAGCCTTCTTGCAGCACGTTCCTATGACAGTTATACGGCAATGCAAGTAGAGTCGCGCTTGCGGGATAATCCGTTTTCGTTTTTGCACATTGTGAATCCGGGCTATAAATATCAAAAAGAAATTTCGGGCGAAGAACGTTATGGCCTTGTAAGAAACCGCTATCAGGAATTTAAAGAAGATGGCATTTTTATACAGGACGAAAAACCTTCATTCTATATTTATAAAATCGTAAACCGCGACGGGCTGGAGTTTAGTGGTATTGTTGCGGCTGCAAGTGTTCAGGATTATAAAGATGATGTTATAAAAAAGCACGAGGACACGCTGGAATTTCGAGAGATAATATTTAAAGAGTACCTGAAAACAGTTGGCTTTAATGCAGAAGCCGTGCTCCTCACCTATCCCGACGATCAGGAACTGGAAGCTATAATAGAAAAGGTAATGCGAAGCCGTGCCGAATATGAATTCACCACGACCTATCGAGACACGCACTATGTTTGGAACGTGGACGACGAAGCGTTAGTTCAAAAAATACAGAAGATTTATAGTGAAATGCCTTCATTATACATTGCCGACGGTCATCACCGATCCGCTTCTTCTTATTTATTGGCGAAGGATTTAAAGGAAGAAAATCCACATCATACAGGCAAAGAAGCCTATAATTTTTTTATGAGCTACCTCATCCCTGAAAGCGATTTGAAAATTTACGAATTCAACCGTTTGGTAAAAGATCTCAATGGACTTGAAAAACAAGAGTTTCTAATAAAATTGGATGAATATTTCCGGATAGAAAATCGTGGGATGGAATATTACAAACCTTCAAAATTGCACCATTTCAGTATGTACTTGGACGGTGAATTTTATTCATTGTACCTACGCAAAGCAAAATATGAAATAAAAAACGCGTTAGATGCGTTGGACACACAAATTTTATATGTAACCATCCTGAAACCGCTTTTGGGAATTGAGGACCTCCGAAACGATCAGCGCATAGAGTATTCCCACGGAAAAAAAGACTTAGCGTACGTAAAAACCGTTGTAGATTCAGGTGCGTTTGCTGTTGGTTTTGGTTTGTTGCCAGTAACCACGCAAGAAATGAAAATGATTGCGGACGAAGGTTTAAAAATGCCCCCAAAAAGCACTTATATTGAACCGAAGCTAAGAAGCGGCGTTACTATATACGAATTCTGAAAAAAGAAGAAAAAAAGAGAAAAGAGAAAAGAGAAAATGACAGTTTCAGAAAATTTAAAAAAACTCAATAAAGAATTGCCCAATAATGTTACGTTAATAGCAGTTTCCAAAACCAAACCTGTTAGTGATCTCATGGAAGCTTACAACGCAGGTCAGCGTACATTTGGAGAGAATAAAATCCAGGAAATGGAAGCCAAATGGCAGGAAATGCCAAAGGATGTAGAATGGCATATGATTGGCCACGTGCAGCGCAACAAAGTGAAATACATGGCACCGTTCGTGAGTTTAATTCATGCAGTGGACAGCCTGAAACTTTTAAAAGAAATCAACAAAGAAGCCGAAAAAAACAAACGTAGCATTGATTGTTTGCTACAGATAAAAATTGCGGAAGAGGATAGTAAATTTGGGATGAACGAAGCGGATGCGGCGAAACTCCTTGCTTCGGAAGAATATAGAAAGCTTCAAAATTTAAATATTGTTGGTTTGATGGGAATGGCAACGTTCACTGAAGACAAAAAACAGATTTCAGAAGAATTTCAGAAATTGAAAAAAATATATGACCGATTAAAAATCCTGAATCCTGAATTCAGGATTTTAAGCATGGGAATGAGCGGCGATTATAAGATTGCTATTGAAAACGGCAGTAATATGGTACGCGTGGGCAGTGCAATTTTTGGTGAAAGAAATTACAACTAACCGGTTTTCATAAACAGCCAGCGGTTTTTTCAATAAAAAATAGAGAATAGTCAATAAAACGGATGTACGCAATTTTAGATATAGAGACAACGGGCGGAAAATACAATGAGGAAGGAATCACCGAAATTGCAATATATAAATTTGACGGCCACAAAATTGTAGACCAGTTTTCAAGTCTTATAAATCCCGAAAAGCCTATCCAACCTTTTGTGGTGAACCTAACGGGCATTAACAATGACATGCTCAGGCAGGCTCCAAAATTTTATGAGGTGGCCAAACGCATCATCGAAATTACGGATGGGTGCGTAGTGGTAGCGCACAATGCCCAATTTGACAATAGGATCCTCACTACCGAGTTCGACCGCTTGGGCTATGCCTACGAAAAAGAAACCCTTTGCACCGTTGAGCTCGCAAAAAAGTTAATTCCAGATATGCCTTCATACAGTTTGGGCAAATTGGTGCGCTCTTTGGGAATCCCGCTCAGTGACCGCCATCGTGCGCAAGGTGATGCCAAGGCTACAGTGGCGCTTTTTAAAATGTTGTTGGCAAAGGATACTTCAAAAGAAATTATAACTGAAACCGTTCGTAAAGATCCAAAGCGACAACTAGAGCCAAAACTTCTTGACATTATTGAAAATGTTCCTTCAGAAACAGGTGTATATTATATGCACAACGAAGCCGGGGAAATAATTTACATTGGGAAAAGTAAAAACATCAAAAAAAGATTGATGCAACACTTTACCAACGACAATAAGAGGTCTAAAAAAATTCAGTTGGAAGTGAAATCTGTTACATTTGAAAAAACGGGAAGTGAATTAATAGCTTTGCTAAAAGAATCTGAAGAAATCAAACAGAACAAACCTTTATTCAACAGGGCGCTGCGGCGTACCTTGTTTACCCATCAACTTAATTCTTTTGTAGATGAAAAAGGCTATATAAACTTAAAAATTGAAAAAGCGGACGGTAGGAAAAAAGCCATAACTACTTTCAGCAATTATCAACAAGCCAAATCATCTCTTTTTAAAATAACTGAAGAAAACCAACTTTGCCAAAAGCTGACAGGACTTTATGATACTAAAAAACAATGTTTTAATTATACCATAAAGGAATGCTACGGAGCTTGTATAGACAAGGAACCGATTGCAGATTATAACAATAGGGTAAATGCATTTTTGGAGAAATGTAGTTATGAAAACCAAAATATGCTTATCATAGACCGAGGCAGGGAAATTGAAGAACGCTCCGTTGTTTTAATTGAAAATGGAGTTTACAAAGGATATGGATTTTACAATTTGAACTATCAGATCAACAATCCCGAAATTCTTAAATCCATCATCAACCCTATGCAGAACAATCGTGATGCGCAACATATTATTCAAAATTATCTTCGAAAAAACAGCGTGCTAAAAACCGTAAACCTTTCAGCCGATACAGGTAATTAGCGTAAAGTTGCGTATTTTTGACTTTCAAAAATTTTACATTGAAACCAACCAATAAAAAATCCTGGCGCTACAGACTTCACGAGATCATTTATGAAGCAGATACGCCCATGGGCAAGCTTTTTGACATAGTTTTGCTTATACTTATTTTATTGAGTATTGTTTTGGTAATGTTGGAAAGTGTGAGTGAAATTGACGCCAAATATCACGAAATACTCTATATTGGTGAATGGATCATTACCATATTTTTCTCCTTTGAATAC
>JAGQYY010000040.1:13788-23972 GCA_020435825.1 Aequorivita sp.
ATTGCACGAATAATTACGGTAAAAAAACCAAGAGCTTATATTTTCAGTTTTTACGGAATTATTGACTTTTTATCTACCATCCCTCTTTATTTGTCATTTCTTTTCGCCGGAAGCAGTTTTTTACTTTCTGTGCGTGCGTTGAGGCTTTTAAGAGTTTTTCGAATTTTAAAAATTACACGTTATATTGGCGAAGCTACAAAACTTCGGAGGGCATTAGCCAACAGCAAAGCAAAAATTCTTGTTTTTCTTTTTGCAGTTCTCGTAATTGCCGTAATTGCCGGCACATTGATGTATATAATTGAAGGGCCCGAGCATGGTTTTAAAAGCATTCCCACAAGTGTTTACTGGTGTATTGTAACCCTTACCACCGTTGGTTTTGGTGATATTGCCCCTTCCACTCCACTCGGCCAATTATTGGCTACTGTTATTATGATTCTTGGTTATGGCATTATTGCCGTTCCCACGGGCATCGTTAGTTCAGAATATTCTAAAAGTATGGACAAAGCAGATGTATTGGGGAAAGATTATGTTCACGTCAATACCCAAGCTTGCCTTAATTGTGGTGCGCAGCAGCATAGGGATGATGCTAAATTTTGCCACAAATGTGGTGAAGAATTGCATCCGGAAAATAATCCTGAAGCATAATGTCTTTAAAAAAACCGCTGCTTATCTGTGTTGTGGGAGCCACTGCCATTGGCAAAACCGCACTGGCGATAAAACTTGCGCAGGCTTTTTCTACGGAAATAATCTCGGCAGATTCGCGACAGTTTTTTAAGGAAATGAATATAGGAACAGCGGTTCCTTCAAAGGAAGAATTAGAAGCAATTCCGCATCATTTCATCCAAAACAAAAGTATTTTTGAGGATTACTCAGTAGGCGATTTTGAAAGGGATGCTCTTTCCTTGATAACAGATATTTTTAAAAAGAAAAAGCTGCTTATAATGGTAGGTGGCTCGGGATTATATGTGGATGCTCTGGTGAAAGGTTTAGACACTTTTCCTGAAGTGCCTTCAGAAATTAGAGAACAGTTAAATTTTGAATTAAACGAAAGAGGACTCGAAACACTTCAAAACGAATTGAAGAAAGCAGACCCAACGTATTTTGAAAAAGTTGATATTTATAATCCACACAGATTGGTACGTGCATTGGAAATCTATCGTGCTACTGGAAAACCATATTCTTCTTTTCTGAAGAAGGAAACTACAGAGAGAGATTTCGACACAATTTTTATTGGTTTGACTGCTGAAAGAGAAACAATTTATTCCAGAATCAATTTTCGGGTGGATAAAATGGTTGAAAATGGCCTGATAGAGGAAGCGAAATCACTTTTTGTACACAAAGAAAAAAATGCGCTACAAACAGTGGGCTATCGGGAACTCTTCCAATATTTTGATGGAAATCTTTCAAAAGAGGAGGCTATTTCAGAAATTAAAAAAAACACACGCCGTTTTGCCAAACGCCAAAACACCTGGTTCAAAAAAAATGAAGACATCCACTGGTTTAACCATCAAACGGATGCTTCCACAATTATTAATTTCATAAAAGAAAAAAACGCCCTTTAGAGGCGTTCTTTTACACTTATCTTAAGCTTTTAATACTAATTTTCCACTTCGTTCTTCACTACCAAACGGAAACCTTCGCCGTGAATATTGACTATTTCAACACCATCATCTTTGCTTAAGTATTTACGAAGCTTTGCTATATAAACGTCCATACTTCTAGATGTGAAATAGTTGTCATCTCTCCAGATTTTGGTTAGTGCAAGCTCACGAGGCATCAAATCGTTCTTGTGAAGCGCCAAAAGACGTAACAATTCGTTCTCTTTTGGAGAAAGTTTTATAGGGGTTTCTTTGTTAAAGGTTAAAAACCTCAATTTGGAATTCAAATGAAAATTACCAACTTGAAACTCAAACTGTTTGCTATCTGCAATGGAATCAGTGGCTTTTCTTTGAATGATAGCTTTAATTTTCATCAAAAGCACTTCACTGTCAAAAGGCTTGTTCAGGTAATCATCTGCCCCAACTTTATAGCCTTTCATCACATCTTCTTTCATAGCTTTTGCGGTAAGAAATATGATTGGCACATCTTCGTTTTTTTCACGAATTTCTTTTGCCAATGTGAAACCATCTTTGTATGGCATCATTACATCAAGGATACAAAGATCGAAATCATCCTTTTTAAATTTTTCAAAACCTTCCATTCCGTTTTTTGCATGAGTAACATTATAATCGTTCATGGCAAGGTAATCTTTTAGTACTGTCCCAAAGTTGGGATCGTCTTCTACAAGAAGGATTTTTTTGTTTTCTGTTTCCATAATTTTAAGATATTAAGTGTAGTTTTATTATAAATGTGCTGCCTTTTCCTTTTTCGCTTTCAACGAAAATTTCGGCATCGTGGTCCTCCAAAATGCGCTTTACGTATGCAAGGCCAAGGCCATGACCTTTTACGTTGTGAATATCACCGGTATGCTCTCGGTAAAATTTTTCAAATATTTTTTTCTGAACAGGTTTGCTCATCCCCATGCCTTGGTCGCGTATTTTGAGAACGACACTGTTTTTTACATTTTCAGAATAAATATCAATTTTTGGTTCATCTTCAGAATATTTTATAGCGTTGTCCAGCAAGTTTACAATTACATTAGTCAGATGTGATTCGTTTGCCAAAACCGCAGATTGGAGCGCTCCGAAATGGGTTTTAATATAGCCTCCCCTATCTTCCACAATCAAACTTACGTGCGAAATAGCATTTTCAACGACATTTTGTAAACTGACACGCTCCTTAGGCAAATCAAGTTCATTTTTTTCAAGTTTTGAAATTCGCAATACATTTTCAACCTGGGCGTGCATGCGCTTGTTTTCATCCCTAATCATTCCTAAATAGCGATCCAAAAACTCCCTATTATCCTTCACTTTTGGATTCTTAAGCGAATCTAAAGCCAAGTTAATTGTTGCTATGGGAGTTTTAAACTCGTGTGTCATATTATTTATAAAATCACTTTTAATTTGTGAAATTTGCCTTTGTTTATATATCTGAGAAATGGCACTGGAATAAGCCAAAATTATAACTGCCGTAAAAACCAATGATAATATTGCCATTCCCAAAATACTGTTCAAAACCAATTTTTCTTTTTCCGAAAAATTTACATAAAGCTCATAATTTGTTTCATTTTCAACATCAAAAAGAGGGACTACGTAAGTACTTCCTTCATCATATTTAAAGTTATTTGACCTAACTTTAGTTTCAAGATTGTTGCTGTAAACTGCAAACTCAAACTTTGAATTTAATCCTCTTTCTTTTAATTCATTATCAATCAATGTATCTATTACATCGGGGCTCACTCGTTTATAAATTGGGGTAAGCGCAGTGATGTTGCTTACAAAGCTTTCAAACTGCTTCTGCTCATAATCCTTCATTCTTGAAAAGGACACCATACCTGTCTCTGTGGTAGTGGTACCGTCAATACCATCAGAAATTCTGGTTTTGGTTTTTCGGTTTGTCAATTTTTTGAACTGGATACTATCTGCGTCCGGATCAATAAGACCCGACGAAAGCTTATAGTCCTGTTCCAAAATGCCATCTGTGAAAATATAGGTTTCATTGGTGGCTTTATTCTGATATTTATATGCTAACTCAGTAAAACTTACATTATCAGGAACTTTAATGCTGTCTACATACGGAATATAAAGCTGATAATATGCTTCAGTCTCTCTCAGTTTGATTTCTTTGGCAACGGATAAAAGGACTTGTTTTGCATTTATTGTAAACTGGTCGTTCTTTGTTCGGTATGCGTTTGAAATCCAATATCCTTGAACAAATACTATCCCTAACAATGAAAGGCTCATGAGCGCTATGAGCAATACAAATAGCTTTTTATTCATATTTCAAAAGTAAGATTTTAACATTTAGATAATCGTTCATTTAACCAAATGTTAACAAAAGACAGGAAGTGCTACAGTGTAGATAATTAGCTCAATAAATTGTGGATTGCTTCAACCTTGTTTTTAGTGGTTTTAAGGTCAATATTCTCAATAATAAAATCTGCCAGTTTTAGTTTTTTTTCGTCACTCCATTGATTGTTCATCCGTTGTTCAATTTCGGTTTTTGATGTATTATCACGCGCCATTACGCGAGTCATACGCACTTGCTTGGGGGCAGTAACCAAGATTACCATATCGCAATTTTTGTAGCTGCCGTTTTCGAAGAGTATTGCGGCCTCCTTTATTACATAGGTAGCTTTCTGCTTCGAGACCCACTTTCTAAAATGTGCCGCTACCTTTGGATGAATCACCGCATTAACAGCTTCCAAAAGGAATTTGTCATTAAAAATTTTATCGGCAACAAACTTTCGGTTTAGCTTTGTTCCTGAATAAGCATCTTCGCCCAATAACGCAATAAGTTTGCGGCGAATTACTTTTGAGGAATCCATAATTTTCTTAGCTTCAATATCCGCAATATAAATAGGTACGCCTAGTTCAGAAAACAACTGTGCTACCGTAGTTTTCCCACTACCAATTCCACCCGTTAGACCAATTATTTTCACTTGGATATCTTTTGCTTTTTGAAGTTGAAGAATTATTTTAAGATAAAAAAATCGATCTTTTTGGGCTCAAAGACTACATTGTATATGTTCTGGGGCTTTTTCTCAAGAAATGGCAACATAAAATTTTCATCTTTATTGCTCTGAGAATAATCGCAAACCAATCTAAAACTTTCTTTGGAAATAGTACTAAAATCGTTTACGGATACATCAAAGGTAATAGTTACTGATTCTGGAACCATTTTAATGTTCATATCCGGCGGTAAGTTAACCACCTCAACAGGAAAAGTGTATTGACCTTGTGAAAATTCTGCAACAACCAACTCAACCTTAACTTTATTTGGTTTAATTGAAACTATTTCGTTTCCAGGACTAACAACCTTTACCGTTTCTGAAATATTCTTTTCAACTTCATTCAGGGAGATAAGTTCTGTTTCTATTGTTTGCATATTCTTCAAACTTCCAGAGGGACCAGATATTGTAATCGAATCCGGTACAATTTTTATGCTATCTATCGGTTTAAACCCATTTTTAAAAGAAATAGCCGTCTTTGCGATAACGCGAACTTTTTTTAGGACTATGGGGTCCAAATGTACATTCAGTTCATCAACTGAAAGGTTTTTAATATCTAAATTTCTATTAAAATTAGAGGACACCATTCGCAATAATTCATTCTTTGAAATTTTAAAGTCTCCTTTTTCCTTAGTATAATATTTTCCAACAGGCACAGCGATTGTTGGTTTTTTAAATTTATAGAATAGTATTTCAAAACCGTTTGCGGCAAGATCGAAAGTGATATATCGAATGTTGTTCTCTGAGAGCGCAGCTGTCTCCGGAATATTTTCATAATTGATCTTAGCTGTCATTGTAGAAGTAAACTCTCTACTGAACTTTGTTAAAACCCAAAAGATTGTAGCAAGCAGCAGAAAGAGCAGAAAACGGTTTACTTTTGCGTTTTTTGTGTTTTTAAAAAATCCCTTCGACATAGCTTTTTTTTGAATGTAAATAAAATTAACTAAAAAATAAAGAGGGAAATTGTTTCTGGGGATCTTTCTTCAGAAGATTTATAAAAAAACTGGACTTTATAAAAGCCATCCCATAGCCAAAAAATTGCACAAATACAGCAGCTACGGAAAGCAATCCAATATAAATACTTTTATTTTTTATTGAAGAATCAATCACTATCAACATTAAATACAAGAGCAGCGGAATTAAAAATAAAGGATTGAAGAATAAAGAAAGCAGTATCGAACTAATTACAAATAGTACAAATAAGGATGGAAACCAAAATGTAATTTTTGCTGAAGAAGGATGCCATTGGTTTAATATTGGCCTAACGAGTCCAAATTTTTTCACTTGATTATGAAATTTACTCCAAGAAATTCTTCTTTTATGGTAAACGAAAGCATTGGGTAAAAATGTTGTTTTATAACCTGCTTTCAAAATGCGCTGGGAAAGATCTGGGTCTTCCCCTGGATGGATTTTTGCATACCCTCCTGTCGTCTCAAACACTTCTTTTGAAATCCCCATGTTGAAACTTCTGGGTTCAAAAAAGTTTACACTGGTTTTACTTCCACGAATGCCTCCAGTGGTAAAAAAAGAGGTCATTGCATAATTTATAGCTTTTTGTAAAGGAGAGAAACTCTCATGCGCAGCATCTGCACCTCCAAAACAATGATAAAATGTTTTATTCAAGAATAAATCTACCGTTTTCAAATAATGTGGGGGCAACAAACAATCAGAATCAAGAATTATGAAATAATCTCCTTTTGCTTGATTCATTCCAAAGTTTCTTGAATCACCGGGGCCGGAATTTTGTTTAAAATAATATGAAATTGAAAGTTTTTCTAAAAACTGTTCTACAATTTTTTCAGAAGTTTCCGTGGAGCCATCTTCTACCAATACAATCTCAAAATCTTCGTGAAAATTTAATTTTTCAAAACTTTCCAAAAGCTCCAAAACTTCCTGCGGACGGTTATAGACGGGGATAATGAAAGAGTACATTCGTTGCATTGCGCAAAGTTAGTTAAATAAAAAAAGCCACCCACTTTCGTGGATGGCTTTTGATATAAATTCTAAATATTTAGTTTTTCAATACTTTGTAAGTTCCAGTCTGTCCTTCAACAGTAACCTTCATAATGTAGGTTCCGGTTGTTAAACCTGAAATGTCAAGATCAGTAGTAGTAGCACCAATTTTAGAGCTCAACACACTTTGACCTAACAAGTTAAAGATAGCTACTGAATCTATATTGTTTACAGATTTCAAAGAAAGCGCTCCGTTTGTAGGGTTTGGATAGTAAGCAAAACCTTCCAATGCGTTTTCAGAAACCCCAAGGATTTCTCCTTTAGCAGAAGTCCAAGCTACTTGGTCAGAACCACCGTTGAAAAGATCTATTACGCTAGAGGCTCCGGTAAGAATATCAACTCTTCTCCACTGTGACTGGAACGCACCATTGTCAAAAGCAGAAAGATAAACAAAACCCGCATCCCCTTTAATATAAGTACCACCTTGACCGAAGTTAGCATCAAAACCTAACGGGCCTACAATAGAAGCAGTACCAGTTGCAAGATCAACATAGTAAAAGTTATCATCAACAATATCATGGCTGTATCCATCACCGTTCTCATCAATCATTAATGAGATACCACCGGCCATACCGGTCAAGCCTACTGTAGTAGCAGTAGCAGCTCCTATGTCAATAGTAGATAGTGTTGATGTTGCAACGTTAGTAGAAATTGCGTACAATGTTCCACTGGTAGGGTCAAATTCCGCACCGGCCCAAGTTTCCCCGTTGGGAGCAGCAATGTTACCAAGGGAGGTATAGACCCCAGAGGCAAGATCAACGCTGTAGAAAGCACCGCCATTATCAAGAACATAAGCAGTTCCAAGATCGTTAGGATCTATAGCACCAGCGTTTTCAAAACCAGCAGCTGGAGAAACCCCAACAGTTGTAAAAGCAGCTGGATCAGCTGGATCAAATGTTATCAAGTTAGCGGTTGTATTATCGATACCGAATACTACAGCTGGATCTGCACCACCACCACCTGGCTCATCATCACCAAGAACATTCCATACATAGCCTTGGCTCAAACCTAAGTCAAATAAAGGAGTTGGAGTGTTCGCACCGCAATCAGGAGCCATAATATAACTTGGTCCTGTTTCACCATCATTATTACACCCAAAACGCATAAAGTTAGTATCTGTACCATCATCTACCAATACAAGTTCCATAACCATTGCTTCTCCAGCAGGGATCATAGCTGAAAGAGGCAAGTTAATCATAGTTTCATAATCTGCATTTGTTGCCGTATAAACAGCAGTACCTTGAAGAGTCAAAGTTCCACCTGGAAAAGAACCAGGAGTTGTAGAATAAATATTTGCAGTTATTGGAAAACCAGATGGAGTTGAAATGGGACCCATTGCAAATTCTACAGCAGAAACTTCCAAACCGTTCATAATACCATAGTCTCCAGGAAGATCAAAAGCTCTATAGGCATTATTGTTTCGGAAGCTTGTTCCAGATGCACAAGCAATCTCAGCGCCAGTCTCAATTGTCTGTGTATTGCTTTGTGTGATTACAACTGGAGCTATATTCTGGATTCCATTGTAATGCACATTTAGCATACGTTGCTCTTGAGGGGTAAAATAATCATTAATATCTCCTGCAACATTTCCAATATTTTGAAGTCTAGTTATTAAACTTTCAATTGTCACCGGATTTTGTGTGCTTGTATTAATTCCCGTAAAAGAGCTCTGCGCATTCATTAGTCCAATGGATCCAATGAAAAAAGCTAATAGTAATGTAATTTTTTTCATAATAAAATTTGTTTTAAAGGTTAAATTTTTAATATTAAAGGCTAAAGATATTCAAAAAAGATTGACTCTAAAAATAATATAGTTAAAAATATAAAAAAAACCACCCACTTTCGTGGATGGCTTTGGATATAAATTCTAAAAATTAGTTTTTCAACACTTTGTAGGTCCCTGTCTGTCCTTCAACAGTAACCTTCATAATGTAAGCTCCTGTTGTTAGACCAGAAATGTCAAGATTAGAAGTGGTAGCACCAATTTTAGAGCTCATCACACTTTGACCTAACAAGTTAAAGATTGCTACTGAATCTATATTGTTTACAGATTTTAAAGAAAGGATTCCGCTAGTTGGGTTTGGATAATAAGCAAAACCTTCCAATGCATTTTCAGAAACACCCAATGGGTCACAGTCGCCTTCGAAATTATAAACAAAATCGTCAGCACCCGTAGCAACATTCCATGTAGCTCCACCATCAGCTGAATAAACAGCAGGATATCCCACAATACTTGCGGTTGTTATTTCCCAATAACCTGGACCACCAGTACCGGCAGAAGTAGTAACATTGATATCTACCCAATAGGTTGTTGGAAATGCAGCTTGGCCAGCCAATGCAATCGGAGCAAGATCAAATACAACTTCAGTAACATCAAGACTTGAAGCTGCAGGGAAATCACCGATTACTGTTTGCGAACTTGGAACAACACCAGTTTGAGAAGCTATTACATTTCCTGGATCTGGAAGTCCTCCAAAGTCATCAGCATATACAGTAACATCAGCAGATAAAATTGTATCACCATCGGGCATTATAAAGTTGGCAGTTGCTTTGTTAAAGCTCATATTATCACCAGTTGCTACAGTTAAATCAGCAGCTACACGTTGGAGGGTATCTATTGAAGAAGTATAGCCATTTTCAAATCCGTTTGATGGATTGGACTCATTACATGCGGTACCACCTCCTATAAGATCACCATACATTACAAAAGGCATACCTTGAGGTGTAAACGTTCCACCATCTTCGGCAATTACCCAAAGACCTGATTGGTTTTGAAGTGCATTCCCTGTAGTAGCGTTTCCTGTAATTACAATAGGAGGAGCCCAAGGTCCTGAAGCACCGGTACCTTCAAAAGAATATTCAATCCAATAAGTGCCGGCAGTTAGTGATAATCCAGTAGTATTGGCAGTAACTCTTTGGATTTCTCTTGAGGTATCACCAGGCGCGCTTTCCAATTGTCTAAAAGCATCCGTTGCAACAGCTGTATCAAGAATATCCGTAGTTAGATCTCCCCAAATTACGCTAGCACCACCCCCACTTGGGTCACCGTCCCAAACCTGCAAGTATAATGCATTAATAGATGGAGCAGTAGATCCTGTTTGATAAGCAAAAACGTCAATTGAAGTAATATCATAGTCATCGGTAAGAACAACGTCATCTGCCATACTGTTACCAGCAGTGAATTGAGCGCCAAATCCATACAAGCTCATTCCCAATGAAGCATCTTGCAAGAAGCTAATGTCTGGAGGACCAGCTACATTAAAGTAGGGGCCGTTGTCATAAACAATTGCATCTGGAGATTGGAAATAATAGGTTCCGGTAAAAGGAACACGTAAATTATCATTTCTCTCAATTGTGGAAGCTATTCCAGTAGTTTCTCCTACTGATGTCCCTGTGGAATTATAATAAGCCGCAGGAAGTTGGACAGTTTGCGAAAATTGATCCGCAGGGGCATTAGTTGCTTTGTTTTGGCTAAAACAAATAGAACAAATGCCCATAAAAATTAATATTGTAATTTTTTTCATAATAAAATTAGGTTTAAAAGTTAATATAAAAGTTTTAG
>JAGQYY010000041.1:0-7581 GCA_020435825.1 Aequorivita sp.
TGAGTTCAGTAACGATATACTACTAAATGAAGCTTTGTTTAAAAGAATAAAAACGGTTTACAGTCAAAAGGACGCATTAAATCTTTCCGAAGAACAGCAAATGCTGCTCGAAAAAAAATACAAGGCTTTTTCAAGAAATGGTGCTAACCTTTCCGAAGAAAAGAAAACCGAACTGCGCAAAATTGACACGGAACTTTCAAAGTTGAGCCTCACTTTCGGTGAAAACGTTCTGGCAGAAACAAATAAGTTTGGACTTCACATTACAGACGAAAAAGATCTTTCGGGCCTGCCCGAAGGTGTTATTGAAGCCGCCGCCCAAACCGCCGAAGAAAAAGGAAAAAAAGGCTGGGTTTTCACTTTGGATTATCCAAGTTATGTGCCTTTTATGACTTACGCCGACAATCGTGAACTGCGCAAAAAACTGGCAATTGCCTTTGGCGCCAAAGGATTTCATAATGATGCGCTGGACAATCAGCAAAATGTATTGCAGATTGCAACACTTCGCCATAAACGGGCTAATTTATTAGGTTATAAAAGTCACGCACACTTTGTATTGGAAGAACGCATGGCCGAAACACCCGAAAAAGTAAAATCATTTTTGAATGAATTGCTTGAAAAGGCAAAACCCGCCGCACGAAAGGAGTTTGAGGAATTGACCGCTTTTGCGAAAAAACTTGACGGAATTGATCATTTGGAAAAATGGGACGGCGCATATTATTCCGAAAAATTGAAACAGAAACTTTTCAATCTGGACGATGAAAAGTTGAAGCCTTATTTTGAATTAAAGAATGTAATTAATGGCGTTTTCACCGTTGCAGAAAAACTCTACGGACTTCATTTTGAGGAAGTACAAAACATAGACAAATACCACACCGATGTAAAGACCTACGAAGTAAAAGATGACGAAGGGGAGTTGGTTGCCATTTTTTACGCAGACTTCCACCCGCGTGCCGGAAAACGAAATGGTGCCTGGATGACTTCCTATAAATCACAGCAAATAAAAAATGGTAAAAATGACCGTCCGCATATTTCCATCGTTTGTAACTTCACGAAGCCTACCGCTAGCAAACCTTCGCTTTTGACCTTTAATGAAGTAACTACTTTGTTCCACGAGTTTGGACATGCCCTCCATGGAATGCTTGCAAACACCCACTACCCTAGTCTTTCGGGAACGAGTGTTTACTGGGATTTTGTGGAATTGCCCAGCCAGATTTTAGAGAATTGGTGTTATGAAAAAGAAACCTTGGAACTCTTTGCCACACATTACAAAACGGGCGAAATAATCCCTATGGAATATGTTGAAAAAATAAAGGAATCCGCTACTTTTTTGGAAGGTATGGCGACCTTGCGCCAATTGAGTTTTGGAATGCTCGATATGGCTTGGCACGGCAGCGACCCTTCGGGAATTAAAAATGTAAAAGCTTTTGAAATTGCTGCTTTTGATGACACCCAACTTTACCCCGACGTGAAAGAAAATTGTATGAGCACTTCATTTTCGCATATTTTTCAAGGGGGTTATTCCGCAGGCTATTACAGTTACAAATGGGCTGAGGTGTTAGATGCAGATGCTTTCGCCTTGTTTAAACAGGAGGGTATTTTCAACAAAAAAGTGGCCGACAGGTTTAAAGGATCTGTGCTTTCGCAAGGCGGAACGATGGACCCGATGGAACTATACATAAAATTCCGAGGGCAAAAGCCAGACCCAGAAGCACTGTTGAGACGTGCGGGGTTACTACAATAAAAAACAAGGCTTCAGGAATGTTTAATTTCTGAAGCCTTAAAATTTTTGCATACGGCTTAAAGCCTATCGCCTACAGCACTATTAATTCAATATAAATTTCTTGGTGAATGTGTGGCCGTTTTCCAAGGTAAAATGCGCAATGTAAAAACCCTGTGCAAATTGCTGAAGTTCAATACTTCCGGCTTCATCATTCATTTCGTCAGAAATTATTCTTTGTCCCGCTACGCTGTAAACAGACACGTTCTTAACGCTGGAAACAATATTGTTTAAACGGTAATTCAAAGTTTTGTCTTTTACAAAAACACGAATTGCATTTTCAGAAAAATCATCTACCGAAAGAATTTGGGGTTTGGCAGCTTCAATCAAAAACTCCAGCCCCAATTTTGCAAATTTCACGGAATGGTCGGGTTCGTTAAAAAAGGAATAAACGTCTCCCGGACTGTGAATATTTGGATTGTTCTGTCCCATAGCTGCTTCAAAAGGAAAAGCGGCATCAAAACCATTATTGGCCCAACTTGCGTGATCTGAACAACCATAACCGCATTCTGTATAACCGTAGGTAAAATTGTGGTCACTGTTTGGGTTGTTGTCGTTGTAATGATCCATCAATTCGGTTAAATAGGTGTTCAGCTCATTGCTGTTGTACCAATCTGTAGTAATATAAATATCGCTACTGGAACCATTGTAGCCCGTCATATCAAACTGTACGTAAGCTGCAACATTCACCCCTTGATTTGCATAATCCTCTGCAATTTCAGCTGAACCCACAAGGCCTATTTCCTCTGCGGCATAAGCCATTATTTCTATACTTCTATTAGGAACAAAGTCTTTTTCCAATAACACACGTACCATTTCATTTAGGGAAGCAATTCCCGAAGCATTATCATCTGCACCCGGAGCATTGTTTTTATCGCCAAAGGATGTAGAATCTATATGCCCGCCAATAATTACAAATTCATCTGGCGTATTCGCACCATCAAAAGTTAAAATCACAGAAGGCATCTGGGTATTTACGTGGTTGTAGATGCGGGTATGCACATCGGTCCTTCCAGCAGCCACGATCATAGCGTCCCATTTTGCCTGTTGGTTCAAAACCGCTTGTTCCGCTTGTGGTTTAGTATGGTATCGAGTTCCGTACGCTTGAAGCTCTAAAATATCATCTTCAATGTTCTGGCCATTCACAAGATCCAGGCACTCGTTTACAAACGCATCTTCGGTAATGCTATAATCTATTTGTGTGCCACGATTTGCTACTTGGTTTAAGGCTTGAACGGCTTTTTCTTCGGAAGCCCTGAATATATACCCGGGACCGTGGGTACGTACATTGTCGTGTATGGCATGTGCCACTTCTTCAGAAAGCAACACCGCAGCCTGCTTATCATTGCTTGCTAAAATTGCAATATCGTCTGGATAGAGGGTTTTAAAAGTAATTGCATCGGCAGCATCCATTGTGGCATAAAAAGTATTGCCTTCTTGAGCAAAGCCAGTAAACGCAAATAAAAGGAACATTAAAATTCCTGTAATAATTTTTTTCATTGGGAAGTATATAGGATTAATTTCTGTAAAAATAAGACATCTACAGGATTTAGGTTTAAAATATAAAAGTTTAACTATTTTCACATAACCACCTAAAAACTAAAAGGCAGGTAATTCCGTATATGTTTGTAAAACTTCCCTATTTTTGAAATAGGTTAAAAACTATTCCTTTGGAACTATTGAATCCCGAAAAGTGGGTTGAAAAATACGCAGATTACCTTTACAATTATACTATTGTTAGGGTAAACGACCATATAGCTGCGCAAGACCTAATTTCTGAAACCTTTTTGGCCGGACTTAAATCGAAAAAAAACTTTAAGGGCGAGGCTACGGAACGCACTTGGCTTATTTCTATTTTAAAGCGAAAAATAATTGATTATTACCGTAAAATCAATTCAAAAAAAGGAAAGGCAGAGATTCATATTACCTATCGTGACGATGATTCTGAAGGGGATTGGCTGGAAGAAAATGCAGTTGATCCTTATGACAAAACCGCTGAAGACACTATGGTAAATGAAGAATTGGGGCTAGCTATTTTGGAATGTATAGATAAACTTCCCGAAAAGCAAGCGGTCATTTTTAAAAAGAAAACCATTGAAGGTTTTGACACCGAAGCTATTTGTAAAGAATATAATATTACGCCGTCTAACCTTTGGGTAATAATTCACCGAGCACGAAAATCGATGGCCGAATGTTTGGAGAAAAATTGGTTTAATTAAAATATATGAAGTTTTTTTTAAAGTGTGATGAAGCCGTTCACGTTTGTGACAGGAGCCAATATAATGAGGCTAGTTTCCTCGAAAAATTAAAATTGAAAATGCACATCCTAATATGTGGATTGTGCCGCGGCCATGCCAAACGAAACACAAAACTTACCGAAACCATAAAATCTGCAAACCTCAAAACACTCCTTCCTGAAGAAAAACAATCGCTAAAAAAGCGTCTTCAACAGGAAATTAACAATGGAAACGAATCCTAAAGTTGTTCGAAAAGCACAAAAACCAGATACCAAATTATAGGCATTCCTTCTACCCAAAAAGAAGCAAAATATCTTGTTTGATGAGTTTTTGAAACAACTAACATCCAACCCAAAATCACACAAAAAACCAAGAGACTTACAATGTAAGCCACTTCGGAATCGAGTTTAAAAAACTCAAAAACCAAACAAAACAACAAAACAGCCAAGCCCAATAATTTTGTATTCCGAATACCAACTTGTTGCGGCAAAGTTTTAAGGTTGAGCGAATCATAAGGCACATCGCGAATTTCAAAAGGCAGGATGAGTGCCAAAACAATCATAATCCGTTGAAAAAAAGTTAACAACACATCACCCGAAATAGCCGTTTCAGAAGCTACCATTGGCACAATTACCGTAACGCCTGCCCATACAAAAGCTACTATAAATATCTTTATGCTAGAAAAATTTCGAAGGTTTTTATGCCTTACAAAGGGTACTGCATAAAAAAAAGTGGCCAATCCAAATGCCGCGGCTATCAACAAAACATTTATGGGCAAGCGAAAAGCAATAAAAACAAGCGCAATAAAGCTAATTGCGGAAAAAACCTGTATTGTTTTTAGGGAGTTGGTTAAACTTCGGTGGTGCAGCCCGGCAACTTTTGCATATTTCACAAAGTTGTAACCCGTTAAACTTCCTAAAAAAACAAAGCTCCACAACTCCCAGGAAACGGTAAGGCCATACTCCAAAACGGTAATTGCCAAAAGCGACACAACCGCAAAAGCAACGTGAATGCTACTGTTTATATAAAATGCAAAAACACGGGATAAAACCTTCATACCCCCAAAAGTAACCAAAGTGTTTACAACCTTGTTATTTAGTTGAAAAATTATACTTTTCAAACCCTTAAAAAGGAGCTATTTCACGTTTAATATTGTAATTTTGCCACCTAAATTTCAATCGCAAATCAATGAACACAGATTCTTTTGCTTTAAGGCATATCGGTCCACGGGAAAACGATCTTCCCGAAATGCTTAAAACCATTGGTGTAAGCTCTATTGATCAACTTATTTACGAAACCGTTCCAGATGATATTCTGCTAAAAAAAGCACTCGATCTGGATACTGCGATGAGTGAGCAGGAATATCTGGAGCACATCACCGAACTTTCTACAAAAAATAAACTTTTCAAAACATACATTGGGCTTGGTTATAACCAATCCATTACACCTCCCGTTATCCAACGTAATATTTTGGAAAACCCGGGATGGTACACGGCATATACACCATACCAAGCGGAGATTGCGCAAGGAAGACTGGAAGCTTTGCTTAATTTCCAAACAGTAGTTAGCGATTTAACCGGAATGGAGCTTGCAAATGCTTCACTTTTAGATGAATCAACAGCCGCTGCCGAAGCAATGGCACTTCTTTACAACGTTCGCGAGAAAGGAAAAAAGCAGAGCAACGCCTCCAAGTTTTTTGTCTCGGAAGAAGTGCTGCCACAAACGCTTTCCGTGCTTGAAACACGTTCTATTCCTCTTGGAATTGAATTGGTTCCGGGCAATCACGAAAATTTTGACTTTTCCGAAGAATATTTTGGAGCAATTCTCCAATACCCAAGCAGAACCGGAAAGGTTTACAACTATAAAAATTTCATTGAAAAGGCGAACCAAAACCAAATAAAAGTTGCCGTTGCAGCAGATATTTTAAGCCTGGTAATGCTAGAAGCTCCTGGAAAATTTGGGGTAGATGTGGTTGTGGGAACCACACAGCGCTTTGGAATTCCGTTAGGCTACGGTGGGCCACATGCAGCCTTTTTTGCCACAAAAGATGAATACAAACGAAGCATTCCCGGAAGGATTATTGGCGTTACAAAAGATACCGATGGCAACCGTGCCTTGCGGATGGCGCTTCAAACAAGGGAACAGCACATAAAGCGCGATAAGGCAACTTCAAATATTTGTACCGCACAGGTCCTATTGGCGGTCATGGCCGGAATGTACGCGGTATATCACGGACCGGAAGGTTTGAAATACATTGCGAGAAAGGTACACAATGGCGCACAAACACTAGAAAGTGCTTTGGAAAAACTGGGCTTTGAACAAATAAATGAGTCCTATTTTGACACCATCGCCATCAAGACCGATGCTACTAAAATCAAGTTCTTGGCCGAAGCGAAAGAGGTGAATTTTTACTATCCGAATGACGAAACGGTTTCAATATCAATTAACGAAACTACGACGGTTAAAGATTTGAACAAAATATTAGCAATCTTTTCCGAAGCCATTAAAAAGGATTTCCAAAAGATCACTGAATTGGAAACCGGTAATAAAATCCCAAAAGAAGTTGCCCGTAAAACCACATTTCTCCAACAGGAAGTCTTCAATAAATACCACAGCGAAACAGATTTGATGCGCTACATCAAAAAACTGGAACGAAAGGATCTTTCGTTGAACCACTCTATGATTTCCTTGGGCTCATGCACCATGAAACTGAACGCCGCCGCAGAAATGCTTCCGTTGAGCGACCCGATGTGGGGCAATATACACCCGTTCGTTCCCGTGGAACAAGCCGAAGGGTATCAAACTGTTCTTAAAAAACTGGAAAAACAACTTACCGAAATTACCGGATTTGCAGGTACCTCCTTGCAACCCAATAGTGGTGCACAGGGCGAATACGCTGGGTTGATGGTTATCCGTGCCTATCACGAATCACGCGGCGAAAGTCATAGAAATATTTGCTTGATTCCTTCCTCGGCACACGGAACAAACCCTGCAAGTGCCGTGATGGCCGGAATGCAGGTGGTTGTAACAAAATCAACAGATGAAGGAAATATAGACCTTGAAGATCTTCGTGCGCAAGCAATAAAACACAAAGACAATCTTTCCTGTTTGATGGTAACGTATCCTTCAACTCACGGAGTTTATGAATCCGCCATTCGCGAAATAACCAGTATTATCCACGAAAACGGCGGACAGGTTTATATGGACGGCGCAAACATGAACGCTCAGGTTGGCCTGACCAATCCAGGCGCAATTGGTGCAGACGTTTGCCATTTGAACCTTCACAAAACGTTCGCTATCCCTCACGGAGGTGGCGGCCCGGGGGTTGGACCAATTTGCGTTGCAAAACAATTGGTGCCATTTTTGCCTTCAAACCCAGTAATTCAAACAGGTGGTGAAAATGCTATCACCGCAATTTCCGCAGCGCCTTATGGCAGTTCGTTGGTTTGCCTTATTAGCTACGCCTACATTTGTATGCTTGGCGTGAATGGCTTAAAGAAAGCTACGCAAAACGCTATTTTAAACGCAAACTATATTAAAGAAAGATTGAACGGCCATTACGAAGTT
>JAGQYY010000041.1:7680-13272 GCA_020435825.1 Aequorivita sp.
GGAATTGAAGTAACAGATATTGCAAAAAGATTGATGGATTACGGTTTTCACGCGCCAACGGTTTCCTTTCCAATTGCAGGAACTTTGATGATTGAGCCTACGGAAAGCGAAAGCAAGATGGCTTTGGATGAGTTTTGTGACGCAATGATTTCAATCAGAAAAGAAATTGAAGCCGCTGAAAAAGACGAACCAAACAACGTTTTGAAAAATTCACCACATACGTTGGAAATGTTAACCGCTGATACTTGGGACTTCCCTTACAGCAGACAGGAAGCGGCTTTTCCAATGGAACACATTTCAGACAATAAGTTTTGGCCATCTATACGCAGAGTTGATGAGGCATACGGTGATAGAAATTTGATATGCACCTGTAACCCAATTGAAGCTTATATGGAAGCGTAACAATTCTGAATTGTTAAAGCTTTTTGTACTTTTAACGAAACTTTTCAATTTATGAATGTCAAAATAACAGGCATAGGCAGTTATATTCCAAGTGAGGTTGCCAAGAACGAGCATTTCGGCGACCATCATTTTTACAATGAGGACGGCACCCGATTTGGCAATGAAAATACTGTAATAATCGAAAAGTTTAAAGCTATTACGGGCATTCGCGAAAGACGATATATTCCAAAAAAACTAGCTACTTCAGACATTGCATCTTTTGCTGCTGAAAATGCCATCAAAAATGCCGGGATTAACAAAGAAGAACTCGATTATATTATCGTGGCGCATAATTATGGCGATGTTAAGCACGACTCCGTTCAAAGTGATACTGTGCCCAGTATTGCAACCCGAGTAAAACACAAGCTCAAAATCCAAAACCCAACTTGCGTGGGCTATGATTTACTTTTTGGCTGTCCGGGATGGATCGAGGGAATGGTTCAAGCCTATGCTTTTATAAAAGCAGGAATGGCAAAAAAATGTTTGGTTGTTGGCGCAGAGGCCCTTTCCCGTGTGGTGGATCCGCACGATCGGGATTCAATGATTTACAGTGACGGAGCCGGTGCTGCGGTAGTTGAACTTACTGACGAAGCTGGCGGTTTTCTTTCACATTTTAGTGCAACTTATGCTTTTGAAGAGGCTCATTTCATCTTTTTTGGTGAAAGTAATAATCTGGAGAAAAAAGACAACCGCCGCTATATAAAAATGTACGGTAGAAAGATTTATGAATTTGCATTAAACCATGTGCCAGATGCCATGAAAACCTGCTTGGACAAAAGCGGGGTTGGAATTGATGAAGTGAAAAAAATATTTATCCATCAGGCAAACGAAAAGATGGACGAAGCCATCGTAAATCGTTTCTACAAACTTTACAATAAAACCACTCCCGAAAAAATTATGCCCATGAGCATAGATAAACTGGGCAACAGCAGCGTAGCAACTGTTCCAACGCTATATGATTTGGTTTTAAATGGAGAACTGAAAGGACATTCCATCCAGCAAGGTGATGTTGTTATTTTTGCAAGTGTTGGTGCCGGCATGAATATTAATACGATAGTTTATAGAGTTTAATTAGTTCTGAACTCAGAACTCAGAATTCAGAATTGAAAAAATGTACGAAGGCAAGTTTCCCAAAAAAAGATACAAACACACACTTCGCTTTTTAAATGAGGTAATTTCCAAAGAAGAAAAAATTCTTGATTTAGGGGTTCCCAATCCTTTCTCTGAAATTCTCGCACAAGAAGGTTTTGATGTTACAAATACCAAAGGCGAAGATCTCGATCTAGCAACGAACGTTGTAAAAACGGAAGAATTTGACGTGGTTACCGCTTTTGAAATCTTTGAGCATTTGGTTTCGCCTTTCAACGTTTTAAATGATATTCGGGCTACAAAATTGGTCGCTTCCGTACCTTTAAAATTGTGGTTTGCTTCGGCCTATAGAAGTGAAACCGACAAATGGGACCGTCACTATCACGAGTTTGAGGATTGGCAATTTGATTGGCTGCTAGAGAAATCCGGTTGGCGGATTGTGAAAAGTGAAAAGTTTACCAATCCCGTAAAAAAAATTGGCATACGCCCCATTCTTCGAAGGATTACCCCGCGTTATTACTTGGTTTATGCAGAACGCAATTAAAACATTTAAAACAGCAAAATGTTAATGTAACGGATTAAATACATAGTTTCATAAAAAACGTTATATTAAATTTGGGCCATAACAACTAAAGCGGATTATTCCGTAAGTTTTCTATGACTAATTTATACAGATTTTTGTTTTTATAGTTATATCTAAATTCGATTTCTTTCAGATTGGTCTATTGACTAATTCGAGTGGCGTTTAAATCAACCAAAAAAAACTTAACTATCTCCTTAAACGCAGCTTCTGAAATTCTTGAAAGATATAAATATGCATGAATGGCTTTAAGTAAGGTTAAACAATGCTTAAGCTATCGTGACCCATAATTTAAATTGTTTGAACAAATCATTTTCCTCTAACGCTAATACGAACCAAGTTTATAATCTGTTACATTATTTTTCGTTCAAATAAAACCTTCATTTTGTAACTTGCCGATTCTATGAAGCATTTTTTTCTCATTATATTCTTTATTTGCCAGTTGGGTAGTGCGCAAAGTCTTGCCCGTGTGAGCAAGGTTCCGCTTGTAGCCGATAGGTTTATAGGTTTGGACAATTATAAAAACAGTTATTTCATAAAAGACCGAGTAATAAACAAACAAGGGCCAGACGGCAACTTTCTTTTTAATGATTTGCAATTGGGACGTATAACTTCAGTAGATATTATTAATCCGCTAAAAGTGGTCGTGTTTTTTCAGGATACGAATACTGTGGTTTTGTTGGACAACAAATTGAGCGAAATACAGCGAATCAATTTCAATAATCTCCCCCAGTTTTTGAACGTGAGCACAGCTACTAATGCTGGCAATAAGAGCCTTTGGCTTTTTAATGTGGATACCCAACAATTGGAACTTTACAATTACGGCTCCAAATTGCAGACGGTGGTTTCACAACCCTTTCCGGGGAAATTGATATCACAGGCCAGTAGTTTTAATTATTGTTTCACTTTGACTGAAAGAAAACTTTGCGCCTTCAATATTTATGGAAGTATTTTGAATGAAGTACCTTCGGAAGGTTATGAAAAAATTATTCAACAAAATGAAAATCTGGTCGCTTTAAAGGAAAACGTACTTTATTACCTTCCAGACTTTGCCAGACGGAACGAAATTGTGGACCACACAACCGTGCAGCTGAAATTGCCCGAAATAAAAGTTAAGGACTTGCAGCTTACCAATGATTTCCTGTATATTTATGACGGCGAAAATTTGCACACTTTTAAACTAACCCTCCCAATTAAAGAATAACTATGCACGTTGCAATTGCAGGAAACATAGGTTCCGGAAAAACCACGCTTACCCGTTTATTGGCAAAACATTACAAATGGCAAGCCCATTATGAAGATGTAGAAGACAACCCCTATTTGGACGATTTTTACAACCAAATGGAGCGTTGGTCCTTTAATCTTCAAATCTATTTTTTGAACAGTCGTTTTCGCCAGATTCTTGAAATTCGCGAAAAAGGAAAAAACGTAATTCAAGACAGGACTATTTACGAAGACGCCTATATTTTTGCTCCAAACCTACACGCCATGGGTTTGATGACAAACCGCGATTTTGAAAATTACCGTTCACTTTTCGATTTAATGGAAAGCGTTACCGAAGGGCCCGATCTGCTTATCTATCTGCGCAGCAGCATCCCAAATTTGGTGAACCAAATACACAAACGCGGTCGCGAGTATGAAAACTCTATCAGTATTGATTATCTAAGCCGTTTGAACGAGCGCTACGAAGCTTGGATACATGATTACAACAAAGGAAACCTTATTATTTTTGATGTGGACAATATTAATTTTGTGGATGACCCAGAGCATTTAGGCCAGGTAATCAACAAGATAGATGCGGAGCTTCATGGGTTGTTTTAGAAATACTATTCCTTAAAAAGGTAAATTCAATACTTTTATAAAGCACAAAACCCTGCCAATTGGCAGGGTTTTTATTATTTGTATATAAAAGAAATTTATTCTTTATCCTTCACTTTAATTTTTATTCCATCTACATCTTTCAATTGGGCACGCACTTCTTCTTCCGTTCCAGTGAAGGTTTTTGTTTCGGTTGTTTCAACACCGTCAACTGTTCTTATAATTGTAACATTTGCAGTTACTTGATCGTTGTTGTCGTTTTTCAACATTTCAACCACGGTCTCGGTTTTATTTTTTAGGTTTTCACCCTCTTCAATAGTACTGCTTTCACCGTTTTCAAGGTATTCAACCTGCTTTTCGGTAAGGATAGTTTTATTTCCATCGGCATCAATAAAGTAAACTTCTTCTGAAGAGGTTTCAGTTGCCATTGCATCTGTTGTATGGCCTCCAAGGATTGGAGCAATTACAAGACCGATCAAACAAGTAAGTTTTATCAAAATGTTCATTGATGGCCCTGAAGTATCCTTGAAAGGATCTCCAACAGTATCCCCGGTTACGGCTGCTTTATGTGCGTCACTTCCTTTGTAGGTCATTTCGCCATTGATCATTACTCCAGCTTCAAAAGATTTTTTAGCATTGTCCCAAGCACCTCCAGCGTTGTTTTGGAAAATAGCCCAAAGCACACCGCTTACGGTAACACCAGCCATATAACCCCCCAACATTTCAGCAATTGTTGTATTGTTCATTCCGAAGATCATTGGAACGAAAGCAATAACCAATGGAAAACCAATGGTCATAATACCTGGCAACAACATTTCCTTTAAAGAAGCTTTGGTAGAAATAGCCACACATTTATCATATTGCGGTTTACCAGTACCTTCCATAATTCCAGGAATTTCACGAAACTGACGTCTTACTTCATTCACCATTTGCATAGCAGCTTTTCCAACGGCATTCATTGCCAAGGCAGAAAACACTACGGGAATCATACCGCCCACAAAAAGCATCGCTAAAACAGGAGCTTTAAAGATGTTGATTCCATCGATTCCTGTAAAGGTTACATAAGCGGCAAATAGCGCCAAGGAAGTCAATGCAGCTGAAGCAATTGCAAAACCTTTTCCGGTTGCAGCAGTTGTGTTACCAACAGAGTCTAAAATATCGGTACGTTCACGAACAATTGGTTCTTGCTCGCTCATTTCGGCAATACCTCCCGCGTTATCACTGATAGGTCCGAAAGCATCTATCGCAAGTTGCATGGCTGTTGTAGCCATCATTGCAGAAGCTGCAAGAGCAACACCATAAAAGCCAGCAAAAGCATACGATGCCCAGATAGCACCTGCAAAAAGCAATACTGAAGGGAATGTGGAAATCATTCCTGTTGCCAAACCTGCAATAATGTTAGTTCCGGCACCAGTTGATGATTGCTGAACTATTTTAAGGATTGGTTTTTTACCCAAACCTGTATAATATTCAGTTACCGATGAAATTACGGCACCAACAACCAAACCTACCAAGGTGGCATAAAACACTCTTATTGAAGAAATTTCTTGAAGTCCTTCGCCAAAGAAACTCATATTCATAGTTCCAGGAAGCATCCATTTTACAAGTACAAAACACGAAACTGCCACTAAAACTATAGAAACCCAGTTCCCGATATTCAAGGC
>JAGQYY010000041.1:13372-23008 GCA_020435825.1 Aequorivita sp.
AAAACCATCGCCGCAAGTACTGTTGCTACATAACTACCAAATAAATCGGCACCCATACCCGCAACGTCACCTACGTTATCACCTACGTTATCGGCAATTGTTGCCGGATTACGCGGATCGTCTTCCGGGATTCCGGCTTCAACTTTACCCACAAGGTCGGCACCAACGTCAGCAGCTTTTGTATAAATACCACCACCTACTCTTGCGAACAATGCAATAGACTCAGCCCCAAGAGAGAATCCTGCCAATGTTTCAAGAACAATGGTCATATCCATCGTGTTTGTCCAAACACCTTCCATAAAGACATGGAAGAAGAAAATAAAGAATGCCGTTAATCCCAATACTGCAAGACCTGCAACCCCAAGCCCCATTACGGTCCCACCGCCGAAAGATATTTTAAGTGCGTTTGGAAGGCTTGTACGCGCAGCCTGTGTGGTACGAACATTTGTTTTGGTGGCTATTTTCATCCCCATATTTCCGGCAAGCGCAGAAAATATAGCACCGAATATAAATGCAACTACTATTAATATATGTGTTGTTGGAACAACAAATGAAACAACTGCCAAAGCAATACTAACTATAACAACAAATACAGCAAGTAGTCTGTATTCAGCATTAAGAAAGGCTAAGGCTCCTTCATAAATGTGGTCGCTTATTTCTTTCATTTTACCATCGCCAGGGTTTTGTTTCATTACCCATGAGCGTTTAACGGCCATAAAGATTAAGCCTAATAGCGCCATTACTATTGGTGCGTAAATCATCATTGATTCCATAAATTTTTAAATTAAGTTGGTTTTCAAATTTGCGACTGCAAAAATAGGGAAATGGTTTGGGATACGAAACAAGAAAATGACATAGGACGATAAGACCTATGACGTAAGACAAAAAACTAGTTCCACATAACCGCTACACTATACGTCCTTTAGCATTTTATCTTACTTTAAATACTGAAATGCCCTTGGACCTCTGGTGTTTCCTTATACCGTTTTAAGCATTGGCTATAAATCTCAATGGCTTCATTTACATCGCCGAAGCCCTCAACATCTACTTTTTTGTGCTCTAGATCTTTATACACTTTAAAGAAATGCTCTATTTCCTTAATTAAATGCGGGTTTACATCTTTTAGGTCATTTAATTGGTTCCAGATGGGGTCAGACATGGGAACGCAAATCACTTTTTCATCCGGGCCTTTTTCATCGGCCATATGGAAAACGCCTATAGGTTTTACTTCCATTACGCACATGGGGAAGGTAGGCTCACCACCTAAAACCAATACATCCAATGGATCGCCGTCCAGCGCCAAGGTTTCAGGGATAAAACCATAATCAGCAGGGTACATCATACTACTGAAAAGCATTCTGTCAAAACGGATTTTCTTCAGTTCGAAGTCGTATTCATATTTGTTTCGGCTGCCTTTGGGTATTTCTATCAGTACGTCAAATGTCTTTTTCATTATCTAATTTTGTTTAAGGGACGCAAAAATAATCTATTATTACAATACATCCATACAAAATCATTCCTATATCAGTTTCCACTTTTCTTTTTTGAACCAAAGGACAGGCTTAATGGCTATAAGCGAATCTAACAAGGCAATGCCAACCCGATGGATGGAATGGAGCGGAACAAAAGCACAAACTCTACATAAATTGAAAGTGTTAGCATAGATACCCCGGGATTTGCCAATAAAGACTCCCACAATGAGGGTCATAATACAAAAAGCTAGATCCCGCCACCAACCTTTTATACTTTCTCTATTTACCATAAAGAAAAACGTTTCTAAAAATCCTGCCAAAACAAAAACAATACTAAAAACAATCGCTAATGCCAAGTATGATTCTACCAGAGAGGCAAATGTCCATATTGAGTTAAAAATCAATATAATACCTATGAGCAATGGAACACACCAGTTCTTTACATTCTTTTTAATGCTACTGATAAATTGATTTTTATATCGCTGATAATTTCTCTTTATTTCGTATAGCTTCATACCTGATTAACGCACATCCCTCACACATCTAAAACCAAGGTGCTGCATACCAGAATCCGGGCTCAGTCGCATACGGCGTGCATTTCTATACCCCGAGCACCAATTGTCATTGCATAAAAACGACCCTCCCCTAACTACCTTGTTGATAGCCTGCGAATTATAGACCTCGTTGGTTTCTGCAGGCCCTTTCGGGTTGATGGCAACTTGACCGTTCTTCTTTAAATTTTCGTAGTAATCTGCCCCATACCAATCCATCGTCCATTCCCATACATTTCCGGCAATGTCGTACAGCCCATATCCATTGGGCGGAAAGGCTTTTGCTGGAGCTAGGTTTATAAAGCCATCCTGCGCTGTGTTTTCATAAGGAAACTCTCCTTGCAGAAAATTTCCTTGTTTGGCAATATCCGTAACCCTGTTATCTCCCCAAGGATACATCGTGTTATTATTGCCGGCACGCATTGCATATTCAAACTCGGCCTCGGTCGGCAAGCGCTTGTTGGCCCATTTTGCATAGGCAAGGGCATCATACCAAGAAACTTGCGTAACGGGGAAATTTAAAATAGAATCTAATTTAGGGTGTTTGCCATCTGGGTTTTTCCAGTTTACTCCATGAACAAAAGACCACCAATTGCCTAAATTGTCCTTTGGCGTACCTTTAGGCGCATAATGAAACAACAGGGCACCTGCCTTTAGCACATCTTCACTGGGCTTTGGTGTTCCCGGGGGAAGCTGTTTTTTTAATTCTTCCCAATCAACATCATATTCGGCAACGGTCTTGTAACCCGTGGCATTCACAAAATCCAGGAACTGTTTTACGGTCACTTCGTGTGTGTCCATATAAAAATCGGAAACCTGAACGGGATGCTTGGGGTACTCATCTGGTTGCGGCAAAGCTGTTGCCGGCATTCCGGAAGCATCTTGGGGCATGTCTGCGCCCATGTCAAAAACACCTCCCTTAATGAGCACCATATTGGTTGTATCGTTCAATAGCTGGCCATTGGGCTTTATACTGTCTATGCTCATTAATATTTTACGATCCAAATATTGCCTGCCCAAAAGCGAATCGGAAGGGACATAGCAATAATGGTTGTCGGCCATTTGCTGGTTTTGTGGTTTGCCCTGTTGGTTTCCGCAGGATGCTAAAACCATACATAGCGATAAAATCGAAAAAGATATGCTTGTGTTTTTTTTCATACTTAAATATACATAAACCAAATGTGCCGTTTGTTGTTACCTGAAGCTATTTTTGGACTCCAAGATTAAAAAGCGACTGTCAGCGCTAGTGTATTTCCATTGCTTGCATCCGGCTGAAATTCCTTGTTGTACCATTCTTTTATGTAGTTAAGCGAAACGGTAAACTTTGGATATGCTTTGGCAACTCCCAAGCCCCACTCGCCAGAGTTGACAAATCGGGTTCCCAAATCTTTATTCGGCAAAATGTACCATTCGTAACTTGTGTGAACCTGCCATTGGTTTTTAAGTTCGCAAAAAGGCTCCAGCTTATAACGATAGCGTGTTGTTATCTTGTTGTTTGAACTTTCAGAAAAAATCAAGTTGCGCCATTCAAACCTAAACCCTTGCTTAAATTGCAATGGCCCGTATATAGTATTGGTAAGGCCAATACCCAACCAAGGTCGCAACTCCCAATAATCCGGTTCCGATTTATCTATGGTATTGTTGGATACCACGCCTCCATGCAAATCCCATTGGTTTAATATCCGCCTTGTATTTAGGTCTATCCCGAAACGGTTCCAACCTTCATTTGAATGAAACTTTTTCCAATGGCCGACAATATTAATCTGCCATTTATGCGATTCCATTATAAACTTCTTTACACTTACCGTTGTAAAATAATTTTCTTGCGATTGGATTGTACTTGCCCACAACAAAGCCATGACGGCGAGCAGTTTCCCTATTTTAAATTCTAAAAAACGAACAGCTACGGGCAAAATAAACTTTTTCTAATTAGGAAAAACCGTTTTCCAGTCGTTTCGCATGTCAATAATCGTCCAACCATTTTTTTTGGCAACTTCTTTTCCTTTTACCAACTTTCCGGCTATGGTTTTCTCGTCGTATAAAAATTCCCTCTCGCCATCGGTATGGTTTACATATAGCATAAACGTAGGATGCGGATTGTTGGTAAAGGCATATTCCATCATTTCCAGATCACCATCGGAATTGCCCACTACCATGATGGGCTTTTTACCAATGGTTTTTTGAATATTGATGACTTTTCCCATATGGTCGTCATAAAAATCAAATTGCGAGGTGGGCACAACGGCAATGGAATCATTTTTTTGAACAGCTTCTGTTTTAAAAGTAGAGCCAATAATATTATTTTCAGGAATACCGTAAATAACCGGCTGCCAAGCCCTCATAAATGCGACACCTCCTCCAGACACGACATAAACGGTAAATTGATTTGCCCTAAGATAGTCCAGCAATTCTATCATGGGTTGATATACGGTTGAAGCGTACGGCCGATTAAGAACAGGGTGCTGCACGGTATCAATCCATGAATTTACAGTCTCTTTATAGTTTGGGTAAAACAACGAATCGACCTCGCCGATCATTGCTACCAACTTGTCCTTATCTTGCTTTAATAGCTCTTCCAGATTATTTTCAACAACTTGTTTGTAAGGACTTTCCGTAGCATATTTTGGGTTTGATCGTGCCATCTCCCTTACCTTATCAAAAACGAAAAACAGTTGTGAGGGCAACGGTTGTTCTGCCCACAGTGTGCCATCATTATCAAAACAGGCTATTCGATCTATGGGCTTTACATAATTACTGCTGGTTGAATCGGTAACCGATTGCACAAAAGCCATGATGTTGGCTTTTGACTGCACATCATTAAAGGACGGCAGGGGATCTTTTTGAATGGGCGGGTTTTCTTGTTTTTGCTTGCAGGAAAAAACACACAGTACTACAATGGCCAGGAAAATGATATGTTTGTTTTTCATAAAATATGTTTGTGGTTTACAGATAAGCCTTCAACGCCCGTTTAATGGATATATGGCCCCAAGGGCTCCATGATTTGTTTACACCCCATAAAAATAATGTGCTAATTAAGGGTAGTTCGTTTTCATTTGTCTTGATTCAAGTTTTGAAAAAAGACAGAAAAGATTACCCAAGAATAGGGTAACCTTTTCTAATTATTCTTAATTTGATGGTGCCCGGCTCAAAAGGTCAAAAGCATCTCCCAATTGAACGGTGTTGCTTTCCTGGGATGGCGGATACTCTTTCAACGATTCAATAAATGAACCCAATACCTTTGCCGCTGCTCCATTCATATACAATCGTTGTTCTTGCCACTCTCCATAACCTCTTGCTTTTTGCATTCTTTCAAAAGGATCTAACTTAAGATTGGTAATGATGGGGGTAGATAATTTTTGTTGGGGCGATTGAAACCATTCTTCTTGATCGCGGAACATAAACTTCCAATCTCCATAGCGTACAGCGTGGAAGGTGGTTTCAGTAAAATATAAAAATTCTTTACGTTTTGACTTTCCGTTGTTTAAAACCAAATCGCTTTGATCGTAACCATCCAAATGGTTTTTGAAGGTTTTATTTCCTACTTTTTTGCCTTTTAATAAATCATCTTTTAGGTTTTTATCTCCTGCGCAGATTGATAAAAGCGTAGGCATCCAGTCTTCCATTGACATAAATTCTCCGGTAGAAACATTTTCGGGAACATGGTTTTTCCATTTTATAATAACGGGAACTCTAAACGCACCTTCCCAACCACCGGCACCTTTCTCACCATGGAAAGGTTGGTTTCCTCCATCGGGCCAAGAGTGTGTTGCGGCTCCATTATCGGTAGCGAACATAATAAAAGTATTGTCTGCAACGCCTAATTTTTCCAGATGTTTAATTAACTCGCCCACATTGTGGTCCAACTCTGCCATTCCATCAGCATATACGCCATATCCTGTTTTGTCTTTCCACTCGGGAGATTGGTGTGTAGGATAGTGCATCCTGATGAAATTATGCCACACGAAAAATGGCTTGCCATCATCAACAGCCTCTTGCATAAAACGCATGGACTCCTTCATCACGTCCGAATCCAGATGCCGTTGCACTTCAGTTCCCCAAGACCCTAAATCTTGTACTGATTGTCCGCCTCTTCCGTCTGCTTTTGAATGGATAATCCCTCTGGTTGCAAAGCCCCATTTTTTGGCTTCTTCTTCAGGTGGGTAATCGTACTGTTCAGGATATTGTGCAGCATTCAAATGGTACAGAATTCCGTAGAATTCATCGAATCCATGCATGGTTGGCAGGTATTCGTCACGATCTCCAAAATGGTTTTTCCCAAACTGTCCTGTTGCATACCCATACGGTTTTAACAATTCAGCAATCGTGGGATCGCTGGCTTGTACACCCTGTGGTGCCCCGGGAATTCCTACGGTGAGCAAACCGGTTCGCAACGGATGCTGGCCGAGCATAAAAGCGGCTCTTCCCGCTGTGCATGATGCCTGGGCGTAATGATCCATGAAAATCATTCCCTCTTTGGCGAGTTTGTCGATGTTGGGCGTGTTACCACCCATCATTCCTCGGTGATAGGCACTTACATTCCACATCCCAATATCATCTCCCCAAATAATCAAAATGTTCGGTTTTTTGCTGTTTTGTGCCATTGCCATCGCAACCGTAAGAAGGGCAATTAGGCAGAGAGTAAATTTTCTCATTGTTTTTATAGTTTTATGGTTATTGGTTGGTTTTTTTAAATGAATACGATGTGGTTTTTTTATTAATGAATAGAAAGACAAGTGATTTTGATAACCTTCATAATAGTAAACCATATATCGTTAAAGCGATATGCGCCACTAAGGTTTTCATAGGTAATGTAATATTTCATGATTATTCGTTATTGCCTAAATTTATCTCCATTTGCGACTCATAATTTTCTTTCTAAAAAGATTTTTTTTAAAACACTTCGTTGACGCTCAGGTAAAATCCGTGTGCTCCATAGTTCCCGAAGCCATAATCCAAACACAGGTTGGTTCGAGATTTCTCATTCAACGAAAAACGAACGCCCGCACCATATCCTGTGTTTATATATTTGAACATACCAATGCCCGCATCATTATTGGTGGCAGAATTGGCATTCAAGAAGAGCACCGCTCCCCATTTTTCCTTTGTCTTTTGCAGCGGGAACCGCCACTCGACTTCAGAATATAGAATCTCCTGCCCCCTAAACCTGCCTTGCGGATAGCCCCTGCCCGATCGCCCAAATTGATCCCAACCAAGGGCTGGCAAATCGAGATAGGGCAGTGTGCCGCCAAGCTCAAAGTTTCCATAGGCCCAAAAAGCCAACAAATTTTTTGGCCTATCTTTCTTTAGGCTGAAATAGGTACGGTACTCCGCCCACAAGGTGCTGGAGTTTTTGTCGCTTCCCAAAAATTCGGGATTAAATTTAAATGTTACCAAACCGTACATCCCTTTATACGGACTTACTGTATTGTCGCGCGTATCGTACAGTATATTTGCCGAAAGGCCAGAGAGGGTATACTTTTTTGGGTTAAAGCCATTCTTGACGGCATACGCATAACTGCTTGTAATAACAGGTGGCACTGTATCCAGCACCAATAGCTGGTCTTCTATTTTTTGATGGATGTCCAGATGATACCCAATACCAGCGTACAGCCCTCTTTTATCAATGCGTTTTAAATAGGTTTCATGGATTCTCAAAAAATTGAATTTCATCATCTGCCCCTCATCTATCCCCGTACTGTAATTGCCATCTTCATACTCAAAACCATTGCTCGCCAATTTTGAAGTGGAAGGGCCGGTGCCCAAACCAAATGTGGGCTGGGAAGTCTTAAAATAGCGTATGTCCTGCATGATAAGGCTTTTGTTTCCAGAAAAAAACATTGTTCCCTTAAAAGTGAACAGAAACTGGCTCTTTGTTGTAAACACAATAGAACCCAATGCATTGGAATAACTTGTATTGGATTCATCTCCCATGAGCCAATTGGAAGATGGCGCCACACCATACATAAAGCCGTTGGCAGGACTAGAGGCCAAGACCGGAAGCCATACTATTTTTATACGTACAGACTTTTTTTCTTGTTCCTTATTCTGCGCATATATAAAAATGTTAAAAAAACATAAAATCAATAAAAATATAGCCTTCATGCTTATTTATGTATTTTTAATATATTAACTGTATTGTTATATTTTTTTTTGATTATTGACTATATAATTATATATATACAGCTTTTTTTTAATATAATTTAATATTTAATTAAACCATATCAAATATATTAAAAAAAATAGATTGAAATGTATTTAAACGGAATTTATTAGCATTTTATCGAAAAATATTGTATTGCGCGAAAATCAAATCTTTGAGTCAATACGATACGATTGTAGGATACCATGGCACTTTCTCTTAGGCATCGAATAATTAAAGGAAAAAGGAATTGTTACACAAAGTTTCGGCAAAAAAGTGCTATTGGCTGCAACCATCCATGTGCATGATTATGAAAAACAAGCAAAGGTCAATAAACATAGAAGATACCGTAAACCCTTAGGCATGCAAATCTCCATAAACCTAGTTGGGTTTAGCATAAAAAACCCAACGCAGGTTTTTCCAATGCTGCCTAGCTTCTTTTAGGGCTTCCTCCTATAATTAATCAACTAAATTACGATTCTGAAAATAATTCAAAACTTCGAATTGAAATACTTTGAGACCGCTGCTAGCGCAAGCTTACATTTGAAGATATTTTACACTACCAAAGAACAATTTTCGCCCATCCAAAACGGATAGAATTACGAGGGAGATTGGTAAAATTTAAATAGTTTGACAGTGGAAAAAAAAGAGTATATTTAACACTGGCATGTTGGGAATAAATGCAATTGTATTACTCGTTTATTGGCATGTTTTAAGGCATTCTAGGCTGACTTTAAAATAAAACAACAGAACATTAGTCAACAAAAAGAAAAAATGGCAAGAGCTGGTAGACCAAACAAATCAGATCCGCGTGTTGAATCAATGACATTTGACATACAAAATCATGAAAATGATAAAGTAAAAACTCTTCTAAAAGAAGTTGGGGTTGATGCCCGTGACAGTTATTTGCGTACTGCGTTGATTTGGGCGACATTTTATGGAAATGAAACTCTATTGAATTGGTTAATTGATAATGGCGCGAATGTTAATCATCAAGATAGAAATGGCGACTCTGCCCTTCATTTCGCTGCCCAACAAAAAACAGTTGGTTGTGCAAAAAAACTTATTAAAAAAGGCGCAGACATTGAAGTGCAGGACAACTACGGCAACACGCCGCTTTGGAGAGCAATTTTTGCTTCAGAACGCGACCACACTTTAGTAAACCTATTAATAGAAAACGGTGCAAACCTTGACCACGTTGCCAAACACAAAATGACACCAAAAGATTTAGCGGAAACAATAGGAGGATTTGATTTTCTATAAGGATAAAAACAACAAGTAAATGAACCGACCCCCTTTATTAGTGTTGACTGCTTTTAATTAATTTTCGAAGTCAAAAAATTAGTTGTCACCATCTTAAAATAAAAAAATGTCGCCAGCTTAACTATACATGCCCGTTATTCATTATGAAGTCATCTTGACTTTTTTGATTGAAGCGAAAATGAGCAGTTTTGAGTTTGATTGAAGGCTCTTT
>JAGQYY010000042.1 GCA_020435825.1 Aequorivita sp.
AGCAACGGTCTTTTGGGCGTAAACCAAAATCAACTTGACAATATCAGTTTGTATCCAAACCCAGCTTCTTCAACAATCAATTTGAAAAATGCAGAAAACGCAAATGTTCAAGTATTTGATGTTCTTGGAAAATTGATCCTTTCACAGAATAATATTGCTGTGGATGCTCAAATAAATGTATCTCAGTTACAAGCTGGAACTTATTTTATGAAGATTTCAAAAGACAATCTTATTACAACCAAGAAGTTTGTGATTCTTAAATAAACCATAATTTTAAATGTTCTGAAAAACCCCGACTCGTTCGGGGTTTTTTATATTTCAACCTTTAAATTTTATTGGTAAATAAACAACACTTTTGGTTTCAAAAAAATCTTCTTTAAAATAATCACTCAACGGAAAAACAACCGCGTTTTTATAAACTTTCAATTCATCCGTCAAATCACCTCCTTTTAAATATAGAATCCCATTTTTCCGTTCGTGGAGACTTTTTTTAGCAATTTTTCCATCCACCCAATGAACAAAAGTTTCCATTTGGGCCACCGCACGGCTTACTATAAAATCATATTTACCCGAAACGCTTTCCACACGGGCATTTGTGGTTTTCACATTTTTAAGTTGCAAACCTGTTACAACTTCTTCCACAACTTTTATTTTTTTCCCAATACTATCAACAAGATGAAACTCAACCTCTGGATAAAGAATTGCCAAAGGAATACCTGGAAATCCGCCGCCGGTGCCAACATCCAATATTTTTGAACCCGGAAGAAATGATTGAATTTTTGAGACTCCTAGGGAATGTAAAACATGACGCAGATAAAGTTCGTCAATATCCTTTCGGGAAACAACGTTTATTTTTAAGTTCCAATCTTCGTACAGCTTTTGCAACATCTGAAATTGACTTTTTTGAATATCAGTAAGTTGCGGAAAATATTTCGATATGAGTTCCATAAATTCATTTAGGAGGCAAAAGTAATGGTATCTTTGCGAAAATTATGATTTTGAAACCGCTCATTTCAATAAAAGATAATTATTTTTGTGGTTTACACTATAATAACCCCCTGTTAAACAATTCATTTTGACATATAAAAATCTAAATTTCTCACGAGTTGACAGTGCTAAATTTTTTAGAACTTTAAACAAGCGCGTTAATGATTATTTCAAGAACAACAATATTGCCCGAACAGGCAACTGGAGATTGCACCTGAAAACAATTATTATGTTTTCAATATATCTTACCCCATATTTTTTGTTGTTAACACTCGATCTTCCAGGCTGGGTACAATTGCTTTTCACCATTGTTATGGGCGTGGGAATGGCCGGCGTAGGCATGAACGTTATGCACGATGCAAATCATGGCTCCTATTCTTCTAAAAAATGGGTAAATAAAGTTATGGGGAGCAGCATGTATATTCTTGCCGGAAATGTTTATAACTGGCAAGTCCAACACAATGTTTTGCACCACACATACACAAACATTCATGGCCTCGATGAAGACTTGGAGGCTGGAAGAATTCTTCGTTTTTCGCAACATTCAAAATGGCATAAGTTCCATAAATTCCAACATTGGTACAGCCTTTTCTTTTATGGATTATTGACTTTTAACTGGGTGCTTACCACAGATTTTTTTCAGACCAAAAGGTATTTGGCTCGTAAACTTTCTTACGGAAAACTGCCTAAACCAGTTACGCAATGGAGTATTCTGGTAATAACAAAAATGATTTATATATCACTTTGGATTGTAATCCCTATTCTATTTTTTAATATTGTTTGGTGGAAAATTTTATTAGGTTTTTTTATAATGCACTACGTTGCAGGAATAATTTTGAGCATTGTTTTTCAACTTGCACACGTAGTAGAAGATACTGAAATACTGCTTCCAGATGAAAGTGGAACCATGAAGAACACTTGGGCAATCCATCAATTGTTTACCACGATGAATTTTTCTACCAATAATCGAATTGTTAATTGGTACACAGGTGGCTTAAACCATCAGGTTGAACATCATATTTTTCCGAACATCAGCCATATTCACTATAAAAATATTTCAAAAATTTTAAAAACCACGACTAAAGAATTTAACTTACCGTATAAAGAATATAAAACTACGCGCCAGGCGATTATTGCACATTTCAGGCATTTAAAAGAAATGGGGCTAAAACCTACCGTATCCGCTTAATCATTATGGACAACAGACTTTCAAAACGAGTGAACGAGATGGCTACCTCGGCCACACTGGCAATGGCTGCCAAAACAAGAGAATTAAAAGAACAAGGAATTGACATTATTGGTTTGAGCCTTGGAGAACCGGATTTTCCAATCCCAGAATTTGTAAAGCAAGCTGCCATTCAGGCAATAGAAGACAACTATCATTCTTACACGCCTGTGGATGGTTATGGTGATTTAAAAAAAGCTATTATCACCAAATTCAAAAGAGACAATAATCTTGAATACAAACCTTCACAAATAGTTGTATCAACAGGTGCTAAGCAGTCTTTGGCAAATTTAATGATGGTCCTTTTGGACGAAGGTGATGAAGTTTTGCTGCCAGCCCCCTATTGGGTAAGCTATGCAGACCAATGTAAAGTTGCTGAAGGCGTTCCCAAAGAAATACCAACTTCAATTGAAACTGATTTTAAAGTAACCGCAGAGGCACTGGAAGCCGCCATAACGCCAAAAACTAAAATGATTATTTACAGTTCCCCCTGTAACCCAAGTGGTTCTGTTTACAGTAAAAAAGAACTTCGGGAATTGGCAGATGTTTTGGTTAAATATCCTAATATTATAGTTATTAGCGATGAAATCTACGAACATATAAACTTTATAGGAAATCATACTTCTATGGCCGAATTTGAGGACATGTATGACCGAACTGTCGTTGTAAACGGTGTTTCCAAAGCTTTCTCAATGACTGGATGGCGCATAGGTTATATTGGTGGCCCCGAATGGATAGCAAGGGCTTGCAACAAAATGCAAGGTCAAGTGACCAGCGGCGCAAACTGTATTGCGCAAAGAGCAACCATAACAGCTCTGGAAAATCCGCCGAGCAAAATAAAATTTATGGTTGATGCTTTTAAGGAAAGAAGAAGTTTGATTCTTAATTTACTTTCTGAAATTGAAGGTTTTAAAACCAACAAACCCGAAGGTGCTTTTTACGTTTTTCCTGATATCTCCTATTTTTTTGGAAAAACGCTGCGCGGAAAAAACATTAATACAGCTTCTGATTTTTCATTATACCTGTTGGAAGAAGCCAAAGTAGCAACCGTTACAGGGGAAGCATTTGGCGATCCAAACTGTATTCGTTTATCTTATGCAGCTTCAGAGACTGACATTAAAGAAGCCATGCAGCGCATAAAAGCTTCATTGGTTTAAATATTTAAATGCCAAAATAGGTTTGGTTAAAATCAACCAAACCTATCTTCATTTCTTTTTTTATCTGTATTTTAGATGCTTATATTTTTTAACCCAAAACAACACCTTTAAAAATGAAAACTAAGATTACATTAATTCTTTTTTTCTTCGCTTTAATCTTTCAAGGACAGGCTCAAGAAAAAACAAATGCAACTTATGTGGGCACAGTTGGTTCTATGGTACATGTACCATCAATAGCCTCTCAAACCAATTTGGCCCCATCAAGAGTAAAAGAGCAAGTGATGCAAGACGGAAGAGCTTCAAAAAACTTGATCGTACCTGGAAAAGACCCTCAGATTGAAGATGATTATTTCGTTAGAAATCCGAATAAAATGGAGCAAATGCTTAGCGGACGAGCTCCAACCCTAGTTTTTGATGCCGCGACATCAAGTTCACAACCTACAGACCCCTCCATTGGCGTTGGTCCAAACCACGCTGTAGTTGTTTTCAATACAGGATTTAGAATTTTTGACAAAAGCGGAAACCCTTTAACTGGTCAAATTAGCCCAAACCCAACTATTTTTCCAAACGGCGGTTGTTGCGATCTTACTATTTCATATGACAATGCAGCTGATAGATTCGTAATGACTTTCTTGGGAAATGGAGCACAAATAGCTGTTTCTGATGGCCCAGATCCTGTAAATGATGGTTGGTATGTTTACACCATTCCGCAAATCAATGATTATCAGAAACTTTCTGTTTGGAGCGATGGTTATTATATGACAGATAATACTTCTGCATCCAATAGAATTTACGCATTGGAACGTACCAAAATGCTTGCTGGTGACCCAACCGCACAGATAATTGGTTTTCCCCTTCCTGGAATTGTAACCAGTGGTTTTTACAGCCCGCAAGCACTTAACGTAAGTAATAGCAACCTTCCAGCAGCAGGTGGTTTGCCAATTGTCTATTTGCAAGATGATGCTTGGTCTGGCGTTTCGCAGGATCACGTAAAACTTTGGACTGTAGATGTAAATTGGGCAAGTCCAGGAAGCTCTACAATTTCTGCCCCTGTTGAATTAACCACAACTCCATTCATTTCAGTTTTTGACGGTGGTAGTTTTGTAAATTTAACCCAGCCTGGTGGCGGGACTGCAATTGACGCACTTCAGGCCACTATTATGAACCAAGCACAATTTAGAAAATTTGGAGACCACAACTCAGCAGTTTTCAATTTTGTTGTAGATACTGATGCTACAAGTGGTGAACTTGCCGGTGTACGTTGGTTTGAACTTCGTCAAACTGCAGACGGACAGCCATGGTCCATTTACCAAGAAGGAACCTATACTGCTCCTGACGGAAAACATGCCTGGCACGCAAGCATGATGATGGATGTACAAGGAAATATTGGAATGGGTTATACTTCTATGGCTGGTCCAACAACTCCTGACCCAACCTCCAAAAGAGTAAGTTCTTATTATACCGGACGTTACGCAAACGATCCATTAAACACTATGACCATAAGTGAAGAATTGATTGCTGCTGGAAATGCAAATATTCCTGGCACGCGCTATGGGGATTATAGTAAAATAGACATAGATCCTTCAAACGATAAAGAATTCTGGTTCATAAACGAATATATGAACAGTGGAAGAAAAGATGTGGTAGGCGTTTTCCAAATTGCGCCAAATTTCACCAATGATGTTGGAGTTGTAAGCATTGACTCACCAGAAACTGGAACACTTTCAAACAGCGAAACTGTTACCATTACCATTTTCAATTATGGACAAAACAGTGCTTCAAACTTCCCTGTAACCTTTCAAGTGGATGGTGGCGCAGTAGTTTCAGAAAATTTCACAGGGACAATAGCATCTGCTGCAACAGCCCAGTACACTTTTACCGCCACGGCGAATATGGGTACTATTGGCCAAACATATTCCATTACAGCAGCAACCAATTTATCCGGAGATGAAGACACTTCAAATGACCCTCGCACGAAAATGGTTACCTATTTACAACCAAATGATATAGGTGTGAGTGCAATTACAGCTCCAGTTTCCGGAACTGATTTAACAGCTGCCGAAGATATAGTAGTTACCATTAATAATTTCGGTGGTGAAGCCCAATCAAATTTTGATGTTTCTTACAACTTGGACGGAACAATAGTTACCGAAGTAGTAACAGGTCCTTTGGCTGGAAATTCATCAACTTCATACACCTTTGCCCAAACTGGAGATTTTTCCGCACTTGGAACTTATAATTTAAGTGCTTATACTTCTTTACCGACAGATAGCGATACTTCAAACGATGAAACCTCTGTTATAATTACCAAGCAAAACTGCCAGCCAACAGCTAATTGTTCTTTAGGTGATGGTTTCCGATTGTTCAGCGTAACAACGGTCAACAATCCATCGGCTTGTGAAGGCTATGGCGATTTCACAAACCTTGTTGCGGAAATGGAAGTAGACTCCACCAACGATCTTACCGTTACCACCGGATATGGCAATCAATATATTGTAGTTTGGGTAGATTTTAATGACGATTTTGTTTTCACCCCAAATGAAAAGGTAGTTAATAACTACGTAATTGCTCCTGGTCAAGGCAGTGGCACCTATACAGAAACTATGGATTTAGTAATTCCTGCCGGAGCAACAGAAGGACAACACCTTATGCGTGCTAAATCTAACTGGAACAATCCTGTGCCAGATGATGCTTGCGAGGAAACAACATACGGTGAAACCGAAGATTACACCGCACAAATTGGTACTTTGGTAGGCGTAGGTGAAAATATTTTTGATGAAAATGGTTTGACTGTTTTATCATTAGATAACAACAATTTTGATATAACCTTGAAAACAGTTAATTATTCAGATGCTTTAAACCTCACTGTTCACAATACTCTTGGACAAAGATTATTATTCAAAAAACTTGAAAACAACGGTAACGGTTATCAATATAAATTAGACATGAGCTATGTTGCCAAAGGTGTTTACCTAGTTCGCGTTGGAAACAAAAAAGACGGTAGAGTAAAACGAATCATCGTCAAATAATTCCAATAAATATAAATTTTGATGAACCCAAAGTACATATTGTACTTTGGGTTTTTTCTTGAAATCTATTGCTGTATTTTTACAAAAAATTAAAAAATGGCTAAAATCTTATTATTAGGAAGCGGAGAACTGGGAAAAGAGTTCACCATTGCCGCAAAAAGAATTGGACAAACCGTAATAGCTGTGGACAGTTACCCAAACGCACCTGCAGCGCAGCTTGCAGACTTTGCCGAAGTAATAAATATGCTTGACGGTAAAGCTTTGGATGCCCTTGTTGAAAAATACAGACCAGATTATATAGTTCCCGAAATTGAAGCCATCCGTACCGAACGTTTTTACGAATATGAAAAACAAGGCTACACAGTAATTCCTTCCGCAAAAGCGGCAAACTTTACAATGAACCGCAAAGCCATTCGCGATCTGGCTTCTAAAGAATTAGGCTTGAAAACCGCTGAATATCGTTACGCAACCTCAGCTGAAAGTTTAAAGAAAGCCGTGGTTGAAATTGGAATGCCTTGCGTAGTAAAACCGCTTATGTCTTCAAGCGGAAAAGGCCAAAGCACAATAAAAACCGAAGCCGACATTGATAAAGCATGGAAATATTCTCAAGATGGATCACGTGGTGATGTTGCTGAAGTTATCGTGGAAGCCTTTGTAAACTTCAATTATGAAATTACGCTGCTCACGGTTACTCAGCGCAATGGTAAAACACTGTTCTGCCCACCTATTGGCCATCGCCAGGAACGAGGCGATTATATGGAAAGTTGGCAGCCAGAACCAATGAAAAGTGAAGTTTTAAAAGAAGCTCAGCAAATGGCAGAAAAAGTAACTACCGCCCTAACCGGTTGTGGCATTTGGGGTGTTGAATTTTTTGTAGCAACTGATGGTGTCTATTTTTCAGAACTTTCCCCTCGTCCGCACGATACAGGAATGGTTACATTAGCCAAAACCCAAAATTTCAATGAATTTGAATTACACCTTCGCGCAATCCTGGGACTGCCAATTTCTGAAATAACACAAGAGCGCATTGGTGCCAGTGCAGTAATTTTGGCTACGGATAATTCAGAGAACCCCACTTTTGAAGGACTTGAAATTGTTGCAGCTTCTTCAAAAACAGATTTTAGGATTTTTGGAAAACCTAGCAGTCGTCCTTACCGAAGAATGGGCGTAGTTTTGACCCACGATAACCTTAAAGGAAATATTTCAGAAGTGACCGAAAAGGCAAAAAATTTAGCGAGTCAAGTAAAAGTCATTTCAGAATAAACTGAATCCACAACTCTTAACTCAATTTACCTATTTCTCCAGAAAAAAGGCGTTAAAAGAATAAGTACTGTAAACAGTTCCAATCTACCAATAAGCATCAAAAAACTGGACCACCATTTTGCGGCATCCGGCAAGTATGCATAATTATCAACTGGACCAAGATCACCCAATGCAGGGCCAACATTTCCTAAGGTTGAAGCAGCGCCACCCAATGCAGTTTTAAAATCTAATCCTAGCCACGAAAAAACTAACGTACCTATAATAAAGGAAAGCATATAAAGAATAAAAAAACCAAGTATGTTAAAAACAATAGGCTGTGGTACAGCTTTTCTATTGTAACGAACTGGTAAAATAGCGTGTGGATGAAGCGTTCTTTTAAACTCTAACATCCCATTTTTTATCATAATTAAATGACGCATTACTTTTATTCCACCAGCGGTTGAACCTGCACATCCACCCAAAAACATCATTCCAAAAAAGAAGATTGTTAAAAATGGAGTCCAAAGTGTGTAGTCAGCACTTACAAAACCCGTTGTGGTAATTATAGAAAGAACTTGGAACAGTGCATGACGAAAAGCACTTTCAAACTGTCCCCAGACCATGGGATGTCCGATGCTGGAAAGTGCTACGTCAGCTTCAAAATAAATTAACAAAGAAGCAATAATAGTCAATCCAACTATAAGTATTGAATATAATTTAAATTCCTCATCCTGAAATATTTTCTGAAATTTCCGTTTGAAAGCAAAATAGCTCAAAACAAAATTACTTCCTGCTAAAAACATAAAGAAAATGATGATATACTGCACCGTTGGGTTATCGTTCCAATAGGCAACACTTGCATTTTTAGTTGAGAAACCACCCGTACTTAAAGTTGCCAATGAATGGTTTATAGCATCAAAAAAACTCATTCCGGCTATTTTCAACAAAATAGTTTCGGCTAAAGTATAGCCCACATAGATAAGCCACAATCTTTTTGCGGTGTCCGTTATTCGTGGATGTAATTTATCCCCGCCGGGACCAGGTGCTTCGGCAGCAAAAAGTTGCATTCCTCCAATTCCAAGTAAAGGCAAAATAGCAATTGCCAAAACAATGATACCCATTCCGCCAATCCAATGTGTGATGCTTCGCCAAAAAAGTACACCGCGTGGTACCGCTTCAATATCCGTTAAAATGGAAGCCCCCGTGGTGGTATAGCCACTCATGGTTTCAAAAAAAGCATTGGTAAAACTTGGAATGGCACCAGTAAAGATATAAGGTAGCGTGCCGATAAGCGCCATAAAAATCCACCCAAATGTTACTATTATGTATCCTTCCCGTTTTTGGATTTCCTTTCGGTGATTTTTTGTCAATAGCATTATACCTCCACCTACCCCCAAAGCAACCGTTCCCGCTAAAAGCATTTCTTTTAGTACGCCATCCTCATAATACCAACTAACAATGGAGGACAACAGCATAAACCCGCCATTCACCATAAGCAAAAGCCCCATTAAGTGAGAAATGATTTTATAATTAAGCTTGGTGAGTGAACCCATTATATAAAGAGTTTTTCAACTTTTCCTATGGATTGCGGCAAACAACAAACCACTACTCTATCGCCATATTTTATTTCAAAATCTCCCAACGCAATTATCCCTTCACCATTTCTAATTACTCCTCCAATTATAGCAGAAGCAGGAAAATCAAGATCTTTAATTTTTTTGTTGCACACTATGGAATGTGAAGAAACCACAAATTCCAATAGCTCGGCATTCATATTGTTGAGCTTGGTCATGGCCACAACTTCTCCCCGGCGGACGTAACGGAAAATATTGTTTGCCGCCAAAAGCTTTTTGTTTATAAGTGTATCAATTCCTATTGAATGTGAAAGCTGAAAATAATCCATATTCTCCACCAAAGCAATTGCTTTTTTAACACCTTTAGACTTTGCCACCAAACAGGACATAATATTGGTTTCGCTATTTCCTGTCACTGAAATAAAGGCATCCATATCCTCTATAGATTCTTCGGAGAGCAAATCCACATTCCTACCGTCACCATTAATTACAAGACAACTGGGAATATCGTCGGCAATTTCAAAAGCTTTGTTTTTGCTGCTTTCAATAAGTTTAACATTGAAACCTGTTTTGCACAGGTCTTTTGCGGTTTTGTAGCCTATTTTGCTTCCTCCAAGAATCATTACATTTTTTATTTCCTGTTTACTTTTCCCGGAAAGTTTAAAAATTTGGTCATCTCCTTTACCAACAGTTGTGAAATAAACCTGATCGCCTTCTTTAAATTGGGTATCACCACGCGGAATAATGGTGTATTGGGTTCCAAAGCGTTGCAAGGCAATGGGAACAAAGTGTAATTCGGGATAAACTTTTGCCATTTCCTTTACAGATTTGCCCACAAAAGCCGATGTTCGGGAAAGGTTTAGACCAATCATGCTCAAAGCGCCATTCTCAAATTCATAATTTTCATTGAAAGCGCTTTGGCTTAAGAGTAGTTCAATTTCATTGGAAGCTAAAGATTCTGGCGAAATTAATTCGTCAATCCCGAATTTTGCGAAGCCCACTTCATCTTTTCTATCAATAAATTCTGTGTTGGAAATTCGCGCAATGGTCCGTTTGGCACCTAGCTGTTTTGCAAGCACACAAACTGTAATGTTGGTAGTTTCGCTTGATGTTACAGCAATAACAAGATCGGTTTCACTCACTTGCGAATCCTTCAAAACCGCAATAGATGTAGAATCTCCACGCACAACCCGAATATCCAAATGCGCATCGGCATGAGCCAAAGCTTCACGATTGGTATCTATAAGTGTTATGTTTTGCGATTCAAAAGACAGCAATTTCGAAAGGTGAAATCCCACTTCGCCGGCTCCGGCAATGATAATCTTCATTGAGCTATTATTTAAGGCTTTGAAATAAGTATTGACAAATATATAGAAATTAAAGCCAGTATTCATTATTCACTTTTCAGTCTCAATGGAGAAGCAAAAAACCTCCTAATTTGGTTTTCGATTTCGATTTCGATTTCATTAAAAAACAGTAGTTTTGCAAGCGCAATTTTATGGAAAAGAAAATAACACCATATAAAGATTCTTCAGAAGGAAAAAAGAAACAGGTTGAACAGATGTTCGATACTATTTCTGAAAACTACGACGGCCTTAACCGTATTATTTCCTTAGGTTCTGATATTAGATGGCGAAAAAAGGTCATAAAAATGGTTGCTGATAAAAATCCAAAAATCATTCTTGACATTGCCACAGGAACCGGCGATCTTGCCATCCAATTTGCCGAAAAAACTTCCGCTGAAAAAATTGTGGGCCTGGATCTTTCCGAAGGCATGCTTTCCGTTGCTCGCAAAAAAGTTTTTGGAAAACCTATTTCCGAAAAAATTGAATTTGTGCAAGCAGACTCTGAAGCCTTGCCTTTTGAAGACAATACCTTTGACGCCATAACAGTTTCATTCGGGATAAGAAACTTTGAAAATCTTGAAAAAGGACTGGCTGAGATTTTTCGTGTGCTGAAAAAAGGTGGCATTTTTGTGGTTTTGGAAACTTCAGTACCAACAAAGTTTCCTTTTAAACAAGGATACCATTTTTATTCAAAAACCATTTTACCACTTGTGGGCAAACTGTTTTCAAAAGACAAAGTAGCCTACAAATATTTAAGCGAAAGTGCTTCAGTATTCCCCTACGGCGAGATGCTCAACAATATTTTACGCAAAATTGGGTTTAATGAAGTGAAAAATATACCCCAAACTTTTGGGGTGGCAACCATCTATAATGCTACAAAATAATTTATGAAGAAGCTATTTTTTGTACTGATCGCTTTATTTATTGCAAACAGCTCCAATGCGCAATGGTTTTTTAACAAAGAACGCTTGGCAAATTTGGAAAACTTTGACAAAAAGCGGTTTTCATGGGGTTATTATTTGGGCTTTAACAGCTATGATTTCAAATTCGATTACAAGGACCAATATGAAGATGACAATACGGATATTCAAGTGGAACGCTCCCCGGGCTTTAATGTTGGGCTCATTGGCGATATGCGCATTAATCAATATGTAAACCTTAGGTTAGAACCAGGATTGTATTTCACGCAGCGTAATCTTACTTATTCCGGCTTTGAGGAACGCAAGGATTATTTGCGAGAGGTAAAATCAACATATATTCATGTTCCACTCTTGCTGAAAGTTTCAACAAAAAGACTGAACAACATTAAACCTTTCGTTGTTGGCGGTATTTCTACCTCCATCAATCTGTCCAGCAATGAGAATAACCCTGAGGACAATGAGCAGGGAAGATTCCGCATGACAAAAAGCACTAATTATTACGAACTTGGTTTTGGGATAGATCTATATCTCTATTTCTTTAAATTTACACCTTCCATACGGGGTGTATTTGCCATGAGCAATGAATTGGTGCCAGATGATGACCCAAACAGTCCTTGGACCGGGAATATTGAAAAGTTAGGCACACGAGGTATTTTTGTGAATTTTACTTTTCAATAGATCTATCTTCTGAATTCACTTAAAAGAATAGCTGTTGCCGTGGCCACATTAAGGCTTTCTGTTTTTTGAGATTCTCCAAAACGGGGAATGCTTATTTTGTGGGTTATCTTTTGAAGTATTGCTCCTGAAATACCATTAGCTTCATTACCCATTACCACAATCCCATCTTTTGGAAGCTTTTCTGAATAAACGTTCTTTCCATCCATAAATCCTCCAAAAACAGGTAATGCTGTTCGGTCGAGATATTCCGAAAGCGATATGTAATGAACCTGTACCCGCGCCAATGACCCCATAGTTGCCTGTACTACTTTTGGGTTAAAACAATCTGTGGTATCTTCGGAACAGATTAATTGCTGTACCCCAAACCAATCGCAAAGCCGAATGATTGTTCCCAAATTTCCTGGATCGCGCACGGCATCCAAAGCAACTATCAGACCTTTATCCTGTAAAAGTCTGGGTTCTGGAATTTCAAAAACGGCCACAGAAGTGTTTGCTGTTTTCAAAAAACTTATTTTTTTGAGTTCGGCCTCAGTTACCTGAAAATGGTTTTCAGCAGTTATTTCAAAAGAGTTGGTCGAAAAAAGAGATTGAAGCGTTAAGCCTTCGGCAAGCAATTCGGCAATAACTTTTGGGCCTTCAGCTATAAAAAGACCTGTTTGATCACGGTACTTTTTCAGTCGAAGGCTCGTTATTAATTTTGTTTGACTTTTGCAGACCAAAATATAGTATTTTTGAATTTGAATAAAAACGTACACTTGAAGCACGACCTCACAAAAATATCACTATTTATAGTATTAATCAGTTTGTTTTTTTCCTGTAATGCAGTAAAGCTTGTGCCTGAAGGAAAATATTTGCTCACTGAAAACACAATTTTAGTGGATAGCTTAGAAACAAAAGATGCTGGTGTTTACAGCCAATTGGCACAAAAACCAAACCCTACCATTCCGCTATTGGGTATTCCTTTTGGATTGCATATTTATAATCTTGCAGACCCACAACCAGATTCCACCTATTATAAATGGCTTCACAAAAACCCAAAACGAGAGGAGCGGCTTATTCGTTTTCTCTCAAAAAAACAAGTGGACAAGATAGACAGCAGTTATGTAGGTTTCAATAAATGGCTTCGAAAATCTGGAGATGCACCCGTAATTATAAACGAAGATCGGACTAAAAAAAGTTTAGATCGCTTAAAGCGTTGGTATGCAAGCTATGGCTATTTTAACGATGAAGTGGATTATAAAATTAACCCTAATGAAAAGAAAAACAAAAGAGCTTCAATTACCTATTTTGTTAAAAAACATCAACCTTATTTTGTAGGCGATTCAATAGCAGAAAGGATAAGCTCGCCTGTTGTTGACTCACTTTTTCAACTTACCAAAGCCAAATCATTCATTGTTCCCGGTAAGCAATATACAGCGCAGGATTTTGTAAACGAACGCAACCGATTGACCATTCAATTTCGAAATTCGGGGCTTTACCATTTTGAACAGGACTATGTTGGTTTTGAGGCGGACACTGTAAATACAGACCATAAAGCTGATATAACTTACATCATTCCCGATCGAAAAATTACCGAAGGAGACAGTACGAGAACGGTTCCCTTTAAGGTTCATACTATCAATGAAGTTCGGATTGTAACAGATTATTCATATGAAAATCGCAATAAAAGTTTCCAGGACTCATTGAGCTATATGGGTTACAAACTTTTCAGTTATGGCAAGATGCGTTTTCGTCCCAAGGCGATTACATCTGCCATTGCAATCAATCCTGGAAAAATTTTTAAAGATATTGACAGAACACTAACCTATAACCAAATTAGTGACCTCAGAATTTTTAAATATCCAAACATCAGTTATGCTGAAATCGCCTCAGACACTACTGGAAGGCTATTGAATTCAACTATTTTATTAAGTCCGCGCGACCGCTTTACCCTGGGGGTAGATTTTGATGCCTACACCTCAACCATTCAGCAATTTGGAATAAGTTTTAGCGGAAGTATGATTTTTAGAAATATTTTTCGAGGTGCTGAAATCCTTGAAGTATCCGGGCGTGGAAGTCTCGGTTCTTCAAAAGATGCGGCAGATAGTGAGAGTAAATTTTTCAACATTTCAGAATTTGGCGGTGATGTAAAGCTTACATTCCCTAGGATTCTTTTCCCATTAAAAACTGAAAAACTTATTCCAAAGTATATGTCGCCTTCCACCAGTGTCATTTTTGGTTATAGTGTACAAAACAATATTGGGCTGGACAGACAGACCTCCAATGCTATTTTCAACTATAGATGGAAACCTTCAAAAATACTTACCTATCAGGTGGATTTGATGAATCTGCAATTTGTGAGAAATCTAAATACTGAGAATTACTTCAATGTTTACAAAAGTTCTTACTCCAGATTGAATGAAATAGCGAAGAATCTTAATTATGACTTTAACAATCCTTCTTCGGACCCCCTATTGGAAATTCCAGATGAAACAGCTGGGTTTATTTCTGAGGTTTTAAACAGGGAAATATATGCTACTCCTGAAACTTTTCAAGAAGTCCTCAGTATTTATGAACGTCAATTACGCCTTAGCGAGAACAACCTCATTTTTGCTTCAAACGTAACATTAACAAGAGATACCCGCGAGAACCTAAACGATAATAATTTTTCTCGATTACGTTTAAAACTAGAATCAGCAGGAAGTTTGCTTTCAGGTATTTCGAGTCTGGCTGGACTTACAAAAAACTCCCAAGGAAACTACGAGATCTTAGGAATTGCATATTCGCAATATGCAAAAGTAGAGGCCGAATATATTAAACATTGGGATTTAGACGGCAAGAATATCTTTGCTTTCCGTGCTTTTGGCGGTATTGCAATTCCTTACGGCAACAGCAATAACATACCCTTTACCCGTAGTTATTTTGGAGGAGGCACAAATGATAACCGTGGATGGAGAGCATACGACCTAGGGCCAGGTAGTAGCGGAAGCGTTCTAGATTTTAATGATGCGAACTTCAAACTTGCACTTAATGCAGAATATAGATATACAATCTTGGGTGATTTAAAAGGAGCATTTTTTGTTGATGCCGGCAACATTTGGAATGTATTGGATGATGTTGATATTCCATCATTCAGATTTGACGGAATTGAAGATCTAAAGGAAACTGCAGTCGCTTCAGGGTTCGGACTTCGCTATGATTTTGGTTTCTTTGTATTTCGTTTTGATATTGGCTTTAAAACCCATAATCCCGGAAGACCTGTGGGCGAACGCTGGTTTAAAGACTATAATTTCTCAAAAGCTGTTTACAACATAGGTATCAACTATCCCTTCTAAACCATTAAAATTTGTTATTTTTGTCTGCTAAATACATCTGAATATGAGCCATGGAATTAAGCCCGGAGTAGCCACGGGAAAAGAAGTTCAAAAAATACATCAATACGCAAAGGAAAAAGGTTTTGCGATGCCCGCAGTTAATGTTGTGGGATCTGATAGCGTCAATGCGGTTATGGAAACTGCTGCTGCACTCAATGCTCCGGTAATTATTCAATTTTCAAATGGCGGGGCGCATTTCAATGCTGGAAAAGGGCTATCCAATGAAAATGAAAAAGCTGCAATTGCTGGTGGTATTGCCGGTGCTAAACACATACATGAGCTTGCAAAAGTTTATGGCGCAACAGTTATTCTTCACACAGACCATTGCGCCAAAAAATTGCTTCCGTGGATTGATGGATTGCTAGATGCGGGTGAAAAATTCTACAAAGAAACCGGAAAACCGCTTTATAGCTCACATATGATAGATCTTTCCGAAGAGCCCATTGAAGAGAATATTGAAATCTGCAAACGCTATTTGGAACGTATGAGCAAAATGGGGATGACCCTTGAAATTGAATTGGGCATTACCGGCGGTGAAGAGGACGGCGTTGACAATACCGGTGTAGATTCATCCAAACTTTACACCCAGCCCGAGGAAGTTGCCTATGCCTATGAAGAACTTTCAAAAATAAGCAATCAGTTTACCATTGCAGCTGCCTTTGGAAACGTTCATGGCGTTTACAAACCTGGCAACGTAAAGTTGACACCCGTTATTCTGAAAAATTCACAGGAATATGTTCAGAAAAAATTTAACACTGGCCATAACCCAATCGACTTTGTTTTTCACGGAGGAAGTGGCTCCACTTTGGAAGAAATTCGCGAAGCAATAGGTTATGGTGTGATAAAAATGAATATTGATACTGATATGCAGTTTGCATTTACCGAAGGCGTTCGCGATTACATGACAAACAATCTGGAATACTTAAAAACCCAGATAGGAAACCCTGAAGGCGACGACCTTCCAAATAAAAAATATTACGACCCCCGAAAATGGCTACGCGAAGGCGAAATCACATTCAAAAAAAGACTCGAACAAGCCTTTAAAGATTTGAACAACGTAAATACTTTATAAACTTTAATTGGAAATAAAAACACTAAATAAACAATAGTTTATGTCTTGGTTTAAAAGAACAAAAAAGGGAATTCAAACCCCAACCGAAGAGAAAAAAGATGTCCCAAAAGGACTGTGGTACAAATCGCCCACCGGAAAAATTGTAGATAGCGAAGAGCTTGAAAAGAATTTTTATGTAAGCCCTGAAGATGGTTACCACGTACGTATTGGGAGCAAAGAGTATTTTGAAATTCTTTTTGACAACAATAAATTTAAAGAACTTGACAAAAACCTTTCCTCTCAAGATACTTTAAAGTTTGAGGATAAAAAGAAATATACAGACAGATTAAAGGAAGCACAAGAAAAAACCGGGCTTAAAGATGCTATTCGTTGCGCAGTTGGTAAATCCTTGGGAGCAGATTTGGTTGTAGCTTGTATGGACTTCAATTTTATTGGTGGTTCCATGGGTAGTGTTGTGGGCGAAAAAATTGCCCGTGCTGCAGATTATTCATTAAAGAAAAAAATCCCTTTATTAATAATTTCAAAAAGTGGTGGTGCCAGAATGATGGAAGCTGCACTTTCATTGATGCAATTGGCAAAAACAAGTGTGAAGCTTGCACAATTGAGTGATGCGGGAATACCTTATATCTCATTATGCACAGACCCAACTACTGGAGGAACAACCGCTTCCTTTGCGATGCTGGGAGACATAAACATTAGTGAACCAGGCGCATTGATAGGTTTTGCCGGACCGCGCGTAGTACGCGATACCACAGGAAAGGAACTGCCAGAAGGTTTCCAAACTGCTGAATTTGTATTGGAACACGGTTTCTTGGATTTCATAACACATAGACGAGATTTGAAAAGAAAAATAAACCTTTATCTTGATTTGGTATTGAACAGACCGCTTCGTGAAAAAACTGCTTAAAAAAAGCTGCTCAAAACGAGCAGCTTTTTTATTGAAAATAATTCAATCAATTCATTGTAAAAGGATACTCTTGGCCATTGTATATAAATATGGCCTGATTGTCACATTCGCCATCACCAAAATCAATAGCCGCTGTTAAACCATCTTGTGAAACTTCAAGCCGGCCTTCAACCACATAGGGGCAGGCGGTTTTATAAACAAGTGTCTCAGTCACTTCGCCACTTCGCTCAAAACCATTGGTAAACACAGTTTGCCAATTTCCGGTAACATAATAGACGTTGTCTAGCCAAGTTCCAGAACCAACGCCTTCCACCCATTCTGAAATACGGGTTCCATTTCTGGTACCCGTAACAGAAGTGTATGGGAAACTCACCGTGATGCTTTCGTTAACAGTAGATTGCGGATTATCGTTTTGATTGGCAATTTCATATAAAATACTGCCACCACCGCTCACACCGTTTCCGTTAATAATAAAATTCTGAAAGGTGTAATCTACAGTGTAAGTTCCCGAAACCAGAGGTCCATATTCCAAGAGAATACTTCCGGAGACTACATTTCCGTTATTCAGTGTGCAGGAATTCCCAAAATCCAATAGTATAGTAAATACGTTTCCTTGAGTTCCAACAGTTATTTCAGTACAGGGCGGAAAAAGCGATTGTTGGTTAATGCCACGACCTTCAGTTTCGTTTTCCACAAAAGCCTGTTCAATAATGTTGAATGTGGCTTCTGCAATATTATCTGTTTTTGCAGCTCTCATAGAATTGTCTGAAGAAAAATTAACTTCTTCGGAAGAAGTATCTTCTTCTTTTACGCAACTTGCGAACAAGAAGATGCCCATCGCAAAAAATGTAGCAATTAATCTAAAAGGGGTAATTTTCATAAAAAATCAGGTTTAGGGGTTTAGATTCCTATAACGCTAAAAATTAAGAATTCAATATATCTGAATTAATTTTTACTCAAAACACATCAATTTCAAATTCGATTTTGTACTTTTGCAGCCTTGATTACCAAAATGGTAGTCAGTACATAAAAATCATTTTAACAATATTGGCATGTATTTATCACAAGAAGTAAAAGAAAAAATTTTTGAAAAACACGGTAAGTCAAAGACTGATACCGGTTCTGCTGAAGGACAGATCGCTTTGTTTACACACCGCATTGAGCATTTAACAAAACACCTTAAAGCAAACCACAAGGACTATAATACGGAGCGTTCTTTGGTAATGTTGGTAGGTAAGCGCAGAGCATTGTTGGATTATCTTATGAAGAAAGACATCCTTCGTTACCGTGCAATCGTTAAAGAATTAGGATTACGTAAGTAATATTTTAAAGGGCTCTTACGAGCCCTTTATTTTTATATTTTTTTCAGAATTTATTTCTGAAACACATAGAAAAGCTACCCTTAGGTTTTTCATTGGTCAACCACAACAACACAACAACACGCGACTGATAAACAGTCGTTGACCATTTTTAACCGAGCGCCCTTGGCGTACAAAATGAAAAACAAATGATACCTAAAGTATTTAGAGAGGTCATAGACCTAGGTGATGGAAGAGAAATCTCCATCGAAACCGGAAAATTGGCAAAACAGGCACACGGTTCTGTTGTTGTGCAATCCGGAAAATGTATGCTGCTTTGTACCGTAGTTTCAAACTATCAGCAAAGTGATGTTGATTTTCTACCATTAACGGTAGATTATCGCGAAAAATTTGCCGCTTCAGGGCGTTACCCGGGTGGTTTCTTCAAAAGAGAAGCAAGACCTAGCGACGGCGAAGTACTTACCATGCGTCTTGTGGACCGTGTATTGCGTCCACTTTTTCCAAAAGATTATCATGCTGAAACGCAAGTGATGATTCAGTTAATGAGCCACGATGAAGATGTAATGCCAGATGCAATGGCGGGATTGGCGGCTTCTGCTGCCATCCAACTATCTGACTTTCCTTTTGAATGTGCCATCTCTGAAGCACGTGTGGGAAGAATCAACGGTCAATTCGTAATCAACCCTTCAAGGGCACAGCTGGAAGAATCTGACATCGATATGGTAATTGGTGCTTCCGCAGATTCTGTGATGATGGTTGAAGGCGAAATGAAGGAAATTAGCGAAGAAGAAATGGTGGAAGCCATTAAATTCGCTCACGAGCACATCAAAAAACAATGCGAGGCACAACTTAGGTTGGCTGAAGCTGTTGGCAAAAAAGAAGTTCGCGAATACGAACCAGAGCGCGAGGATGAAGATTTGAAAAAGAAGATTCACGATATGGCTTACGATAAAGTGTATGCCGTAGCAAAATCTGCCTCTGCAAAACACGAAAGAAGTGCAGCTTTCTCGGAAATTAAAGAAGAAATAAAAGCCACATTTTCTGAAGAGGAACTAGCTGATTTTGGAGATTTGGTTTCAAAATATTACAACAAAGCTGAAAAAGCTGCCGTTCGTGATCTAACATTAAACGAAGGTTTGCGCTTGGACGGAAGAAAGACAGATGAGATTCGTCCAATTTGGTGCGAGGTTGACTATTTGCCTTCCACACACGGTTCTGCAATTTTTACACGTGGAGAAACCCAAGCTTTGGCAACAGTAACTTTGGGAACATCCCGCGAGGCAAACCAAATTGACATGCCTTCTTATGAAGGTGAGGAAACTTTTTACCTTCACTACAACTTTCCTCCTTTCTCAACTGGTGAGGCCCGTCCAATCCGTGGAACTTCACGTAGAGAAGTTGGTCACGGAAACTTGGCGCAACGTGCTTTAAAAGGAATGATTCCCGCAGATTGCCCTTACACAGTTCGTGTTGTTTCAGAAGTATTGGAATCTAACGGTTCTTCTTCTATGGCAACTGTATGTTCAGGAACAATGGCGCTTATGGATGCCGGGGTTCAATTGAAGAAGCCAGTTTCAGGTATCGCTATGGGATTGATCTCTGATGGTGAAAGTGGAAAATATGCAGTACTTTCCGATATCTTAGGAGATGAAGATCACTTGGGCGATATGGACTTTAAGGTTACAGGCACAGCAGACGGAATTACTGCTTGCCAGATGGATATTAAAGTTAAAGGGCTTTCGTATGAAATTTTGGTGAATGCTCTTAAACAAGCAGCAGCCGGAAGACTTCACATACTTGAAAAACTGACCGATACCATCGCTAAACCAAATGCAGACGTGAAGCCTCACGCTCCAAAAATGGTTACCGTTACTATTCCTAACGAATATATCGGCGCTCTGATCGGTCCTGGCGGAAAAGTAATCCAGGAACTTCAAAAAGCTACAAAGACTACTATTGTTATCAACGAAGATCCTGTTACCGAAGAAGGTATCGTGGAAATTCTTGGAACGAACCAAGAAGGTATTGATGCAGTATTGGCGAAGATTGATTCGCTTACCTTCAAACCTGAAGTAGGTAGCGTTTATGAAGTAAAAGTGATAAAAATGCTTGATTTTGGAGCTGTTGTAGAATATACAGACGCTCCTGGAAATGAGATTTTACTTCATGTTTCTGAACTTGCTTGGGAACGCACCGAAAATGTTAGTGATGTTGTAAACATGGGCGATGTTTTTGATGTGAAATATATGGGAATTGACCCACGTACCAAAAAAGAAAGGGTTTCCCGCAAAGCGATTCTTCCTAAACCTGAAGGTTACAAAGAACGCCCGCCTCGTGACGACAAACGTAGTGGTGGACGGGACAACCGCAACCGCGACAACCGTGGCCGCGACAATCGCGATAGAGATAGAAAAAGAGATTAATACTCTTAGTAAATATTCAAAACGCCTTCATTTCTGAAGGCGTTTTTATTTTACACGCAACCATTTAAAAATATTCAGCCTATAGAGTAACAACACAATAAAAATAGTATGAAAAATTTTTGGTTTTTAAATCTAATCATTCTTTTTGCAACGCTTAATTCCTGCGTAAATGAACCTCTAGGGAAAGCAGACCCATCGAAGGTCATTCATGTAAATTCTGAACTTTATAATCTTATAGAAAAAGCGGCAGGAAACGATTTTGAAAACAAGCTGAAAAGCGGAAAGAAAAACCCTGACCAAAACCTTTGGGTAAAATTAAACCAATCTCTATACGAATAAACACGCAAACGAAAAAGAAAATTTCTTTATTGGGTTGTAATCGGAGGGTTCTCTGTTTCTCTGGGCTTGCTTTTACTACTTATTAATGGAAACATTTTACAACCCAACCTTCATACGGGACCAAAAAATGTTCTTTTGAATGACCAATCTAATTCCGTTAATAAAGAAAATAATAGTAAATCAATATCAGAAAAAGAAACTGATGAGTCACTTCTTAAAATTCCCGAAAATGACTCCTTAATTATAAAAAACAGTTCTGAAACCCTTTCAAATATAGAGTCAACAAAAGAAAATTCAGAAAAGATTGAATTAGAAAATTTTCAAAAAACGAAAAAAAAACCATAGAACAAAAGAATTGTGAAAAAAATCCAAAAATGATGAGGCAAACAAAACAAGCATTGATGAAACTTCCAGCGTAACAACAAAATATTATTACTACAACAATGAAGATGGAGAGCGAGTAGTAACAACCAACAAAAATGAAATTGATAGCCTGATTGTTAGAAAGCAGAAATCAGACTCTATAACAACAAATATTGACAGTCTAAAACAGTAGAGAATAAACTCTGTAGTTAAAAAACATACTATTTTACAGAAAGATTTATAAACTTTTGTAACCTTTTCTGCGTTCGTTACGTATAACATAATACAAAAGTTTAAACCTTAATCTACAGGACAAACCTTAAATGAGACAACTTAAAATTACTAAGCAGGTAACCAACAGGGAAACCGCTTCATTAGACAAGTACCTTCAAGAAATTGGAAAAGTTGACTTAATCACCGCAGACGAAGAAGTAGAATTGGCACAACGCATAAAAGCGGGCGACCAACGCGCTTTGGAAAAATTGACCAAAGCTAACCTTCGTTTCGTAGTTTCGGTGGCAAAGCAATACCAAAATCAAGGGCTTACCCTTCCAGACCTTATCAATGAAGGAAATCTTGGCCTTATAAAAGCCGCGCAACGTTTTGATGAAACGCGTGGTTTTAAATTTATTTCGTATGCTGTTTGGTGGATTCGCCAATCTATTTTGCAGGCTTTAGCAGAGCAATCTCGTATTGTTCGTTTGCCGTTGAACAAAATTGGAAGCATCAATAAAATCAACAAAATGTACGCTTACTTGGAACAAGCCAATGAGCGCCCGCCTTCCGCTGAGGAAATTGCAAAAGAGCTGGATATGACCATTAACGACGTAAAAGAGTCAATGAAAAACTCTGGCCGTCACGTATCGATGGATGCACCACTTGTTGAAGGAGAGGACAGTAACCTGTATGATGTTTTGCGAAGCGGCGAAAGTCCGAACCCAGACCGTTCATTGTTGCACGAGTCGCTTAGAACTGAAATAGAGCGCGCTTTGGAAAC
>JAGQYY010000043.1:0-2135 GCA_020435825.1 Aequorivita sp.
TTTATCTATGAATAGCCAACGCTAAAACCATACACATTGCCAAGTCGCACCAGCCAATGCTACACCAAAACTTGGCAATGTGTATGGTTTCCCCAACGCTGACGGACAAACAAGACTGAAGAAAGCCAGCAGAGAACAATATATAAGCGTAATGCGGGTTCCGATTGTTATCGGAATGCTAAATTTGAACTTATGAACTATTAACAAACTTATCGGTAAAGTTGAAAGTGTCGGCTTCGTAATCCCTCACTACGCTTATACTTTACCGTTATTTGTTGAAGGGGCAAATCCATAGGCTCTAGGTTCGCGTTAACAAATATCATTTTCGTAATTTTACCGAATTCAAAATTATTTTAGCAGGATGAAAAAAATACAAATGGTTGACCTTAAAGGTCAATATCAACATATAAAAGAGCGAGTAGATGGTTCAATAATGAACGTAATTGAAACCACCGCTTTTGTAAATGGTTCCGAGGTTCATGAATTTCAAAAGGAACTTGAGGAATACTTGGGTGTAAAACACGTGATTCCCTGCGCCAATGGAACTGACGCTTTGCAAATAGCGATGATGGGTCTTGGCTTAAAGCCCGGCGATGAGGTTATTACGGCGGATTTCACTTTTGCCGCAACGGTTGAGGTTATCGCATTGCTGCAATTAACCCCCGTTTTGGTTGATGTTGACCCAATTACTTTCAATATTGATATTGAAGCAATAAAAAAAGCAATTACTCCCAAAACTAAAGCAATTGTCCCTGTTCATCTATTCGGCCTTGCGGCGAATATGGACGAAATTATGGTCCTTGCCAAAGAACACAATCTTTATGTAATTGAAGACAACGCCCAGGGCATTGGCGCCAACTATCTTTCAAAAGATGGTTCCAAAAGGAAGACGGGAACCATTGGCCATGTTGCCTCCACTTCTTTTTTCCCTTCAAAAAACTTGGGTTGTTATGGAGATGGCGGTGCTATTTTCACAAATGACGATGCTTTGGCGCACACCATTCGCGGCATCGTTAACCACGGCATGTACGTGCGCTACCACCACGATGTGGTTGGTGTAAACAGCAGGCTGGATTCCATTCAGGCTGCGGTGCTTCGTGCGAAATTGCCGCATTTGGACAATTATAACAAAGCACGGATTGAAGCTGCAAATAAATATTCGGAAGTATTCAAAAATATTGAAAATATTATAGTTCCCGGCGGATTTGACACTGAAAACAACCTTTCGGAAAGAACGCACGTTTTTCATCAATATACTTTAAAGATTAAAAGTGTTGACCGTGATGCCTTGGTCAATCATTTAAGTGAAAAAGGAATTCCGTGCGGGGTTTACTATCCAATTCCACTGCATCTTCAAAAAGCTTATAAAGACGAACGCTACAAAGAGGAAGATTTCGCAGTGACAAATCAGTTGGTGAAAGAAGTGATTTCCTTGCCAATGCACACAGAACTTGATGATGAACAGATAAAATACATCACCGAAACCGTTATAAATTTCGTAACAAAATAATGCAAAAAATACTCGTTACAGGCGGATTGGGATATATTGGTTCCCATACCGTTGTTGAACTTCAAAACTCAGGTTATCAGGTTATTATTATTGATAACCTTTCCAATTCTTCCATCGATGTTTTGGAAGGGATTACAAACATTACCAAAACACCGCCAGCTTTTGAAAGACTGGATCTTCGTGTAAAAGCAGATGTCACTGATTTTTTCAAAAGAAACAACGATATTGAGGGAATTATCCATTTTGCCGCCAGCAAGGCCGTGGGCGAAAGTGTGGAGAATCCGTTGCTTTATTATGAAAACAACCTCAATACACTTATTTACTTGCTTCAGGAATGTAATTTTTATGGAATTGAAAACTTTATTTTCAGCTCATCCTGTACGGTTTATGGCGAACCAGATTCGCTGCCAATTACGGAAGATGCACCTGTTAAGCCCGCTACTTCGCCCTACGGTAATACCAAGCAAATAAGTGAGGAAATATTAAAGGATACCTGTGCTGTTTCTTCTTTAAAGGCTATTGCGTTGCGTTATTTTAACCCGATTGGCGCGCATGAAACGGCTGAAATTGGCGAACTGCCCGCAGGCGTTCCGCAAAATCTGGTTCCGTTTATAACCCAGACCGC
>JAGQYY010000043.1:2235-16331 GCA_020435825.1 Aequorivita sp.
GCGCATGAAACGGCTGAAATTGGCGAACTGCCCGCAGGCGTTCCGCAAAATCTGGTTCCGTTTATAACCCAGACCGCTGCTGGATTGCGAAAAGAACTTTCTGTTTTTGGCGATGATTACCCAACGGAAGATGGAAGTTGTATCCGAGATTATATTCACGTAGTAGATTTGGCGAAAGCCCACGTTATAGCCTTGCAGCGATTGCTTTCAAAAAACAATGATACTTCGACTTCGCTCAGCGACCAAAATTTTGAGGTCTTCAATTTGGGGACAGGCCGCGGAAGTTCTGTTTTGGAAGTGGTAAATTCCTTTGAAAGAACCACGGGCGAAAAACTGAACTATAAAATTGTGGACCGTCGTCCCGGGGATGTAATTTCAGTTTATGCAGATACAAAAAAGGCAAACGAAGTTTTGGGCTGGAAATCTGAGAAAACAATGGAGGATGCTTTGAAATCTGCATGGAAGTGGGAGAAAAAGATTAGAAATCTCTAAAAATACGCTTGTTTATCAAATGTTTAACCTAGGTTTAACATCCATTCCTTGGGTTTGGCCATATCGCTTTGTTTCTTTGTGGCAAATAGATAAACACAAGTTATGAAATTAGTTTCAGTGAAACGACAAACAAAAACAGAAAAACGATTTACCCAAAAAATGGGCATGTTTACCACCAGCGTTACCTACATAAAGAAAACGTTTTTGAACATTCCTTTTAAAACCCTCCATAAATACCGCGAAACCTATTACGGTGAAGTTAAGGATTGTGCCGATTGTAGCATAAGCGCATAAGAGATTTCGAATTATAACCAAAACCACCGAATGATGAATTTTCATTCGGTGGTTTTAGTTATATATGATTTAACTCATATTTTTAAACTTTCATAATTATTAATTTTGAATCATTCTAAATAAAAAAGTAAAATATTATGAAAGTAGCATCAATGATTAAAGATCTTCAATACAATGAAAGCAGACCAACAATACAAGTTTTGTTTGAAACGGAAGTTGGCAAAGAAATTAGAATAGCCTTTAAGAAAGGCCAGGTAATGAAAGAGCACAAAACACCTTTCCCTATTGTTGTTGAAATTTTTGAAGGCGCTATTGATTTTGGAGTAAACGGAATCATCCACAATTTGAAAAAAGGAGATATGGTCGCATTGGAAGGTGGAGTTCCACACGATTTAAAAGCCTTGGAAACAAGTACGGTACGATTGAGCCTTAATAAAGCAGATTCCGCAAAACGTGTGGAAGATGTAGCAAAAAATTCTTGAGATAATCTACGTTTATAAGGCTAATTATGTTCGAAAAAATTATAAATGGTATAAATATCAGACTTTTGCTTTGGCAAATAGTAACCCTTTTGATTTTATTAAAGGTTTTCTGAAAGCTTCCCTATTATCATGGGGGTATGCAACAGTTAAGAATCACTGCAAAAAATTGAACGATAGGATTAAATTTGTAACTTTGATAATATGGATTTAAGTTTAGAAAATAAAAAAATAGAATTAATTCAATGGTTATCAACATTGAACGACAAGTCTTTGATTGACAAACTAATGAAATTAAGAGAAAAAGAGAAAAATGATTGGTGGAATGAAATTTCATCAATCGAAAAACAATCTATTGAAAAAGGAATTCTTGATGCTGACAATGGGAAACTGACTTCCCACTCAAACGTGAAAGGAATTTATGAAAAATGGTTATAAAATACTGTGGACTGACCATGCAATAACTGAACTTAAAGAAACCATTGAATATCTAGAAAATAATTGGACCGAAAAAGAGTTAAGAACTTTTTCTACAAAATTAGACCACACCATTGAACTGATTTCAAAGTCTCTTGAAATGTTTCCTGAATCATTAGAGAAGAAAGAAGGACGTTCTGAAAGCTGTAGTCGAAAAACACAACAATCTTTATTATCGAATTAACAAAAATTCAATTGAGATTGTTTCTTTGTTCCCAAACAGAAAAAATCCGAATAAAAAAAGAATATAAAAAATGGTAGCATCTTATTAACTGTGTGAAGTTAATGATATACTACCCAATTTTAAAACATGCAATCAAATTTCCGCCTTTTCAGTTTCTGCGGAAGCATCAATTTTCTTCACAAGCCCTTGCAGGACATTGCCTGGGCCAACCTCAATAAATTTGGTTGCGCCGTCTTTGACCATGTTTTGAACACTCTGCGTCCATTTAACTGGAGCGGTAAGTTGGAAAATAAGGTTTTCCTTAATTTTTGAAGGATCTGTTACGGCAAACGTAGATACGTTTTGGTAAATGGGGCAGGCCGGAGCGGTAAAAACGGTTGCTTCTATCGCAGCGGCAAGCTCCTCACGTGCAGGTTCCATCAACGGGCTATGGAAAGCGCCTCCCACGGGCAAAATCAATGCTCTTCGTGCACCAGCCGCCTTTAAACTTTCGCAGGCTTTGCCAACGGCATCCACATCGCCTGAGATTACCAACTGGCCGGGACAGTTGTAATTTGCAGCCACTACAATTCCTGGAGTGTTTGCGCATATTTCTTCAACCAAATGGTCTTCCAGCCCTAAAACAGCAGCCATTGTTGAGGGTGTCAATTCGCAAGCGTGCTGCATGGCCAAGGCGCGTTTGTACACTAATTGCAAACCATCGCTAAAGGCAAGCGTTCTATTGGCCACCAATGCCGAAATTTCGCCCAAGGAATGTCCGGCGACCATATCTGGTTGGAATTTATTGCCCATTACTTCTGCCAAAATGGTAGAATGAAGGAAAATAGCGGGTTGGGTAACTTTAGTTTCTTTCAACTCATCGGCGGTGCCCTCGAACATTATTTTGGTGATATCAAAACCCAAAACTTCATTTGCTTGTTGAAATAGCTCTTTTGCTTTTTTTGAGTTTTCGTATAAATCTTTGCCCATTCCGGTAAATTGGGCACCCTGTCCGGGAAATATATATGCTTTCATTGTTTGGTTATTAATAAGAAAAATTAAATATAAAACTTATTTTCGAGCCCAAGTTTCATAAGTAAAGGAATACTTATGTTTTTCGTCTTTGGGATGTTCCTCTTTGTAGGTAAGTTTCCAATTTTCCACTGAAAACTCGGGAAAATAAGTATCGGCATCCTCAAATTTTCCATGTACGCGGGTAAGTTCAATTTTATTGGCCAAGGGAAGCCCCATTTTATATATTTCACCACCACCAATTATAAAAGGCTGTCCGTCATCTTTGGCTAATTCAAGAGCTTCTTTCATATTATGGACTACAACTGCACCCTCTTTTGTGTAGCCTTTATTTCTTGTAATTACGATATGCGTTCTATTGGGCAAAGGTTTGGGAAATGTTTCAAAGGTCTTCCGCCCCATTATTATGTAGTGTCCGGTTGTAAGTTGTTTAAAACGCTTAAAATCGTCTGGCAAATGCCAAAGCAAATCGTTGTCCTTCCCCAATTCGTTGTTTTCGCCGGCTGCGGCAATCATTGTAATCATTCTACGTTGGGAGGTATAGGGTTGTTCGGTACGTTTTTTTTTAATTCATCAGCAGGCTTTGTGGGCAGTTGCAATTCATTGTCAACTCTTTTCTGAAGTTCGGCCATTCGTTCCGCTTGACGGGCTTTCAGTTTTTCCATTTGGCGGTCTTCCCATTCCTTGTCCATAAACTTGTTCATTACAAAAACGTTGAAAAGGTGGACAAGAAATATAAAAGTCCATATCAATATGGCCCAGATGAACCAATCTTTTATAAAGAAATCATTGCCATAACCCAATAGTGGATTGATAATAATAAGAAGTACCGAGCCTACCAAAAACAATATAAAATGGCGCATCAGGTTTTTTTTCTGTTTGATGCGGCGGCGGGCATATTCGTATTGTTCGCGCTGTTCGGCATCAATTCTTTCGGTTTTTTTAGTTTTTGAAAACATAGTTGGCTACTTTCGTTGAAGTTCAAGGAAATTCAAAAATTACTGATAATTTAGTAATGTAAAAATACCTAAAATTCGCCGTTTTGGCCACCCACTTATGGAAGAATTAAAAAAACATTTTCCGGCTTTAGAATCGTGTGTTTATCTAAACACCGCTTCAAACGGTGTAATTCCAAAGCCCGTAATTGAATGGCGCCGCCAGCACGATTTGGATTTAATGAACCATGCCAGTGTTTTCCGCGACAAACATAAACTCCATATTGAACAGATTCGGCAATCGGTTGCTGGCTTTTTTAACGCTTCCACTGATGAAACCGCATTGATCCCAAATCTTTCCTTCGGAATGAATACCGTTTTGGAAGGACTTCCTAAGGGTCAAAAAATTCTACTACTTAAAAATGATTATCCGTCTATAAATTGGCCCGTTGAAACACGCGATTTTGATATTTGCTATGCAGAAATTGATGAAAATCTAGAGCATAATATTGAAGAAGCTGTGACAAAGCACAGACCTGATGTTTTTATCTTCAGCATTGTGCAATGGCTAAGCGGCATAAAGATAGATTTTGAATTTTTGAAACATTTGAAAAGCTATCACCCAAACCTGCTTTTGATTGCAGACGGAACGCAATATTTGGGAACTGAAAATTTCAGCTTTGCCAAAAACGTTATTGATGTTTTGGGAGCCAGTGCCTATAAATGGTTAACTGCCGGTTATGGCAACGGATTCATTATGGTTAAAGAATCTGCACGCGAACGTATTTTTCCAAGAACAATAGGTTTCAATTCTGCGGAACGTTTTGAAAGTGCAGCTGCGGAAACCACTTTTATGAAACATTTTGAACCGGGCCACCAAGATACATTGAATTATGGCAGTTTGGAGCAGGCTATCTTATTTCAGAAAAAAATGGGAGCGGAAGCGCTTTATCATAAAATTGAATCCCTTACTGAAAAAGCCAAAACACGTTTTGCCGGGATGGGTTTGTTGAAAAATGACACCTTGCTTCGGAAAAAACATGCGCCAATATTCAACCTAAAGGGAGATGCCACTTTGTTTGAAAAGCTGAAGCAACACAACATTATTTGTTCGCCGCGGGGCGGGGGCATTCGGGTAAGCTTTCATTATTACAACACCGAGGCCGATTTGGAAAAACTCATTGTTGCAATAAAAAGTCGATTATAGCCTTCTTTTTCTTTTTTTTAGTGGTTTTTACGGTTCTATCTTGAAAACTATGGGTAGCGAATAAAGCACGCCAACGGGTTCTCCTTTTTGTGTGCCGGGTTTCATTCTTGGGAGCTTGCTTACGACCCTAATTGCTTCTTTTTCTAATTCGGGATGTTCTGCTTTTGCAGTAATATCAACAACTTTTCCCGTTTTATCTATTTTAAAATTCACTGAAATTTTATATAGTTTGGCTGGAAGGCCTTGGGTGTTTATTATTTTCATGTCAAAATTCTTGCCTATAAATTCGTTGATCTTGACAGACATACAATTTTTATTGGCTTTATTGCCCGTTTCACGCTCGCAACCGGGATATACGGGAACAGATTCAATAACCGCAATGGGGATGTTATCCTTCATTTGTATAGGGATGATATCGTCGTCTTTTTCCGTTTCAGTTTGCGAAAAGCCAATAGCGTGAATAGCAACTGCAATGGCAAATAAAAGTTCCCTCATATTATTTTCCTGTTTTAAATGTAAACGGTACGGTGTAATTAATAGCTCTAGGTTTGCCGCCCAGCATCCCGGGCTTTGCCATTTTAGGAATAAGCAAAATGTTTCGTTTGGCTTCTTCTTGTAATTCTTTAGAGCCTCCACTAACCTTTTTTATTTCAACCAAACCTTTTTCATCGATAATGAATTCTACAATTACTTTTCCTTGATCGTTTTTTTTGTAAGCTCCGGGTGGATATCTGAAGTTTTTGATAATATGAGAAGTTAGCTTTTCGTCAAAACATTTGTCTCGTTGCGCTACGTCTCCAGCTTCACAGCCGGGCCAAACAGGCGGAATTTCTTTAAGGGTTACTTTGTTGGCTACAACATTTCCCCATTCTTCTTGGGCAAAAATGGTTGTTGAGAATAATATACAAACTGCAATCAGTAGGTTTTTCATATAAGGAGTTTTGAGTTTAAAATTAAATGGCAACAGCACCTTTTATGTGCGGATGTGGGTTGTAATCTACAAGTGTAAAGTCATCAAAAGTGAAGCCAAATATATCTTTTACGTTTTTATTTAGCAACATTTTAGGCAAATCTCGCGGTTCGCGCGACAATTGAAGTGCTACTTGGTCAAAATGATTGCTGTAAATATGGGCATCGCCAAAGGTATGAACAAAATCGCCGGGCTGATATCCACAAACTTGTGCCATCATCATTGTAAACAAGGCATAAGAAGCAATATTGAAAGGAACGCCCAAGAAAATATCAGCGCTGCGTTGGTATAATTGGCAAGATAGTTTTCCTTCAGCAACATAAAATTGAAAAAACGCATGGCAGGGAGGAAGTGCCGCTTTGCCATTTGCCACATTTTCAGCAAATGGTTTTGAAGTATCGGGCATTACACTGGGGTTCCATGCGCTCACCAGCATGCGGCGGCTGTCTGGGTTTGTTTTAAGGGTTTGGATAATTTCTGAAATCTGATCGATTTCCTCACTGTTCCAATTGCGCCATTGGTGGCCATAAATTGGACCTAAATCACCGTTTTCATCTGCCCATTCGTTCCAGATGCGCACGCCATTGTCCTGAAGGTATTTAATATTTGTATCACCCTTCAAAAACCACAAGAGCTCATGGATAATGGATTTCAAATGCAGTTTTTTCGTGGTGACCATCGGGAAGCCATCGCTGAGGTCAAAGCGCATTTGGTAGCCGAAAACACTTTTGGTTCCTGTGCCTGTACGGTCATGTTTTTCACTTCCGTTTTCTAATACGTGTTTTAGGAGGTCGTGGTATTGCTTCATAGTCCTTCGCTTTTTTGAATTTTCTAAAATAGAGAAATCACATCAAGGGAACGAACGGTAAAACTATATTATTTCAAAAGTTATTAACCACAATTCTTTGTTACCCGATTATCATTCCTGCAATTGTTGCAGAAATCAATGAAGCAATCGTTCCACCAATCAGCGCTTTCATGCCAAATTTGGAAAGTGTTTTACGCTGGCCCGGCGCCAAAGAGCCAATCCCTCCAATCTGAATGCCGATGGATGCAAAATTCGCAAAACCGCAAAGCATATACGTTGCCATAATGATGCTTTTTTCATACGTGAGATGTAGGCCACTCGATACATTTTTAAGTTCTGCCAATTGAATATAACCTACAAATTCACTGGCGGCAAGTTTAATCCCAAGAAGTTGCCCCATTAGAAACATGTCCTCTTTTGCAACGCCAATCAGCCACATAAGCGGAGCGAAAACGGTTCCAAGGATTGCTTCTAAAGAAAGACTTTTATATGCTGAATTTGCCGCAACCCAATCATTAATGGTTGTAACATCGCCCACCCAGCCAAGAATGCCATTAAACATTGCAATAAAGGCAACAAAAACCAAAAGCATAGCTCCAACATTTACTGCTAGCCGTAAACCTTCTGTAGTTCCATTGGCAATGGCATCCAAAAAGTTTGAGCCAATTTTTTCTGAAGAAACTTTTACGTCCGTATTGATGGGCTCCGTCTGTGGGTATAATATTTTTGAAATCACGATTGCGCCCGGAGCTGCCATTACGGAAGCTGCCAAAAGGTGTTTTGCAAACATCAATCGCAATGCTGGATCATTACCGCCCAAAAAGCCAATATATGCGGCAAGTACTGCGCCCGCAACAGTGGCCATACCACCAATCATTACCAAAAGCATTTCGCTTTTGTTCATTTTTTCCAAATAGGCTTTTATGAGAAGTGGAGCCTCAGTCTGCCCCAAAAAGATGTTTCCGGCAACGCTTAAGCTTTCAGCACCGGAGATATTTAAAAGCTTGGTGAGCAGCCACCCCATTCCTTTTACCACTACTTGAATAATTCCGAAGTAGAAAAGAACGGAGGTCAATGCAGAGAAAAATATGATGGTTGGTAAAACCTGAAAGGCAAAGATGAAACCGAAAGAGTTTATGTCCAGCATTCCGCCAAACAGGAACTCACTACCGGCTCTGGTATATTCCAAAACGTTCACGAAAAGTTGGCCAACAGTTTCAAAACCGTTTTTTATGAAATTTACTTTTAAGACCCCAATAGCGATCAACAATTGAAAGGCAAGGCCAATTCCAACGGTTTTCCAGTTGATGGCCTTTCTGTTTGAACTGAAAAGAAATGCTATTACAATCAGTGAAATCATCCCAAGAATTCCACGCCAAAGACTTTGCATTGAAAAGCCTTGACTGGGTATTATTTCTGAATTTTTTACATCAGTTTGAGGTATAACAGCGGTTTTTGTACCTGGAAGTTTTAGAAGGTATTCAAGGTTGTTTTCAGAAAGTGAAAGCGTGCTATCAGTAACTTGAGCCACGCGGAATCTTCTGATGCTGTCGCTGGGCTTATTGAAAAAAAGAACCAGCAGATTATTTTGAAAAATATAATCGCCGCTAGATTTAAGGCTGTCGTTTGGAGCTAATTGATATTCAAAAGTTCCGTTTTCGAGCTTTAGATAATCTTTTTCTGGATTGATGTCTATGATGGAAAGACCGTTTTGATCTTTTACTTCTGAAAATTGCCATGTTTTTTCAATGCTCTGCCCAAAAGTGGTTCCGAAGAAAAGCAACGTAATGGCTACAAATATAAATTTTTGCATAAGTTATTTAAAGTTCAACGACTGACTACTGTCTTTTCGAAATTTCATCACGAACGCTTGCTGCTTTTTCATAGTTTTCGTTTTTTACGGCTTCATCTAGCATTTTGTTCAATTCATTCAGGCTAAGCTTACTGTAATCTTCACTGGCTGGCTTGACTGATTCTTTATCTTCCCCTAAAATTAAATTTTCTATAACCGCTTCTTCCTTTTTTGAAAGTGCCTTTTTGGAGGTTGATGTTTTAAGATAAATTCCAGCTTTGTCCAGAATGTTTTTATAAGTAAAAATAGGAGCCTTAAACCGAAGTGCCAATGCAATGGCATCACTGGTACGGGCATCTATTATTTCTTCAATTTTGTCGCGTTCGCAAATTATACTTGAGTAGAAAACACCGTCCACCAATTTGTGGATTATCACCTGTTTCACTACAATATCGAAACGATCCGCAAAGTTTTTAAAGAGGTCGTGAGTAAGCGGTCGCGGCGGGGTAATGTCTTTTTCCAAAGCAATGGCGATGGACTGCGCCTCAAAAGCACCGATGACGATGGGTAATTTCCGTTCGCCGTCCACTTCATTCAATATAAGGGCATACGCACCATTTTGGGTTTGGCTGTAGGATATTCCTTTTATGGTAAGTTTTACTAAACTCATTTTTAGTGATCAGTGGTCGGTTCGCAGTGTTTTTTAAACATTGATATACAATGGGTTATAAAAATAACGAAATAATGAACAATAAAAAAAAGCTGTTTAAATTTGGATGTTTCCGTATCTAAACAGCCCTTTTCGAGGCACAAATTAATAAAAAATTATGCGTTCTGCGCTTTAAATTCTTTTAATTTTTCGGTGAGTTTTGGTACTATTTCAAAAGCATCGCCTACAATACCGTAGTCCGCAGCCTTAAAGAAAGGCGCTTCCGGATCGTTATTGATAACCACTTTCACTTTTGAAGCGTTTATACCCGCCAAATGCTGAATTGCACCAGAAATACCGATAGCAATGTACAGGTTTGCGGCAACGGGCTTTCCGGTTTGTCCAACGTGCTCGCTGTGGGGTCTCCAACCCATATCGCTAACGGGTTTTGAGCAGGCGGTAGCTGCGCCAAGCACATTTGCTAGGTCTTCGATCATACCCCAGTTTTCGGGGCCCTTAAGACCGCGACCTCCAGAAACCACTATTTCGGCATCGGCTATGGTTACTTTGTCTGTTGCTTTATCTACGGAAACAATTTCCATGTCAAAATCATGGGCGTCAAGGTTTGGCGAAAAAGCTTCGGAAGTAGCCGTGGTCTGGTTTTCCTTCAATCCAAAGGAATTTTTCCCCAAGCCAATTATTTTTCTATCGGTTTTAATTTCGGTAGTAGCGAAAGCTTTGTTGGTAAATACATTTGATTTCACTTTGAAAGGCGAAGTGCTTTCCGGAAGTGCAACAACGTTAGGAACATAACCGGCTTCCAAATTAACTGCAAGTGCTGGAGCTAAAAATTTACTGTTGGCGCTTGATGTAACAACAACAACTTTGGTGTCTTCATTTTTTGCGGCTTGTGCAATTACATCTGCATACCCTTCTGCATTGAATTTGTTCAATTTGTCATCGGTAACCTGTAAAATTTTTGATGCACCATATTTGCCCAATTCGGAAGTATCGCCGGAATTAATGGCAACGGCGGTAACCGAAGTTCCCATTTGGTCTGCAATTCCTTTTGCGTAGGAAACTGCTTCCAAGGCTATTTTTTTGATTTTTCCGTCTTCTGATTCTGTATATACTAAAACTGACATTTTTTATAATTATGAATTATGAATTATGAATTCTGAATTCTGAATTCTGAATTCTGAATTTTTATTTTAAATAACTTTTGCTTCGTTGTGCAAAAGAGCTACCAATTCATCAACGCTATTAACCAATTTAACCGCACCTTTTGGCGCGGGTTTTTGGAAGGCAACAGTATTTGTTTCACCAGTTGAGGCAATAGGTTCTTTTATGTTTAACGGTTTTGTTCGGGCCTGCATAATGCCTCGCATATTGGGTATGCGAAGGTCACTTTCCTCAACCAAGCCTTTTTGTCCGCCAATTACTAGCGGAAGTGAAGTTTTCAAGGTTTCCTTTCCGCCGTCAATTTCACGGATTGCGGTGGCTTTGTCCCCTTCAATTTCGAGGCCGATGCAGGTATTTACGAAATTAGTTCCTGTAAGTTTTGCGAGCATTCCAGGAACCATTCCACCGTTATAATCGATGGACTCCCTTCCGCCAATTACCAAATCATACCCACCTTCTTTTACAACATTTGCGAGTTGTTTTGCGACTGAGAAACCATCGGTTGCAGTCATGTTTACGCGTATTGCTTCATCGGCGCCAATGGCCAATGCCTTACGCAAAGTTGGCTCAGTTTCTGGGCCACCAATGTTTACAACGTGAACGGTTGCACCTTGTTTTTCCTTAAACCACATGGCACGGGTAAGGCCGAATTCGTCGTTGGGATTTATCACAAATTGAACCCCGTTGGTGTCAAATTTCGTGTCGTTATCGGTAAAATTGATTTTTGAAGTTGTGTCCGGTACGTGACTTATACAGACTAATATTTTCATAAAATTGCTACGCTCAGTGCAAGTTTTTGAGCGATTTTTTTAATTAAACACAAGTTGTTAAATTTTGGAAACATAAAAACCATGGGAAATGGTTTTGAAATGTTCGTGTGCGAAGTTACGCATATTTTTCGCTTTTTTACTGTGCATGCATAACAAATATTGAGAAAAGTGTCAAAAATATTGACAAAGCAGATAGTAATTGTAGTAATTTTGCTATCCCTGAAAAATTTCAGTTATTTACATTTCAAATTAACAAGATGAAGACACTACAATTCAGAGAGGCGATAGCCGAGGCGATGAGCGAAGAAATGCGTCGCGACGAATCTATATATTTAATGGGCGAGGAAGTAGCCGAATACAACGGCGCATACAAGGCCAGTAAAGGAATGCTGGACGAATTTGGCGCAAAACGCGTTATCGACACGCCAATTTCCGAAAATGGTTTTTCAGGAATAGCTATTGGTTCTGCAATGAATGGCAATAGGCCAATTGTTGAGTATATGACCTTTAACTTTTCGCTGGTGGCCATTGATCAAATTATAAATAATGCTGCCAAAATGCGCCAAATGAGTGGTGGGCAATTCAATATTCCCATTGTTTTCCGCGGGCCAACGGCTTCCGCAGGGCAACTTGCCGCCACGCACAGCCAGGCATTTGAAAGTTGGTATGCAAACTGTCCTGGATTAAAGGTTGTGGTTCCGAGTAATCCAGCTGATGCAAAAGGGCTTTTGAAAAGCGCAATCCGCGATGACGATCCTGTTATTTTTATGGAAAGTGAGCAAATGTATGGCGATAAGGATGAAGTGCCCGAAGGGGAATATTTAATTCCGCTTGGGGTTGCCGATATTAAGCGAAAAGGAAAAGACGTGACCATTGTTTCCTTCGGAAAAATTATAAAAGAAGCCTATAAAGCTGCTGAAACATTGGCCGAAGAAGGTATTGAGTGTGAAATAATCGATTTGCGCACCGTTCGACCACTGGATTACAAAACAATTTTTGAATCAGTAAAAAAAACAAACAGATTGGTAATTTTGGAAGAAGCTTGGCCTTTCGGAAACGTTTCAACTGAAATAACTTATCAGGTTCAAAATCAAGTTTTTGATTATTTGGATGCTCCTATTGTAAAAATTAACACTGCAGATACACCTGCGCCGTTTTCTCCTAATTTATTGGAAGAATGGCTGCCCAACAGTGAAGATGTTGTTAAGGCTGTAAAGAAAGTTCTTTATAAAGACTAACTTTCCAATCCCTAAAAATATCAGTCCCATAAATTTATGAAGTACCTTTTTTTGTCTTTTTTTATTGCTATTGGTGCTTCGGTATTTGCCCAAACCAAGGTTAGTGGTGTCATTAAAGACAGCTCTGATTATCCGGTTGCCTTTGCCAATGTTATTTTTAAGGATTCTCAGGAAGGGACCATTTCTGACGAAAACGGGCGTTTTTATTTAGAGAGCGATAAAACCTACAAAACCGTTGTTTTTTCATTTATAGGGTATGCTACCAAAGAGGTTGAGCTCACTTCGCGAAGCAATTACAATTTGGAGGTGGTACTGGAGGAAAGTACCGATGCATTGGACGAGGTAGTTGTTTACAGCGGAAAAACTTCAAAAAAGAACAATCCGGCCATTGATATTCTTCGCAAGATATGGGAAAACCGTAGAGAGAACGGCGTTAAAAAGTTCAAACAGTACCAGTACGATAAATATGAAAAACTTGAATTTGACTTAAACACCATTGACAGTGCCCTTATAAAAAGTAGAATTTTTAAAGGAATGGAGTTTGTTTTTGACCAGACCGATACTTCAAACGTTACAGGGAATACTTACTTGCCCATTTTTATAAATGAAGCTGCTTCAAAAGTATATGGAGATAATTTACTTAATAAAGAAAAAGAGATATTACACGGAAACAAAAATTCTGGTTTTGAGAACAACCAAACCCTTATCGCTTTTGTAAAAGATCTCTACAGTGAATATAATGTTTATGACAACTATTTGAAGTTTTTTGACAAAGCTTTTACAAGCCCATTATCCAAAACTGGAATTGATGTTTATAACTATGTTTTGCGAGACAGTGCTTATCGCGACAACAAATGGTGCTACAACATTGTTTACTATCCGCGCCGAAAAAACGAACTGACTTTTAAAGGTGATTTCTGGGTGAACGATTCCACTTGGGCCATTAAGGAAATAAACCTGCAAGCTTCCAAAAGTGCAAACTTAAACTGGGTGCGCGATGTTTACATTGAACAGGAATTTGATGTGCTTAACGATTCCATCTTTTTGATAACACGCGATTATTTTATGAGCGATTTCAGTTTTCAAAAAAAGGAAGCTGCAAAGGGTGTTTACGGCAAGCGTACCACTTTATATGATAATTATTCTTTTGATATTCCGAAGGATAAAAAGTTTTACAATGAACAAGTGGATCCCTATCAATATGAAATCTACAACAGACCGGACGAATTTTGGGACAAGAACCGGATGGAAAAGTTGAGCAAGGATGAAAAGGGGGTATATAAAATGCTGGATACCCTAAAAACTGTCCGGCGTTTCAAAGCATTGTATAACATAGGTGCTACGTTGGCGAGTGGGTATTACGAAGTGAACAATTTTGACGTTGGTCCCGTATTTTCAGTTTTTGGATTTAATGAAGCCGAAGGAATGCGAATACGTTTGGGTGGTCGTACCTATTTCAGTCAAAATGATCCTTGGCGCCTGGAAGGATTTGGAGCCTATGGTTTTAAGGACAATCGCTTTAAATATGGAATATCGGGAAAATGGCTGTTGGATAGGAAATCAAGGCTTACTGTTTTTGGCGGTAACCGTCGCGATGTGGAACAAACA
>JAGQYY010000043.1:16429-22760 GCA_020435825.1 Aequorivita sp.
TGCCAGTCTTACCAATAGCAATGACGTTTTGGGGCGAAGCCTAGCGTCTTCTTCATTGTTGTCTGTGGGAGCGAATGATAGACTTTCGCGAATAAATCTTAGCACGATAGGTTTTGATATTGAACCTTGGAAAAACTTTATTCTGCGACTAACGGGTTCTTACCGAACCTTAAAATCTGCTACCGATACCTTCAGTATTGATTATAAAGTAATGGAAGACGGTGTTTTTACAGGTGAAGTGAAAAGCGAACTTAAACAGGCTGAAATACAACTTGGCTTTCTATATGCTCCCGGTAGAAAAACCTCTGGTTATGGTGTGGAACGAACCGTAATAAACGATGGTGACTTTCCTTCTTTCTATGCGGGTTATAGCTATGGCTTAAAAGGTGTTATGGGGGGAGATTTTGAATATAAAAAGATACAGGCGCTTTACACCCAACCCTGGAACATTGGGGGTATTGGTCGATTGTATTCCACGATTGAAGCGGGGACGACTATTGGTGCAGTGCCGCTAAGTTTATTGAACCCTATTCCGGGAAACCAGACATATTTTAGTTTATATAATAGTTTTACCCAATTGGATTATTATGAATTTGTGAGTGATACCTATGGCACGCTTCACCTGCAGCACAACTTTGGCGGGCGTATTTTTTCACGTATTCCTTTGCTTCGAAAACTTGATCTGCGTGAGGTGGTTGGTTTTAGGGCTGTTTATGGAACTATTTCTCAAGAGAACAAAGACCTTAATGCTTCCAATATTGTTTACCAGGCCCCCGAAAATATATATTGGGAATGGAGCGTGGGCGTGGGTAACATCTTCCGTGTTTTTAGATTGGACTTCAATTTCCGTGGGAATTATTTAGACAATCCTGATGCTCGAAAGTTTGGAGTTACTGGGGTTTTTGGCTTTACCTTTTAGGGGTTCTAACTGTTTTATTTAACTGCTTTCCTTTTATTTGCTTTGGAACTATTGAATAAATAGGTAGGTTTTTATTTGTTCAACCCGTTGTGCATTTTGAGTCAAAAATATTAGAGAATTGTCAGTTCGAGTGGTTTTGAGGTACGAAAAATCGTATCGAGAACTTTTTTAAAGACCATAATTCCTGTTCTCGATACAAATTTTACGCATTCCATTCGTAAAATTCACTCGAACTGACAGTTTTCATTAATGCTGATAGCAGCGGCCTGACGCATTTTTTGTCATGCGTTTGTAGTGCTTGCCGGATTTTGTTTTTTATATAATATGGAATTTTGATTTTTTTTGAAGAATTCAAATAAAAAAGTCCCACCGAAGCGGGACTAAAGATTTTCATCTACGGCATATAGCCTTATTGTGATAAGATTATAGATTAGGATAATTTTTCACATTTCAAATATATTAAAAATCTTTTTTGCTTGCAATGCGGAAAACCATAAAGCTGATAATTTGTTTTTTATTAGTTTAGAAGATTCATGAAAATTTGAAGGTTATGGCAAGAATATTAGGTTTGGATTTGGGAACGAATTCTATTGGGTGGGCATTGATTGATGATGCTGACAATAAAGTATTGGGAATGGGAAGTAGAATTTTCCCGATGGGAGTGGACAATTTGGGAGATGGGACTAATGAAATGTCGAAAAATGCAAGTAGAACTGGGGCTAGAGGTGTGCGCCGCCAGTTTTTTAGAAGACGTTTACGGAAGAAAATATTATTGAAAACGCTTTCTGAATATGGCATGTGCCCTTTAAAGGAAGACGATTTCAAAAATTGGAAGCGCTCTAAAAAATTTCCATCCGAAAAACTTGCTGTTTGGTTTGCACATAATCCTTATGAACTTCGGAATAAGGCTTTGACTGAAAAAATATCTCTTGAAGAAATGGGTCGTATTTTTTATCATTTAATTCAAAGACGTGGTTTTTTGAGTAACAGTAGAAAGGGAGGTAAGGATGATGGCGCAATTTTTAAAGGCAATGTAAAAGAAGGGAAAATTGGGATTGATGAGACCCGTCAAAGCATACAAGATAAAACATTGGGTTCTTATTTGTATGAATTATATCCAAAGGAAAATAAGCCTTTTGTCAATGGATTGGAGCGAATACGAAACCGCTACACTACCCGAAAAATGTATGTGGATGAGTTCGAGAATATCTGGGAACGCCAAAAGCAATACCATTCAGAACTTACCGATAATTTAAAAACCATCATTGGTGGCAGAAAACAGGACGGTTATGGAGATGATGGTGTTTTGTTCCATCAACGGCCGTTGCGTTCGCAAAAACATTTGGTGGGTAACTGTTCTTTTGAACCCAATAAAACCAAATGCCCTATAAGTGCCATTCCCAATGAACTACGACGTATTTATGAATGGGTCAATACAGTGGAATGTAACGGAAAAAAAATAACACAGGAAGAACGTGAAAAGATAATTGCTGTTTTATTGAGCAAAGAGAAACCTGCATTTAAGGATTTGAAAAAAGCGATTGGAAAGGTTGATGCTAATCATAAGTTCAATTATAAGGATGAGGATAAGATTGTGGGAACGCATACTATTTCAAATTTATCAAACAAAAAATTCTTTGGTAAGCAGTGGTTTGAGTTTTCTGAAAAGGAACAAGAGGATATTTGGCACGTGCTCTATTTTTTTGATAATAAGGATAAGGTAAAAGAATATGCAATTGCACATTGGGGTTTTGATGATGATAAAGCTATAGCCATTTCAAACGTTAATTTAAAGGATGGGTATGCAAACCTAAGCCGAAAGGCCATCAATAATATCCTTCCTTTTTTGAAGTTAGGTTTCACGTACGACGTTTCGGTTGCATTGGGAGGAATACGAAATGCCTTTGGAAAAGATTGGGAAAGATTGGAAGAGGAAAAAAAGAGTTTCATTTTAGATAATGTACCCGAAATTGTGCGCTCCAAAATTTCCGGTGGATATATTGAAACTCTAAAGGCTCTACTGAAAAAGGAATATGGTCTGACTGAAAAGCAACTTGCAAAATTATACCATCATTCAGCAGCTATCAATGCTGAAGAGATTCTAGATAAGTTACCAGTGGGGAAAGACGCCGATAAAGAAATACAGGCCATAAGAAACCCAATTGTAATTACCGCCTTGTTTGAATTGAGAAAGTTGGTCAATGAGTTGATAGAAGAGCATGGAAAGTTTGATGAAATAAAGGTGGAAATGGCTCGGGACTTGAAAATTTCAAAAACCAGGAGGAATGAGATAAGAAGAGAGCAACAAAGGTTGGAACGAGAAAACGACCGAGTAAAAGAAGAACTGAATCGATTGGGCGAGCGGATTACACACGACAACCTTCTTAAGTATAAACTTTGGGAAGAGTGCAAAAAGACGTGTCCTTACACAGGAGTTACCATCCCTGTTCATAAACTTTTTACGGGAGAAGTTCAGATTGAGCATATACATCCTTGGAGCAGGTCACTTAATGATAGTTTTATGAACAAAACTTTGTGTTGGGCAGATGAAAATAGAAGGAAAGGTGACCGTACACCTTTTGAATTTTATGGGAACGATGAAGCAAATTGGCTTACTATAAAGGAGCGTACATTGAAATTGTTCTCAGACACCAAAGAATATCCAAATGCATATCAAAAATTTAAACGTTTCGTTCAACAAAAGTTTGATGATGATTTTACGACCCGTCAGTTGAATGATACACGCTATATCAGCAAAGAAGCAAAGAACTATTTAAAGCAGATTTGTGAGAAGGTGAACGTAGCCCCTGGGCAGATGACGGCAACCCTTCGGCACTTTTGGGGATTGAATTCCGTTTTAAATGATGAAAATGAAAAAACAAGGGAAGACCATCGCCACCATGCCATAGATGCACTGGTTATGGCTTGCGGCAAGACGCAATATTTACAGGAATTATCCAAATGGAACCGATATGACAGGCAAGCCAGTAGTTCAAGTTTTCCATTGCCTTGGGAGACTTTCCGTTATGATGCTGAGCAAGCTGTTGATAGTATTTTGGTGTCGCATAAAAAGCAGAACAACATTATAACCATCCGCAGCCATAAAACTGAAAAAAATGGCAGGGTCTATAAGAATTTGGGTGTTGCTGCACGGGGGCAGTTGCATAAAGAAACCGTTTTTGGGAAACGGAAGGCTCCTTTTGCGGAAGAAGCTTTTCATGTAAGAAAACCAATTGATAGCTTAACCACAGAGAAGCATTTGGAAAAGATTGTAGATGAAACCATCAAACAATTAATATTTAAGCGTATTCATTTTTTGGGAGGTTATGTGAAGGGAAAAATTCCACCCAATACTTTTTTTGAAGTTGATGATAAAGGTGTAAAACATCCCCAAATTTTTCTTCCTAATAAAAATGGGAATCCTGTTCCGGTTCTTAAAGTAAGGATGAAAGAAAATATTGGGGGTGCAGAGCAGTTGAAGGATAATGTAAATCAATGGGTAAACCCAAGAAACAACCATCACGTTCTTATTTATAAAGATGCTGAAGGTAATCTCAAAGAAGAGGTTGTTACTTTTTGGACTGTTGTGGAACGCAAACGGAAAGGGTTTCCCGTTTATCAATTACCGCCGGATGGTTCAGAAATTGTAACCACGATGCAGATTAATGATATGTTTTTATTGGGGATTGATGAGGGGGAAATTGATTGGGAAAAGCCTGATGCTTCGTTGTTGAAAGAACATTTGTATAGAGTACAAAAATTGTCATCTAAATTTTATGAATTTCGGTTAAATACAGAGGCTTCTATTCAAAATAATTTTCACCCATATTATATAAGAATACAAAGTTTTGGGGAGGGTAAAACAGGCTGGATTACCCATAATCCTATAAAGGTAAAAGTTTCTGTTTCGGGAAAAATAGAAAAAGTGTGAACTTGTTATCAATCTGATACAGAAAGAAATTGAAGATTCAACGTAGTTAAGGTCATTAGAGTAAGAAGGAAATAAATGATTGAATTTAATGAAGGCAGCCATACTTATTACGTTTATATAATTACCAATAAGTACCGTTCCACCTATTATATTGGGGTGACCAACAATCTTGGGAAAAGATTACGGCAGCATCGTGAAAATATTGAAAAGGGGATTAAAACCTTTGCATCTAAATATCAAATACAGCATTTGGTTTATTATGAGGAGTTTTCTTGGGTACAGTTGGCTATTGCGAGGGAGAAGGAGCTTAAGGGTTGGCGCAGGGACAAGAAACTGGATTTAATTCGTTCTTTTAATGCTACTTTTGAGTTTTTGGAGGATCGGTTTTTTGGGAAATTAATTGAGTAGGCTCTTTGTCATTTCGACCAATGGGAGAAATCACATGAGAGTAAGTTTTTTGTGTTATATGGTTTATTTAGAGTAGAGATTATAATTAAACTGGCGTATTAGCAGGATGAGATTGCTTCGCCAGTTCGCTGGCGCTCGTGTCCTCCTTCGTCGGAATGAGAAAAGGAAGCTCATTGGTGTAAGGTTATTGTTATTAGACGTTAGGGATTAATTTGTCATTTCGACCAGCGGGAGAAATCTCATTGTAAATTGTATTGAACCACTGTGATGAGATTGCTTAGCCAGTTTGCTGGCGCTCGTGTCCTCCTGTGTCGGAATGACAAAATGAAGTTCTTTGGCATAAAATCATTTTTTTAAACGGCCAAACCACAACGAAAACCGACCTTTGGGGTTTGTTGTAGCGGTTTCTCGTTGTGGTTTGATTAAAGATTAGGATTCACGATATTCGGAGCGGATATTTATGTGAGAAACCACGGTTGTGGTTTGATTAAAGATTAGGATTCACGATATTTTGGTTCGTATCTACTCCGTTTAGATTGAGGTTGTGGTTTGATTAAAGATTAGGATTCACGATATTGTTCCACACGAACGTCTGTAACTTTCAAGAGTTGTGGTTTGATTAAAGATTAGGATTCACGATATTAAATCTCGCCGCTCCTGTCCTGTGCCCAGGTTGTGGTTTGATTAAAGATTAGGATTCACGATATTCCATACTTGAAATTGTACTTGTTTACGGTGTTGTGGTTTGATTAAAGATTAGGATTCACGATATTTCAACCTATTGGACACCGAAAACCGAGGGAGTTGTGGTTTGATTAAAGATTAGGATTCACGATATTTTGGGTAACTGATACTATTAATAAACCAAAGTTGTGGTTTGATTAAAGATTAGGATTCACGATATTATCCCAGATGGTATTGAAGAAATAAAAGCTGTTGTGGTTTGATTAAAGATTAGGATTCACGATATTTAATCTTGCACTTACCACTATAAGCGATGCGTTGTGGTTTGATTAAAGATTAGGATTCACGATATTTACTGCAGCTGGTGAATTAAGTCAACAAGCGTTGTG
>JAGQYY010000044.1:0-9426 GCA_020435825.1 Aequorivita sp.
TTTTTGTGAATGAATACACCTGAAACACTTTGGTTCTCCATGCCAAACAAAATAATACTAATATTGGCAATTTTATCATTTCCAATTTTGGATACCCTTCGTGTTTTCATAATTAGAATTAGACAGAAACGCAATCCGTTTAGTGCTGACAGAAACCATTTACATCACCGTTTAATGGATTTGGGGCTATCACACAAGCAAGGTACACTAATGGTAGGGCTTGCAAATATACTTGTCATAGTGGTGGCATTCTTAATTGGAGATTTAAATATTAACATCCAATTTTTTATAATTGCTCTATTGGTGCCCATATTGGGTCTGTTGCCATGTTTATTAGCACGCGAACAAGGCAGAATAAAACTGCATGTGCCCAAACTAAGCAGAGCATAAAATTCAGAGCAATTATGGACCAAAATTCACTACGGACCATAACCCCTCAATCACTAAATCTAATTGTAAGATTACATTGGGCTATTTTTATAAGTTAAATTTAGTCTCTACATTTATGAATTAATTCTTAAGAAAACATTTTGAAAGATAAAGTAGCATTTATTACTGGAGTAACAGGGCAGGATGGGGCTTATTTAAGTGAACTTCTATTGAAAAAGGGATATATTGTTCACGGCTTAAAACGACGATCATCACTATTGAATACAGATAGGGTGGATCATTTATACCAAGATCCGCATATAGAACACCGAAATTTTATTTTGCATTATGGCGATATGACAGACAGTACAAACCTCATACGCCTAATTCAATCAATTCAACCAGACGAAATTTACAACTTAGCTGCCATGAGTCATGTACAGGTTTCTTTTGAGGTGCCTGAATATACTGCAAATGCAGATGGCATTGGTACCCTGCGAATTTTGGATGCGGTAAGATTGCTTGGAATGGAGAAGAAAACACGAATCTATCAGGCTTCTACTTCAGAATTATATGGAAAAGTACAGGAGGTGCCACAGTCTGAAACCACTCCTTTTTACCCACGTAGTCCATATGCCGTTGCAAAAATGTATGCATATTGGATTACGGTCAACTATCGCGAAGCCTATGGAATGTTTGCCTGCAACGGAATATTGTTCAATCATGAGTCTCCAATTCGTGGAGAAACGTTCGTAACCCGAAAAATTACAAGAGCTGTCTCCCGAATTGCTTTGGGATTACAGGATATGCTCTATTTGGGAAATCTTGACGCACAACGAGATTGGGGCCATGCCAAGGATTATGTAAAAATGATGTGGATGATACTTCAAACTGACGAACCTGAAGATTGGGTTATTGCAACTGGAAAAACCACGGCAGTACGGGATTTTGTCCGTATGGCTTTTTCCGAAATTGAAATTGAACTGGAATTTAAAGGAGAAGGCGAAAATGAAAGAGCTTTCGTTAAAAAATGTAACCATCCAGATTATCAATTGCCGATAGGAAAACAAGTGCTTCAAGTGGATCCCAAATACTTTAGACCTACAGAAGTGGATTTGCTAATAGGCGATCCCACAAAAGCTAAAACAAAATTAGGATGGGAAGCCACTTATGATCTTCCTATGCTAATAAAAGAAATGATGGAAAGCGATTTAAAATTGATGAAAAAAGATCAATACCTTAAAAAAGGAGGCTTTACCACTCTTAACTATTACGAATAACATGCGTAAAGATTCAAAAATTTATGTAGCCGGACATCGCGGCATGGTAGGCTCAGCTATATGTCGCGCACTACGGGCAGAGGGATTCACAAATCTTATCGGGAAAACCAGTAGTGAACTTGATTTAAAAAATCAGCAAGCTGTAAATTCCTTTTTCCAAAAAGAAAAACCCCAAGTGGTCATTGATGCAGCGGCTAGGGTTGGGGGTATTTTGGCCAATAACAACTTTCCGTATCCATTTTTGATGGAAAACCTTCAAATTCAAAACAACCTTATAGACGCAGCACTGCAAAACAACGTGCAAAAATTTATATTTCTGGGCAGCTCCTGTATATATCCCAAGTTGGCCCCTCAGCCATTAAAGGAAGAGCATTTATTGACGGGGCCGTTGGAACCAACAAACGAATGGTATGCAATTGCCAAAATTGCTGGTGTAAAAGCCTGTGAAGCAATTCGGAAGCAATTTGGCAAGGACTATGTGAGTTTAATGCCCACCAATCTTTATGGCCCTTTTGATAATTTCGATTTAGAAACTTCCCACGTGCTACCTGCAATGATCCGTAAGTTCCATGAGGCAAAAAATAATAATCACGCAGATGTAAAATTATGGGGCAGCGGCACACCGATGCGCGAGTTTTTACATGTAGATGATCTAGCGAAGGCAGTTGTTTTTTCAGTAAAAAACACATTGCCTGAAAATCTATACAATGTAGGTACAGGAAGAGATGTAACCATAAAACAATTAGCGGAAATTATACAAAAAGCAGTTGGCCATCAAGGTGAAATAGTTTGGGACAGTTCAAAACCAGATGGCACCCCGCGTAAATTAATGGACAGTGGCAAGTTGAACGCCCTTGGCTGGAAGGATTCCATAGCATTGTCTGATGGAATTAAAGCTACATATAGTTGGTTTCTAAATAATCAGGAAAACTTTAAGGAAGTAAAACTATAGTTTTGAAAAGGAATTGAAGGATTATGATGAAATTTATATGTAATAATTGAAGGAGTTAATAAATAAAATACAGACTAATCTTGGAATTCAAAGTGCTCGATCTAAGAATATTTCAAATCACGTTTTTTGGTCATTTCTTTATAAGAGTGGAAGTATAATTGCAAATTTTATAATGGTGCCATTGACCATTAAATTTTTGGACAATGAAAATTATGGAGTTTGGTTAACTTTAAGTTCTTTTATTGCTTGGTTCACCTTTTTTGATATAGGCCTTGGCCATGGTCTGCGTAACAAATTTGCCGAAGCCAGAGCCAATAACGATTCAGAATCAGCAAAAGGCTACGTAAGCACTGCTTATTTTACCATTGGCGCGATATGTGTAATTTTTGTGTTTCTTTCCCTTTTGATAAGTTTTAATGTGGATTGGACTAAAATTTTCAATACATCAAATGCGCTTTATGGACAATTGGAATTATTGATGCCAATTGTTTTTGCTTGTTTTGGTCTAAGGCTTATTTTCACATTAATTACTTCTATTTATACTGCAGATCAGCACCATTCTATGCAGGGAAAAATAAGTTTTATTATTGCCGTTGGTTCTTTGGTTCTAATTTGGCTGCTCACCAAAACTTCCAAAAGCTCTCTTTTTTTGTTTGGAGCAGTATTTTCATTGTTTCCGGTTTTAATATTATTTATACTGAATTTGTATGCTTTCTCTACCAAATTCAAACAATTCAAACCGAAATGGCGCAATGTAAAAAGAGAATATTTTAAAAGCATATTTGGTTTAGGACTTTCCTTTTTCGTCATCCAGATTTCGGTTATTGTAATGTTTTCAACAGATAACTTTATTATAACACAACTCTTCAGTCCAGCAGAAGTGGTGCCTTATAACATTGCGTATAAGTACATGGGTATTTCATCAATGGTCTTTACCATGGTTTTGGTTCCTTATTGGTCCAGCATAACGGATGCATATGTAAAGGAAGAGTTTGATTGGATTAAAAATGCAATGAAAAATCTTATAAAATTTGCAATCATAGCAGTAATTTTAATAGTAATTATGGTTTTAATAGCGCCTTATATTTACAAGATATGGATAGGTGATCTAGTTGAAGTTCCTGTTGTTTTGACCGTCTGCATGGCAGCCTACTTTGCAATAACCGTACTTTACGCACCTTTCAATTATTTTATTAATGGCGTTGGGAAAATAAAATTGCACATGTATTCATTTGCTATTGGAGCTTTGATAAACATTCCGCTTTCAATATTTTTGGTTAAATACACTACTTTGGGCGTTGAAGGGGTGATGATAGCTACAATTATTTGCATCTTGCCTAATCTTATAATCTTTCCAATGCAATACTTAAAACTGATTAACAACACTGCACAGGGAATTTGGGATAAGTAGGAAATAATATAATGGATTATGAAAGAATAGAATGAATGTACCAAAGAAGAAAATAACTGTTTATTTATATACTTTCTTGTTTGCTGCAATGAGTGGAAATCCTCTTTTCAGTATTTCGGGAGATACTTCTAAATATATTTTTATTGCTTTTGTTCTTTTACTTGTAGCGAAACATCACACCTATTTTAATCTTAATAAAGGGATTATTTATTATAGATTTTTTGTTTTTTATGCGCTTATATTTCTCTTTCAAAAATTGATTTTGGGCTATATTTCTTTCCCAAGTACCATTGCTTTTATGGCAAGAATAACCTTGGGCTATATTATAATTAGACATGTAGGGCACAATTTCAAGTACGCTTTTTTTCAGATAATGTTCCTGGTTAGTCTGATAAGTCTTTTTGGGTTTATGTGGAATTTCTTAGGGAAAAATATTCCATACATATACTATACTCCACCAATAGATATGTATTCCGATAATTCCGGAAGGAATATAATTTTTTTCCACCAGCACGGCACAGGACACAGAAACTCAGGTATGTTTTGGGAGCCTGGTGCCTTCGCCTGTTATATTTGCCTAACCTTCCTGTTTTACCTAGGGCATATAAGAACACTCATAAAATACCACAAATGGAAAGTCATCATCATTCTTGTTGCTTTAATTACAACCTATAGCACCACTGGTTATATTGTACTTTTCATAATAGGAATTGCAACTATTTATATTGAATATAAAAAAAAGTATGGGGCATTTGTATTGCCCATTTTAATAACCTTCGGGCTCATCGCTTACATTACCTATGAAAATACAGAATTCATGAAAGAAAAAATGGATCATCAGGTAGCTGCAGCTTCTCAAAGGGACGAGGGCGAATTTGCCCCAGATAGAATGAGTGCGCTTCTTTTTGACCTTCACTATATTGGAAAACATCCCTTAATAGGCAATGGTTATGATGTTTCAACACGGTTTGCCGATCATCCATCATTGCAAAAAGAAATACTTGGCCACGGTAATGGTTTTAGCGATTTTCTTGCCTCTATGGGAATTTTGAGCTTTTTGTTTTATCTTTTTTATATTCTTCGCTACAATAAAAACCACCCTGTTATATTTGTTATTTCTATAATTTTCTTGCTTCAGGGAGAACCCTTGTTGAATTATCCCCTATTTCTATGTTTACCCTTTGTATTTATTTATGATGAGAACAATCGCCGTACTGTTAACTTGCCACAATAGGAAACAAAAAACCTTGCAGTGCCTTCAAACGCTGTTTAAAGCTGATGTGCCCGAAAACCTGGAAATGGATTTTTTCCTGGTAGATGATGGTTGTACAGATGGCACGGGAAAAGCCGTAACCGATATTTATCCAGAAATTAATATCGTTTTGGGGAACGGCAATTTGTTTTGGGCGGGCGGAATGCGGCTAGCTTTTAATGAAGCAAAAAAGCATAAGGATTATGATGGGTATCTACTTCTAAATGACGATGTGGAATTAAATAAGGACTTTCTTTCAAAAATCATTGAAACCCAAGAATATTGCTTCAAAAAATATAATAAAGGAGGGTTATATTCTGGTTCAACCAAGGAAAGAAGATCCGGTAAAATTTCCTATGGCGGCAATGTACTTACCAAAGGAATTAATTCCCCATCTTACAAATTAGTGCAGCCTTCAGAAATACCGCAACCTTGCCACCTTACCAATGCAAACGTGTTATATGTGGAAAAAGAAGTGATAGATACAATTGGTTTTTTTGATGAAAACTTCAGTCATGCTTTTGCAGATTATGATTTTTCTCTGCGGGCTTTTAAAGCTGGTTTTCCTGTTTACATCACACCAGGTTACTGCGGTTATTGTAAAGATGACCATGGAAATAATTGGAGTAGTTCAAGAAAACTCAAAAACCGAATTGCATACCTAAAAAGCCCAACAGGGTTGGCGTACAAAGAATATCTGTATTACGGAAGAAACCATTTCCCAAAGCAGGTTCCAAAAATGTTTGTGAAATTGTGGGCAAAAACCTTATTCCCGGGCTTATGGGATCTAAAAAACAAATAACTTTTTTATGAAACTTATAGTCAATGCAGACGATTTTGGTTTTTCGGAAGAAGTAAACGCAAATATTGAAAGATGCCATCAAAGTGGTATTGTTACCAGCGCGACTATTCTTTCTGGCGGAAAAAATTTTGATGGTGCCATACTATTGGCGAAAGAAAACCCGAAGCTAGGTATCGGGGTGCATTTGGCTATTGACGGCCCGAACAATATTGGCAACAAGTATGCTACTTTGCTCGATCCGCAAACTGGTGAATTTTATGAGGATATAATAGCGGTAAAAAAAATAAGAAAAGGCGATTTTAATGTTGAAGAGTTGGTTTCAGAATATTCGCTTCAGATTGAGAAGGTTAAAAATGAAGGAATAACCATAACGCATTTGGACCATCACCACCATTTTCACCTGTATTTTCCAATTCTGAAAGCGGTGATTGAGGTAGCAAAAAAATATAAAATCCCTTACATCCGTCCACAAAAAATCCTTTATTCGTCAAGAAATCCATTTCCAAAAAATATTTACAGACTTTACCATCAATTCTATTTATCCAGTAGATATAATACAGTTGACGGATACACCAGTCTTATTGGGTGTGATTCTGAACAAATGTTTTCAAAGTTTCAAACTATTTTAAATTCAAATAAAAGAACAATCGAATTAGTGGTACATCCTTTAAAGGAAAATGGAGAAATTGATTTTTTAACGAATCCAGAAATTGTTCAAAAAGCCAAAAACCATTTAATCAATTACGGAAATTTGGAGCAATAATGAAAGCGAAGCAGACCATTTTAATATTTCATCCCGCCCTGGCGCCTTATAGGGTTGACTTTTTTAATGCACTGTATCGAACTTTCAATGCCCATTTCTATTTTAATTTGGCGAATGTAAGCGATCAAAAATTTGATCAGGACGATTTGAAAAGTAAAAGTGAATTTTCGCCAAACTATCTTCGGAAGGGATTTGAATTTAAAGGAAAATCATTCCGAACAGGGGCCATTTCAGCTATAAAAAAACACAAGCCAGATATTGTTTTGTGTAGCGAATACAGTCCGCTTACGTGTTTGGTTTTTGGATATGTAAAACTGTTCCGAAAAAACATCCGATTTTACACCATAAGTGATGATAGCATTGCCAATTCCATAGAGCGAAAAGGTGTTCGGAAATTACTGCGAAACATTATTTCCAAAAATAGCAATGGCGTTCTTTTTACAAGTGAAACAGTTTGCAATTGGCACAAGGAAAATGTTTCAAAAAAAATAAATACTCTGGAATTACCCATAATCCATAAGGATGAGGTGCTTCGCACTCGCTATTTTGAAAGTTTAAGCGAAGCCAATGCAAACATTGAAAAATACAACTTGACAGAAAAAAAAGTCATCTTATTTGTCGGGAGATTGGTAGAGGTTAAAAACCTTCCGTTTCTATTGGAATGTTTTTCAAAGGTCGAAAATAAGGATTGTAAATTAGTTCTTGTTGGTGATGGAGATCTGCGGGAAGAATTGGAAATACTTTCGGAAAAATTAAATATTTCGGAGAAAGTTATTTTCACAGGACGAAAGGAAGGCAGGACACTTAACAATTGGTACGCTTTTTCCCAAGTATTTGTCTTTCCCAGCACCTATGAACGTTATGGCGCCGTTGTAAATGAGGCCTTACTTGGCGGATGTTACACTTTGTGTTCCGATGCGGCTGGGGCTTCCAGCTTAATCGATGGCAAAAACGGGCAGCTTTTTGACCCAAAAAATGAAATGGAATTTACTGAAAAACTTCAAGCCGCAATTTACAATTCAGAACCTTTGGATTCTGAAATCACAAAACTTCGGGAAAATAAAATGCCTTTCTCCTTTGATGATAAAATAGGTTCACTAATCAAGCGGCTATGAAGAAAAAGATATTATTCATTCTTCATCTTCCGCCGCCAGTTCATGGCTCCTCTATGGTTGGTAAATACATAAAGGAAAGTTCAATTATAAATGAAACTATCCGTTCGAAATATATCAATTTGGGCACTTCCAGATCTATGGATGAAATTGGTAAAAACTCTTTTCAGAAAATAGGCCTGTATTTAAAAATCGTTTTTCAAACCCTAAAGCAATTGATGTTTTTTAAGCCCGATTTGGTTTATATAGCGTTTACGGCAAAGGGACAAGCCTTTTATAAAGACTCCTTAATTGCTTTGTTGGCAAAAATTTTCGGCAAAAAAATAGTTTACCATCTTCATAACCGGAGTATGGCTGAACGACAGGATAAATGGTTGGATGTTGCAATGTGCAAGATGCTTTTTAAGAATACCGATGTTATTTTGCTGTCTAAATATTTGTATCCCGAAATACAAAAATATGTGCCCGAAAATCGCGTGCATTATTGCCCGAACGGAGTACAGCCTCTTTCGGGCCAAATTTCAGCAAGAAAAAAAGAAAATTCACAGGAGGTTCAGGTTCTGTTTTTATCAAATTTAATGAAAGCCAAAGGGGTTTTTGTGCTTTTGGAAGCCTGTAAAATCTTACGGGAAAAACGGCTGCTTTTTTATTGTACTTTTATTGGTGGCGAAAGTGATATTACTTCTGAAATGTTTCAGAAGAAAGTAAATGAACTAGGCTTATCTCGAACGGTACATTATGCTGGGAAAAAATACGGTGCGGAAAAAGAACAGGCCTTTTCAGAGGCGGATATTTTTGCATTTCCCACTTTAAATGAAACTTTCGGGCTTGTAAATCTTGAAGCTATGCAATTTTCATTGCCCATAGTTTCTACTTTGGAAGGGGGCATTCCGGACGTAATTGAAGATGGAAAAACAGGATTCCTTGTGGAAAAAGGGAATGCAGAAGCCCTCGCCGAAAAACTGGAAAAACTTATAATTGATGCCGCATTGCGGCTAGAATTTGGGCAGCTTGGAAGAAAACGATATGAGGAAAAATTTACTTTGAAAGCTTTTGAAGATTGCCTTATAACAATATTAAATAAATTAATAAAATAGAGTAGATGCAGCGTTATTACATTGGGAAAATAGGGATATCAAAAGTGAATTTGACTACTGCTTTTAATTTTTTACAGAAGGCAGTTGCCGATAAAAAGTATGGATATGTTTGTGTAACCAATTCACGGACAGTTTATATTTCAAACCATGAAGAGGAATATTGCGCGATTCAAAATGGTTCGATGTTAACCGTGCCCGATGGAATGCCTTTAGTTTGGATTGCCCACAACCAAGGATTGGATGAGGTAGGAAAAACCTCAGGCAAGGATTTAATGGATGCCATTTTCAGCATTTCAAAGGAAAAAGGATATTCACATTATTTCTATGGGAGTTCACAATCTGCATTGGATTCACTTGAGAAAAATTTACTGGCCACTTATCCAGGTTT
>JAGQYY010000044.1:9526-15073 GCA_020435825.1 Aequorivita sp.
GATATAAAAGCTTTGGTTTCGCCGCCATTTCAACCTTTGGAGGCATTTGATGTTGAAGGTTTGGCAAAGGAAGTCAATGCACTTGCACCTACGTTTTTCTGGTGTGGGCTCGGAGCTCCAAAACAAGAACGGATCATGGCGCTTTTGCAACCGCATCTTGAAAATACTATTTCTATAGGCGTTGGTTTGGCATTTGAATATTTTGCCGGCACCGTAAGCAGAGCCCCAGTGTGGATGCAAAAGAATGGGCTTGAATGGATATACAGAGATGTGCAGCAACCTATGAAGTTAGTTCGTTTTGCGAAACCATTTGGTTTTATTTTTAAACGGATGATAACTTCAAAATTTAAATAGAAATTTTTTGTGAACTGCTTAAATGTCTTCCTAAGGCATTTACTGGAAACAAAAAGAAAATAGTCATTATGATAAAAGTTGGAATTCTTGATGGCCAAACGGTTCAGGCATTGATCGTGGCAAAACAATTAAGCAAGGCTGGATTTCGGGTAATTTTATTTTGCGATTCCAGGCTTTCTTATGGTTATTATACCAAATATGCACATGAACGGCTAATATGCCCTTCGCCAGAAAAACAAATTGAGGAGTTTAATAGCTTCTTTTTGAAGTATATCGAGAGCAATGGACTAGATGTTGTAGTGCCAATGACAGATTATTCCGCAAAATACCTCAGTAAAAATAAAGCGGCCTTGCTAGATAAGGTTGCTTTTTCAATCCCAGATTACGAGATTTTTATGAATGGGTACGACAAAAACCAACTTATGAATGTCTGTTTAAACAACAATATTCCTCATCCTATGACTATCGATCTTTCCAGTCTGGAAAAGGGGAGTGAGGTTATGGGGTTTAAGTTTCCTGCATTGATTAAGCCTAATCAAGCTGCTGGTGCCAGAGGATTTAAAAAAGTAAAAAGTTTTAAGGAATTATGGAAAAGCTATGAAGCGATTTATAAGGAATTCGGGGATTGCCATGCGCAGGAATTTATACCCAAAGGCGGCCGTCAGTTTGAAGCTCAAATTCTGATTAAGGAGAACGAGGTGCTAATGAGCACCATAAACGAACAAATTAGATATTACCCAAAAGAAGGGGGCAGCAGTTGTTTTAATCAAACGGTAGAAAATGACCATATTATTGAAATTTGTACAAAAGCATTGAGGTTAATTAAATGGGAAGGCTTTGCAGATTTTGACCTAATTGAAGACCCACGTGATGGGAGTATTAAAATCATGGAAATTAACCCAAGAGTGCCGGCCTGTATTAAATCTTCTGTAATTGCTGGAGTTGACTTTCCAAAAGCCATCGTCGAGCTTTCATTAAATCAGCCTATAACTACCTATGTTTATAAACCGGGAAATTATTTAAGGTACTTTAGCTTGGACTTACTGTGGCTATTCTCTAGCCAGAACAAGTTGAAATTGCTCAAGTCATGGCTGAATAATTTTTTTTCGAGAAAACATTTTTTTCAGGATGGTGAAATTATGGATCCTGTTCCTTTTATAGTTGGGGCTTTTTCTGGAATTGCCAAGCAACTGGATCCAAAATTCAGATCAAAGAAGCAAGGCTTGAACAAGGCTTTACTTTTTGTTATTGAAATGGATATGTTGCTTTTACTTGTATGATTCAAGATTAGTTTTGGCACAAAATTGTCTAATTTAAAACCTACTTATCGTAACTTTATCTATTAAAGGTTCTTTACGGCATCGTTATTATTTTCGCTTTTTTAATGTCTAAACTTTTATGTGGATTTGTGGTTGGAAGGTTTGTAAATTTTAAAATTAACTAAAAATATTATGATGAAAGTTGGCATATTGAATGGTGAGAGTATGCAGGCACTAACCTTTGCTAAGCAACTAAATAAAGCAGGATACCATATAGTCCTCTTTTGTGACACCAAGCTATCTTATGGTTATTGCACAAGATACGCGCACAAAAGAATAATATGCCCTTCCATTAAACGAGAGACAAAAAAATTCCATATTTTTTTTCAGAATTATTTAGAGACTGATGGTTTGGATGTGGTGATTCCTATGAACGATTATTCGGCAAAATATCTTAGTGAGTACAAAGAGGAATTGAAAGAAAAGGTGTGTTTTTCAATACCTGATTTAGATGTATTTATGACCGGATATGATAAAAACAAACTGATGAAGGTTTGTGGGGAAAATAATTTGCCGCATCCTAGAAGCTTAGATATCTCTACGCTAGTGGCTGGTTTTAATGCTGAATTTAAATTTCCGGCCTTAATAAAACCCAATGAAACAACAGGAGCAAGGGGATTCAAAAAAGTAAATAGTTTTGATGAACTTTGGGAACATTATGAAAGTATCTACAGGGAATTTGGCGACTGCCACCTCCAGGAGTTTATTCCGCATGGTGGAATGCAGTACAAGGTTCAGTTATTGATAAAAGATAAAAAAGTTATAAATAGTTCGGTAATAGCAAAGCACCGTTATTATCCAATTCATGGTGGCAGCAGTTGCTTTAATCATACTATAGTAAATGACGAATTGATAAAAATCTGTACAGAAGTTTTACAGATAATAGGTTGGGAAGGCTTTGCAGATTTCGATTTAATTGAAGACCCACGGGATGGAACTATAAAAATAATGGAAATAAATCCGCGAGTGCCAGCGTGTATTAAAGCATCGGTAATTTCTGGGGTAGATTTCCCAAATGCAATTGTTGATTTATCATTAAATAGGCACATAAAAAAATACATTTATCAGCCAGATAAATATTTGCGTTATTTTAGTATGGATTTGCTTTGGCTGGTTTCACAAAAAAATAAGTGGGAAAGTTTTAAAGAATGGAAAAAACTGATGTTTTCAAGCAAACATTTTTTGCAGGATGGCGAATTGTTAGATCCGTTACCATTTTTTGTGGGTGCATTCTCAAGTATTCTAAAACAATTAAACCCGGAGTTTAGGGCATCAAAGAAAGGAATGAACTAATGAATATTTTAACATTTGATATAGAGGAATGGTTTCATATTTTGGACAATGCTTCCACAAAAACGGAAAAGGAATGGTCTAATTATGAATCGAGGATCCATAGAAACATGGAAACTATTTTTGAAATATTAGATAGAACTAGTGTCAATGCTTCCTTTTTTGTTGTTGGCTGGATGGCGCAACAATATCCAGATATGGTTAGGGAAATTGTGGATAGAGGATACGAAATAGGCAGTCATACACATTTACATCAATTGGTTTTTGAACAAAAAAGAGAAGAATTCAAAGAAGATGTGGGGCGTTCCATAAAAACCTTGGAAGATATATCTGGAAAAAAAGTGCGCATATTCCGTGCCCCCGGTTTTTCAATAACCGAAAAGAATAAATGGGCCTTTGAAGTTCTTTATGAACTGGGAATTGAAACAGATTCTTCGGTATTTCCCGCGGGAAGGGCTCATGGCGGCATGCCCAGTTATGGCATTGCAGAACCCTCCCTCTTGTGTTATAACGGTGTTCAATTACGGGAATTTCCTATAAACACTCATACGGTATTGGGTAAAACACTTATTTATTCGGGAGGCGGCTATTTTCGCTTAACGCCTTATGCATTACTAAAAAAATGGACCGCCAAACATCCCTATGTAATGAGCTACATACATCCCCGGGATTTAGATCCTGGGCAACCAGTGATAAAGGAATTGTCCGTTCCTAGAAAACTAAAAAGTTATGTAGGCTTAAAACATTCAAAACAGAAACTTGAAAAATGGCTTACAGATTTTGAATTTATGGATATTGAAACCGCTGAAAAAGAAATAGATTGGAACGCAGTAAAGAAAATAGAATTATAGGAGAATTATAGGGAAAATTGAGTTAATTAAATATAGAAGTCATCTTGACTTTTTTGATTGAAGCGAAAATGAGCAGTTTTGAGTTTGATTGAAGTCTTTTTTGAGTTTCATAGCAGCGTTACGAAAGGATAAAAAGACGAAAAGCAGGCTCAAAAGAGCCATTTTTTAGCCAATTGAAAAAAGTCAAGATGACTTCATATAGTTTTCTATCTTTATAAAATGAAAACAGTACTTGTTTTTTTATTTTTTTGCGGTTTCGCACTATCGGCAAATAGCCAAGTTGAAATCCCGGGAACCAACTTAAAAATGGAAATGGTAAAAGCCAGAAAAATTGGCATGCTTTCGGTTCAGTTTGGCGCTTCCGGATATATGATCAACTCCGGAAAAGACAACAAAAGGGTTCAAGTAAGGTTAAAAATAAGATCGCGCGATGGAGACAAAACCATTTTAGACCCAAACAAACTTTCCCTTGTAAATGATGCTTTTAAGGCGCGCTTTAGTATTTCCGAAATCTATTTTGCCACATTTTTCAGAGGAAAAGGTTTTCAAATGTTGACCTCCAATGAAACCGAAAAACCCATTTTTGCGGATTATGATGTTTCTGTAGCAAACACTTTTAACGATTACTCAATTGAAGGTTATAAAGACTGCCCCATAGCGCTTAATTTTGGAACAAATAGAAAACCCATAGTCCATACCATATATTTTCGGCCCAATACCATAGATAAAAACGTACTCGATATCTTTTTTGTGGTTCCAAATGAATTAACTTCGGGAAAACTATACTTTGGAGATACATTAATTTCAGAAATAGAAATACGCGAATGAAACTTTTACTTATTAACATAAAAGAATTGCTTCAAGTCCGTGAGAACTGTCCCACAAAGCTCAGCGGAGGAGAAATGAAAGTACTGCCAACCCTAAAAAACGCTTGGGTTTTTATAAACCACGGCGTGATTGAAGAGTATGGAACTATGGATAAAATGGGGCCGCACCAAGGATTTAAAACCTTGGATTGTAGCGGAAAGGTTGTTCTTCCGGCTTGGTGCGACAGCCACACGCACATCGTTTATGCAGGAAATCGGGAACAGGAATTTGTGGATAGAATCAACGGTCTTAGCTATCAAGAAATCGCCGAAAAAGGTGGCGGAATCGTGAATAGCGCCAAAAAACTGCAAGAAACTTCAGAAGAAGATTTGTATCATCAATCTGCCGCTCGTTTGGAAGAAGTGATGCGCTTAGGCACTGGCGCGATAGAAATAAAAAGCGGTTACGGTCTAACTACTGATGCAGAATTGAAAATGCTCCGTGTTGCCAAAAAACTATCGGAAGAATATCCAATTACCATTAAAACTACATTTTTGGGTGCGCACGCAATCCCGACGGAATATAAAGGCGATAAAGATGGCTATCTGGATTTATTGTGCAACGAAATGATACCGAGGGTAGCCAGGGAAAAGCTCGCTGAATATGTGGATATTTTCTGTGAAGAAGGTTATTTTTCGGTGGCAGATATGGAACGGATTCTTTCCGAAGGGAAAAAATATAATTTAATTCCAAAAGTTCACGTAAACCAATTCAACAGCATTGGCGGAATTACCGCTGCGGTAAAACACAACGCTTTGAGTGTAGATCATTTAGAGGTTTTAACGGTTGAAGATTTGGAAGCACTCAAAAACAGTGAAACTATGCCAGTCGCACTTCCCTCCTGCTCTTACTTTTTGAGTATTCCA
>JAGQYY010000044.1:15171-21970 GCA_020435825.1 Aequorivita sp.
CAGCGGAAACATGAATTTTGTGGTTGCAACGGCCTGTATAAAAATGCGCTTAACACCTGAAGAGGCTATAAATGCAGCAACAATCAATGGAGCTTATGCTATGGGGCTTAGCAAAACCCACGGCAGCATTACCAAGGGAAAAACCGCTAACCTCATCATTACAAAACCAATCCCTTCTTACGGTTATTTACCGTACGCTTTCGGCAGTAATTTGATTGATACGGTAATCATTAATGGTCAAGAAGTAAAATGAGTCTTTTGAAAATTTATGCCGAAAACGATATTGTTTCTTTTATAAAAAAAAGAGCTGGGGAAACCAAATTTGGCGAAAAAGTCAATTTTGTTGACACGCTTCAAGATTTAAACAACCATTCAGCAAAATATGTGCTTTTAGGAATTCCCGAAGATATTGGCGTTCGTGCAAATTATGGAAATGCCGGAACTTCAAAAGCTTGGGAAGCCACATTGGGAAGTCTTTTGAATATTCAATACAACCATTTAACAAATGCTGAAAACGTGATCCTTTTGGGTGAAATAGATTGCGATGCGCAAATGAAACAGGCTGAAGAAATTTCAAGTAAAGACCCACATCAAGTTGAAAAACTTGGCGAACTCGTTACCCAAATAGACCTCAAGGTTTCCGAAGTTGTAAAAAAAATTGTGGAAGTTGGTAAGTTTCCAATCATCATCGGCGGTGGCCACAACAACAGTTTTGGAAATTTAAAAGGCACCTCCAAAGCGCTACAAAAACCAATCAATTGCATCAATTTTGATGCACATACCGATTTCCGCGCTTTGGAACATCGGCATAGTGGCAATGGATTTTCGTATGCTTTTGAGGATAGTTTTCTGGAGAGATACTTTATCTTCGGACTTCATAGAAATTATACTTCGGAAGCAGTTTTTAATTCTATCGAAAAAAATTCAGAAAGGGTAAAATTCAATCTTTTTGAGGATATTTCGGTAAAACAAAAACTGTCTTTTTCCGAAGCAATGAAAGATGCTGAAAATTTCTGCTGCAAAAACAACTTCGGAATTGAGCTGGATATGGACGCTATAGAATTTATGGGCAGCAGTGCCATTTCACCCAGCGGATTTACTTTGACCGAGGCCCGACAATTTGTTGCGCATTTTTCAAAAAATACAAATGCTACATATCTTCATATTTGCGAAGGATCGCCATCTGCTGGGATTTTTTCGAATCAAGTGGGTAAGGCGATTGCTTATTTAATCAGCGATATTATTTCATAAAAAAATGCAAAAAAAATAAGCAACTATTTCTTTCTTAGTATCTTCAAAAAAAATCAAATGAAACAACTTACTTTTCTACTTATTCTAGCAATTGCATTTACAGCCTGTAAAAACGCTTCGGAAAAAACCGAAACCCAAGCAATAAGTGATACTCCTTTGGAAGAAGTTGATGGCGGAGAAGCCGCAACTGAAAAGGGTTTTACCATAAACCCTATAGAACACGCAAGTATGGTTCTCAATTGGGATGGAACCATAATTTATGTAGATCCCGTGGGCGGAAAAGAAGCATTTTCTGATTATACTGAGCCAGATATGGTTTTGATTACAGATATTCATGGCGACCACATGGATATCCCCACCCTTGAAGCCATTGTTGCCGACAAAACCGTGGTTTTTGCCCCAAAAGCGGTTTTTGATAAAATGCCCGAAAGTCTTCAAAATAAAACATCCGTTATAAATAATGGGGAAATTACCAACGATTTTGAAATGACAATTGAAGCCATCCCAATGTACAACTTGCGTCCAGAAGCATTAAAATTTCACGAAAAAGGAAGAGGAAATGGGTATGTGTTTGAAAGAAATGGAAAGCGTATTTACATTTCCGGCGACACCGAAGATATTCCCGAAATGCGTAATCTTAAAAATATTGACATAGCCTTTGTTTGCATGAATCTTCCCTATACAATGACCGTTGAAAAAGCAGCCGAAGCCGTGCTGGCATTCAAACCAAAAACGGTTTATCCATATCATTACCGCGGTACGGAAGGCTTAAGTGATGTCGCAAAATTCAAATCATTGGTTGAAGTAGGAAATCCTGATATTAAGGTTACACTATTGGATTGGTATCCAAAAAAATAATTCCTCAAATTTTAAACATACAAGATGAAAAACTACACGCCCAACTTTAAATCTACACTTGCCCTTTTGCTCTTTTCTGCATTTTTCGTTACAAGTTGTAAAAACAGTTCGGAAGAAAATTCCGATGAAAAAGAAACTGGAAAGATGGAATATCCAGCAGAATGGATGTACAACCAACGCGCATATCCAAATAACTACATAAACAAAGAAGCTTATAAAGAAGCTATTGCTCAATCCAAGCAAATTCTTGCAAACAGATCTCCCGAACAAGCCGGGGAATGGACTTTTATTGGTCCATTGAATACTGGTGGACGCGTTACCGATGTTGCGATTGCACCAGATAACGATGACCATCTTTATGTGGCTACGGCAACTGGGGGAATTTTCAGAAGCTACGATGGCGGTGCAAACTGGACTTCGATTTTTGATGAAGTAACAAAGCCTTCTATCGGCGATATTGCAATTGCTCCTTCAAACGCGCAACGAATATATGCAGGAACGGGCGAAGCAAACGGAAGCGCCACAGACGGAGCCTATTTTGGCGATGGAATCTACAGAAGTGATGATGCTGGCGACACTTGGACAAATGTTGGGTTGCCCGAAAGCAACCACATTGGTCGTATTGTAGTTGATCCCACAAACCCCGATCGGGTTTTTGCTGCCGCTACTGGGGAATTGTATGGTAAGAATGTTGAAAGAGGAATTTATAGAACTACGAATGGTGGAACAAATTGGGAAAAAGTATTGTTTGTAACTGATTCAACCGCAGCAATTGATGTAGCGATGAACGTTGCCAATACAAATATTATTTATGCGGCAATGTGGGAACGCACCCGTAAACCGTGGCAACGTGATTATGGCGGAGTTACTTCCGCAATACATCGTTCCACAGACGGCGGAACTACTTGGACCGAGCTTGGAGCAGCAAACGGTCTGCCTGCGCCAAATGTGCAAACCGGACGAATTGGAATTGCAGTTTCAGAATCTGATCCTTCTACTGTTTATGCACGTTTCACCACAAATGAAATTACCAATGAATTCAATGGCCTTTATAAATCTACAGATAATGGAGACAATTGGACTTTAGTAACGTCAGCGGGCGCATTGAGCGGAATTGACGCCAATTTTGGATGGTATTTCGGGAATGTTCGTGTGAATCCAACCAATTCATCCGAAGTGTATGTTATAGGTTTTGAACTTGCAAAATCCACCAATAGTGGCGCCTCTTGGAGTACACTGCCCGGAATGCACGTAGATCATCATGCATTGGATTTTTCACGAACAAACAGCAGTTTTATGCTCGCTGGAAACGATGGCGGGGCTTATATTTCGAATAACGGCGGAAACAGTTGGACGCATTTTGAAAATCTTCCAATTACACAATTTTATAACATAGAAGTTGATTATCAACATCCTGAAAGACTTTATGGCGGAACCCAAGATAACAATACAATACGCACACTTACAGGTAGTGCAAATGATTGGAATTCTATTATTGGGGGCGATGGTTTTCATGTAAATGTAGATCCAAACGATAATAATTATGTTTACGGGGAATCCCAATACGGAAATCTTCGCCGTTCCACAAACGGCGGAAGTTCATTCCAAAATGGAACAAATGGCATAAGCGGTAGCGACCGTACAAATTGGAATACACCTGTAATTCTTTCACCGTTTGATTCCTCAAAAATGTTTTACGGTTCTAACAAGCTCTACACCTCTACCCGTGCGGTTTCTTGGACTCCCATTAGCCCAGATTTAACAGACGGCCTTCACCCAAGCGGTTCTTTGGCTTTCGGAACGCTTACGGCAATTGCAGCTTCATACAATAATCTGGACGTTATTTACACAGGAAGCGATGATGGAAACGTGAACGTAACTTTTGACGGCGGAACAACTTGGACAAATGTAAGTGCTGGTCTTCCCGATCAATACATCACTTCCATTGCGATGGTTCCAAGTGATGATATGATTGCGTATGTTACTGTTTCAGGATTTAAATATTTGGATTATACGCCTCGTGTTTTTAAAACTACGGATGGTGGGCAGAATTGGACTGATATTTCTTCAAATTTGCCAAACATTCCCGTAAACGACATTATTACTTATCCCGCGGAAAATATACTTTTCGTTGCAACCGATTTAAACGTTTGGTATTCTAAAGACGATGGTGCCAATTGGACTATTTTAGGAAACAACCTTCCATTTACTGTAATCACGGATTTAAAATTCCATGAACCCACCAAAACGCTTTACGCAGGAACTTTTGGAAGAGGCATGCACAGCTATGACGTAAGCGATATTTTAAGTATTGGCGAAAATGACTTTGCTGAAAATTCTATCAAAATATACCCCAATCCTGCAACTTCAGAATTCACGATTTCACAAAATCTTTCTTCGGAAGGGACTGTTCAGCTTTTTGATATTTCAGGGAAAAAGATAAAGGAGTTGTTCAGTGGAAATTTTGGGGCAAACAAAATCATCAAAGTAAAAACCGACGGACTTGCGACTGGAATATATTGGGTGAAAGTGAATAGTGGGAAGCAATCCGTTACCAAAAGGTTGATTATCAATAAATAAGTTTTGAATTTTAAAACAAAAAAAGCCCGATTCAAGGACTGAATCGGGCTTTTGCTTTTTATATATTTCTACTGTTTCTCGCAAACGACTCCCCAGATGGGCAATGTATTTTTCGCAGTATTTATCTTCACATTTTCTTCGTCAATTACCTTAAAATCTGCAGGCCCTGAATAGTTGGTATCAAAAATTGCAGCTAATGAAAATTTCGGTTTCTTAAAATTTAAAGTTTTCCAATTTCCATCAGAAGTATAGGTTCCCTTTTCCGAAATCTTTACCGGTTTTTCATCGGTTCCCGGCTGTGGAATACTCTTTAGGTTGAATGTAAACGTATTGTTTGCAGACAATTGCAAAGAAATAGAAGCAACGCCGTTGCCCAAACTTTTATAGGAAACCGCTTCATTCGCTTCTTCAGAAGTAGTTATTGCCGTTTTCTTACTTCCACAAGAAGAAATGAAAAAGAGCAAGACAAATAGGCTGCAATATTTCCACATTGTTTAACGTATCAATTTTTTGTACTTGATTCGTTTCGGCATCAAATCGCCGCCCAAACGTTTCTTCTTGTTTTCTTCGTAATCACTGAAACCACCTTCAAAATAATACACTTCACTATTTCCTTCGAAAGAGAGAATGTGCGTGCAGATTCTATCCAAAAACCAACGGTCGTGACTGATTACCACGGCACAGCCTGCAAAGTTTTCCAAACCTTCCTCTAAGGCGCGAAGTGTGTTTACGTCCAGATCGTTTGTTGGCTCATCCAACAAAAGCACGTTTCCTTCTTCCTTTAAAGTCATCGCCAAATGAAGCCTGTTTCGTTCCCCACCGGAAAGCATCGAAACTTTTTTGTTCTGCTCGCTTCCGCTGAAGTTAAAACGGCTCAAATACGCTCGTGAGTTCACTTGCCGTCCACCCATCATAATCAATTCCTGGCTATCGCTAAAGTTTTCCCAAATGGTTTTATCTGGATTTATATTGGAATGCGCTTGATCAACGTAAGCAATTTTTGCAGTCTCGCCCACTTCAAAAGTGCCTTTGTCAGGCGTTTCCTCGCCCATAATCATTTTGAAAATAGTGGTCTTCCCAGCCCCATTCGGTCCAATAATCCCAACAATTCCTGCCTGGGGAAGTTTGAAATTCAAATCTTCGTAGAGCAATTTATCGCCAAATGCTTTTGAAACGCCTTTGGCCTCAATAACATTTGTTCCCAAACGTGGCCCGTTCGGGATGTATATTTCCAGCTTTTCGTCCAATTGTTTTTGGTCTTGGCTCAATAGTTTGTCATAATTCTGCAAACGTGCTTTTTGTTTGGTTTGTCGGCCTTTAGCTCCTTGACGAACCCATTCCAACTCACGTTCCAAAGTTTTTTGGCGTTTTCCTGCCTGTTTTTGTTCCTGTGCCAATCGTTTGGATTTTTGATCCAGCCAAGAGGAATAATTTCCCTTCCAAGGAATGCCTTCGCCCCTGTCCAATTCTAAAATCCAGCCAGCAACGTTATCCAAGAAATATCTATCGTGGGTCACGGCAATCACCGTTCCTTTGTATTCCGAAAGATGGTGTTCCAACCAATGCACGCTTTCCGCATCCAAATGGTTCGTTGGTTCATCGAGTAAAAGTACGTCAGGTTCTTTAAGCAGTAATCTACAAAGCGCAACCCTTCTTTTTTCACCCCCAGAAAGAACACTGATAAGTTTATCTGGCTCTGGCGTTCGCAGGGCGTCCATTGCAATTTCAAGTTTGGTATCAAGTTCCCAAGCGTTTGTGGCGTCAATTTTGTCTTGAAGTTTTGCTTGCTTTTCCATCAACTCATCCATCTTTGCCGCGTTTTCATAAACCTCAGGCAAACCGAACATATCGTTTATTTTATTGTACTCATCAAGAACATCAACAACCTCTTGAACACCTTCCTTAACAACTTCTATAACTGTTTTGGATTCATCCAGTTTCGGTTCCTGTTCTAGATACCCTACGGTATAACCTGGAGCAAAAACCACATCCCCTTGATAGTTTTTTTCTTCCCCTGCAATAATTCGAAGCAAAGTGGATTTACCACTTCCGTTAAGACCAAGGATACCAATTTTGGCACCGTAAAAGAAACTTAAATATATATTTTTAA
>JAGQYY010000045.1:0-1841 GCA_020435825.1 Aequorivita sp.
CCATAGGTAATAGTAGCCGTAACGGAAATGCAGTTCAGGCATATTCTCAAAATTCATCCCATAAATACCTGCCATAAAAGTAAGGGGAATAAAAATAGAAGCCATAATAGTCAGCACTTTCATCACCTCGTTCATTTTGTTGCTAATGGTAGTCATGTACATATCCATCAAGCCCCAAATCATATCGCGGTATATTTCAACGCTTTCGTTCACTTGTATTATATGATCATATAAATCGCGAATGTATTTATTGGTTCGCTCCTCGATTAGTGGCGTTTCTATTTTTTCAAGCCTGTTAACCACTTCCCGCAAGGGCACCACAGCTTTTCTAATCTTTAAAATTTCCTTTTTTAAATCTTGTATTTCCTCAGTGATATCTGGGTCTTCATTATCACCGAAAAGCTTGTCTTCCAGTAATTCCAATTTATTGCTCAAGAATTCGATTACCGTAAAGTAATTATCTACGATGGCGTCCAGTATGGCAAACATCAAATAATCCGAACCTGCGCCACGAATCCGCCCCCTGCCGTGTTCCAAACGTTCACGAAGATCACCAAACACATCGCCTTCTGCCTCTTGAAAAGTAAGGACATAATCCTTGCCCATTACCATGCTCACGTGTTCATTGGTCAACTGTTCCTCGTCATCATAATGCAACATTTTAAAAACAATAAACAAATACTCTTCATATTCATCAATTTTCGGGCGTTGGTTGGTTGTAACAATATCTTCCTGAATAAGCGGGTGCAAATCAAAATGATTCCCGAGGGTAACAATATCATCCGTATTGCTTAATCCGTTTACATTTATCCAAGTAATATGTGTGGAATCTTCATATTTGAAAGCATCTTCAATATTGTGCGTTTCAAAGCGATCGTAATGCTCTTTGGAATAATCAATGATGTCAAGCTGAGTAACCGTTGTGGTCTTTTTTCCTATGTAGGCTACCGTTCCGGGGGAAAGATTTTTTGCTCTTTTTGGTTGTATTTTGGTTATGTCTTGTTTTTTTCTTCTAGCGGCCATACAATTGATTTATATTTTTAAAGGTAGTAAAAATGATTTTGTATTATTTTAATGATTTCCCAATTTATTAATTTAGAAAAAAGAGTTGTTCAAAACACTGTGAATATAAAAGTTGACGATTTATTAATTTTCGGTTCTAATTATTTACTTTAACCGAAGTATAAACCAGTATCAAAAATCAATATTATGCAATTAAGCACCATCGATTGGATAATCATTATCTCCTTTTTTATTGTTTTTATCATAATCGGTTTGCTGGTTGCAAAGAAATCGGGGAAAGATTCAAAGTCCTTTTTCCTATCTGATAGAAACATGCCGTGGTGGCTGCTCGGCGTTAGTATGGTTGCCACAACCTTTGCTGCTGATACACCCAATTTTGTTGCGGGCGTTATTCGTGAAGATGGCGTATTTGGAAACTGGATTTGGTGGAGTTTTCTTTTAACAGGAATGCTAACCGTTTTTTTCTACGCCAAACTGTGGCGTAAAAGTGGAATAACAACCGATTTAGAGTTTTATGAACTGCGGTACAGTGGCAAGAGTGCCGCATTTTTGAGGGGTTTTAGAGCAATCTATCTTGGTGTGTTCTTCAATATAGTAATTATGGCAAACGTGAGCCTCGCTGCGATTAAAATCGGCCACGTAATGTTCGGGCTTTCCTCTTTGGAAGTATTGTTGATAGCCTCGCCAGTTGTGGTAATCTATTCGGCTTTTGGTGGGCTGAAAGGCGTTTTATTGACGGATTTTGTGCAATTTATTATTGCGATGGTCGGAAGTATTTGGGCCACGATATATATTGTGAATATGCCCGAAATAGGAGG
>JAGQYY010000045.1:1939-6677 GCA_020435825.1 Aequorivita sp.
GCATTGAAAACCTCCTCTCCTCTCCTGCCGTTGCCGCAAAAACCGCAATGCTTCCAGATTTTTCAAAACCTGAGTTGTTGGTTCCGTTGCTTATCATTCCACTTGCCGTTCAATGGTGGAGTGTGTGGTATCCGGGTGCTGAACCTGGTGGCGGAGGTTACATAGCGCAGCGAATGCTTGCTGCAAAAGATGAAAAGCACGCAACTTGGGCAACGCTATTTTTCAACTTTGCACATTATGCACTTCGCCCCTGGCCTTGGATTGTCATTGGATTGGCTTCTATTATTATTTTTCCAAATCTTGAAAGTTTGCAAGCTGCCTTTCCTAATTTGAATCCTGCTTTTGTGAAAAATGATTTGTCCTATCCTGCAATGCTCACTTTTTTACCTGCTGGTTTGTTGGGAATTGTAATCACATCCCTGATTGCAGCTTTTATGAGCACCATTTCAACACATTTGAATTGGGGAAGCTCTTATGTTGTAAATGATTTTTATGTACGCTTTCTGCGGAAAAATGCAAACGGTAAGGAACAGGTTGCCGTTGGTAGAATTTCCACGGTGTTAATGATGGTTTTTGCAGGGTTGTTGGCATTTGTACTGGAAGAAGCCCGCGATGGCTTCAACTTATTGCTGTCCATTGGAGCGGGAACAGGTTTACTGTTTATTCTAAGATGGTTCTGGAGCAGAATAAATCCATATAGCGAAATTGCCGCAATGGTTATTTCTTTCATAATCGCAGCGTTCTTTTTTATAAATGGCAAAATGGAAACCCCTCTGATAGAAATGGCGGGGCATTGGCAATTGGTTTTGAGCGTAGCGATCACAACTGTTGGTTGGGTGCTTGTAACACTGATGACGAAACCATCAAATACAGAAACATTAAATAGTTTCAACAGTCTTATTTTTGGAAAAGAATCCAAGTTTAAAGGTTTTGGAATGAAAATCCTTGGTTTCTTTGCTGGTGTAGTAGGTGTATATTGTTCTTTGTTTGCAATTGGAAACTTTATTTACGGTAACACTATTTTAGCTTTCGGTTTAACTGCCGTGTCCGTGGTTTGTGGATTAGTGATTATAAAATCGTTTCAGAAGACTGACTAGAAACAGTCGGCAGAAACATTTGTTATATTATTTGGAACATTGGTGAGATTCAAAATTTTCTAGTAGTCTTAATATTGTTTATAGATAAATAATAAAATAATGAAAACCAAAACGCACCCTTACCTAATCTTTCTTTTACTTTTTATTCTCCCGTTTTTTACAATAAACGCACAAATAAAAGACACGCTTGTTTCTTATGTACGGTACAATCTTAACGGCCCACAAATAAACGGTTCCCACACAATTGAAATTGGGGGCAGCAAGAGTAATAACCAAGTAACTAATATGGTAATTCCTGATGGTCCCAATAGTTCACATAAAATTACAGAAATTGATTATATGGACGTAGATCAAGAAGGCGGTGCCTATTTTAAAATACCTGCACAAACAGGGCTTATTGAACTTACCAAATTAAACCGAGACGATTTTTCCTTCAGTATATTTATTGACAATAAAAATTTAAAAGCCAAATCTGTTTCGTTTCACATTTTGGAGGTCGTGGAAGATAAAATTATGAAAATGCGTCTTTCACTTATAAAAGGCAGGTTTGAAGGTGTTATGGAATACATATATAACGATAATGGAGAACACATTGAAAGTTATACTGTTCACGGTACATTTCAGTATATTTCACCTATGTACGAAAGAAAACTTAAACGCAAAAACAAATGACTTATTTGAAAAATAGTCTGGCCTCTAGTAAAATCTATAGGCCAAATTGTTTATGAACATTCAATCAATTATTCCCCAAAATCAAAGGCAAACCACTATCGCCAGAACCAACTACCACAACTTTTGCATTTTGAGACTTAGCTAGTTCTAAAGTTGCATCAATACCTTTGTCTTGAAGGATTTTATCTGTAAGCGAGGCACTTAAAATTCTATTGGCATCCGCTTTACCTTGTGCTTCAATACGCACTTTCTGTGCTTCCTTGTCTGCAGTTACCAGTCTAAATTCATATTCTAAAGATTCCTGCTCCTGTCTTAACTTTCTTTCAATGGCGTCTTTAATAGTTGGTGGCAAGGTTACGTCCCGCACCAAGATTTCGTTCAATTGCACATATTGCTTGTCAAGGATCTTTTTTGTTTCCTCAAAAATTTCCTCTTGAATGGCGTCCCGTTTTGTGGAATATAACTGCTCTGGCGTATAACGGCCTACAACGCTTCTGGCCGCACTTCTAATGGCTGGCTGAATAACGCGCTGCAAATAATCTTCTCCTTTTTCTTGGTGCAACTTGGCAACATCACTATAAATGGGTTGATACCAAGCCGAGGCGTCCAGTTTTATTTCCAGTCCGTTGCTGGATAGTACTTGCATTTTTTCACTGAGTTCTTGTTGGCGCACTTCATAGACAAAAACCTTGTTCCAAGGTGCAATAATGTGAAAACCTTCGCCAAGAGGCGGTTGGTCTGTAACCACACCGTTGCCAAAAGTTTGATACAGCACCCCAGCGTGACCGGAGCCAATGGTTACGGAAGATTTTGATACTAAAATTATCAGCAAAATAATTCCTACGATTACGGGTATTGTGAGTTTAGGTAATTTTTCCATTTTATATATATTTTCTATGAATTAATTTTTAGATGAGTCCGTTATATTTTCTGATAAACCATTCCGCAGCTAGAGCTAGAACGATGAATGCGAGCAGATATTTCCAATCGATCAAAGGTACCACTTTTTGTTCGCTTCTTTCTATGTTTTGGAAATTAGTATTTTCAATCAAGGCTTTAATTAAAGAATCACTCTGTGTTGTATAATAGCTTTTTCCGTTCGTATTTTGGGCTATGCGACGAAGTTTTGACACATCCGCATTGAGGAATTGCTGTTCTACGTTAAAATCCAAAATGGTGAAATTGCCACTACCGGAAACTGCCTCTTTTGAAACTGAAACCGTATAATTGTACTCCCCTGCAGGAAGGCTGTTGAGATCTACCTCGTAATAATTGTTTCGCAAAAGCATGGGGAAAACGGTTTGTTTATCTGTTTCCGTGTTTTTTACTGAAATATTCAGCGATGCTCTATTGTCGAAACTATAATTTTTATCGAAATACTGTGCTGAAACCTTGATTGGACTATTGTTGTAATAAAACATTTCTGAAGACACCTCTAGCCTATTTCGACGCTTATTAGAAGCCAAATACTGCACAAGATTACCTATAAAATCGTCAAAACTTTGGAAGCTTTCCGTTTCCAAAAAACTGCGAGCGCGCCAACGCCAGAAGCCTTCCCCATCCCATATTGCATCGCGTTTGCCGTTTATTTCCAAAGTGGCGAGCAAGGGGTTTCCGTTTGTAATTCCGCTTACGGTCTGCTCCAACATTACTTCATTTGGCACACTGATCGTCAAAGTTCCAAACTCTGTATGAAGTGGGGGGAAATCCTCAAAACCAATATCTTCCACGGCAAATGTGCCGTAATTGCTGTTCAATTCAGCCTGCACGTCTTCGCTCTGGTTGGAACTTTCTTTTTTGTAACTGTCCTGTACGCCATTCAAAAAATACCAATCCGTTTGCAGTCCCGAGATTACCCAAGCATTTTTGTTCAACTTTTCAATTTCTGTGAATACCGGCGCGAAACTTCTATCGGGTTGATATAGGATTACAAGTTGGTAATCGTTGAGGACACCAACAGCTTCCGCAGGTTTTTTGAAAGAGACAGTACGCTGCTCGTTGCTTGTAATTGCTTTATTAATCGCTCCTAAATCTGGATGGGTAATTTTGTTAACCACCAAAACATTGGTGGCCTGATCTATTACTTCAACAGCGAACTGTTTGTTGTTATTGGCTTTATTCTTTTCATCCGCAAGCGGAAGTAGTTGCGCGGTGAATTTTTGAAGTCCAACGGAATTTGCAGGAAGCGTAAAATTTAATGTTTTTGAAGATTCATTTTCTGTAAATGAAACGTTTGTTCTATAAACGGTTACAGCTCCAAGGGTAACTACAAATTCAGAATTTACAGGGTTGGTACCGCTGTAGTTGAGCATGGCTTCAACCGGAAACTGATTTTTAAGGAAAGCATACCGATTGGTGTTTAGCTGCTCAATTTTCAGGTCTGTATATTTGATGGAATCACCCAATATTACAGGATAGATAGGATTCTTGAACGTTGCGGAAGAAAATTCATAATCGTTACCGAGGGTTTGATTTCCGTCCGTCAAGATTATCGTTGGTGCCGTTTGATTTTTGAAAAGTTCATTGACGGAAGAAAGTGCTTTTGAGATATTCGTGTTTTTCTCATCAAAAGAAAGGGAATCATTTTCACGGAAATCATTTCCGAAGGAATAATAAGAAATGTCAAACTTATCATTTAAATCACTGTTTTCCTTGAGTTTTTGAAGTAATTCCGAAGCATTCCCAGTCTGGCCCAACTCCCCTACCGATGCTGAATTATCAATAAGTACCGGAAGTTTCGGCTTTTCAATGGTATAGGTTTCACTTTTGAATTTAGGGTTTATAATCAAAAGCAAAATAGCGAATAACGTAATAAAACGAAGTATTCCAAAAACCCATCGCAACGGGCCTGTTTGCTTTGACCTATAGCCATACATAAAAACCGCCAGAGCGATTGACAGTACTCCGGCGACGATTATGTAAAGAATGGTTTCCGTGGTCACTAAAGTGGTTTCAAATTTAAAATTTTA
>JAGQYY010000045.1:6777-9796 GCA_020435825.1 Aequorivita sp.
GCTTTGTTTGCGCTCAAGATGACATTTTCAGTTTATAAGTACCATACTGCGACTGAACACCGAATGCTAATTTTAAGTAAGCATTCCGCCATCAACGTTCAGCACTTGCCCAGTAACATAAGCCGAAAGATCGCTGGCCAAGAAAACACATGCATTAGCAATATCTTCGGGAGAACCGCCACGTTTTAACGGAATGGCATCGCGCCATCCTTGTACTGTGGCCTCATCCAGTTTTCCGGTCATTTCAGTTTCAATAAAACCAGGAGCTATTGCATTGCATCGGATATCACGGGAGCCAAGCTCCAGCGCAACAGATTTTGTAAAACCAATAATCCCTGCCTTTGAGGCTGCATAGTTTGTTTGTCCCGCATTACCCTTAACACCTACAACGGAACTCATGTTGATGATGGAACCTTTGCGTTGCTTCAACATAGCGCGTTGCACAGCTTTGGTCATATTGAAAACCGATTTTAGGTTCACTTCGATTACTTTATCAAAATCTTCTTCGGAAATACGCATTAAGAGGTTGTCCTTGGTAATTCCGGCATTATTTACTAGAATATCTATGCTTCCGAAGTCTTTCAATACTTCTTCTGCCAGTTTTTGCGACTCGTCATAGGAAGCTGCATCACTTTTATACGCCTTCGCTTTTACACCAGTTTTAGATATTTCATGAGCCAAAGCGTTTGCTGCTTCTGCCGAAGCGCTATATGTGAAAGCCACATTAGCACCATGTTGAGCAAAGGCCTCAACAATTCCTTTTCCTATTCCGCGACTACCGCCCGTTATTATTGCTGTTTTTCCCTCTAGTAATTTCATATTTTTAATTCGTGTTTTAATGATTGGTAAAAACATACAAAGCTATTGAAAACCTTGCAGGTTCTATCGTATAGTTCAAATATAACAAAAGGTTGCGGGTTCTCCATAAAAAAAACCCTGTGAATTTCACAGAGTTTCTTTTGTATATTATTGAAAAATTAGCCTAGAACTTCTTTTACTTTCTTTCCAATTTCTGCCGGAGAATCCACTACGTGGATGCCGCATTCACGCATTACTTTTTTCTTGGCTTGGGCAGTATCATCACTTCCGCCAACAATTGCCCCAGCGTGCCCCATTGTACGTCCTGCAGGTGCAGTTTCACCGGCTATGAAACCAATTACAGGTTTTTTGATGCCGCTGTTTTTATACCAGTTTGCAGCATCTATTTCAAGTTGGCCTCCAATTTCGCCAATCATTACCACTGCTTCACTTTCAGGGTCTTTAATAAGCAATTCCAAGGCTTCTTTAGTAGTGGTGCCTATAATTGGATCGCCACCAATTCCGATAGCAGTTGTAATCCCAAGGCCTTTTTTTACTACTTGATCCGCAGCTTCATAAGTAAGTGTTCCTGATTTTGAAACGATCCCGACCTTTCCTTTTTTGAAAACAAAACCGGGCATAATTCCAACTTTCGCTTCTCCCGGAGTAATAACACCTGGGCAGTTTGGACCGATAAGGCGACAATCTCTGTCTTTGATATAATTTGAAGCAGTGATCATATCTTTTACCGGAATACCTTCAGTAATGGTAATGATCACTTTAATGCCTGCGTCAGCAGCCTCCATAATAGCGTCTGCGGCAAATGCCGGCGGCACGAAAATAATAGTTGTATCGGCGCCCGTTTTTTCAACCGCTTCAGAAACTGTGTTGAAAACTGGCTTACCCAAGTGTACTTGGCCACCTTTTCCAGGTGTTACCCCCCCTACTACATTGGTTCCGTATTCAATCATTTGTTCGGCGTGAAAAGTTCCTTCACTACCTGTAAAACCTTGAACTATTATTTTTGAATTTTTATTTACTAAAACACTCATTTTTAAATATTTGCTATTGTTTATTTCTATTTATTATTGAAGTAAAATTTCAAATTTATTTTTTAGAATAGCCGCAAAGATAAGGCTTTTGGGGTGGCTTTAAAAAGATATTACACCTTAACTCTATGGTAACTTTCCTTAGTATCATCTTTATCGGTAACCGGTTGGCTCACTTGGTATCCACGGTATATCTTATCATCTTTCACCTCCCAAATAGCTATAAAATGTGCAATGCCCAATTCTTCATCAGGATTTTCAATAGTTCTGATGTAATATTTATACCGAATTGTAACGTGGTTGTCATCTGCCAGCAAATGGCTTACTTCAATTCTTAAATCGTTATAAGATCGTCTTACTTCACCAAAGAAATTTACGATGTCATCATAATTCATAATAGATAATCCGTTGGCACTGTTCCAAATAAGCACCAGTTCAGGGTGGAAAAAACGCTCCAAAACCGTATCGTCTCGTAAAATATCTGATCTATAAAAATCCCTTACAATCTGTTTTGCCGTTTTGCTCATGATAATTTGTCCAATTTTTCAATAATGTCTGGAATAAGTTTAATAGAGGCCAATTCCTTGTATTTTTTTCTGAATTCATCCGCAGGAGTTCCAAAATACGCCTTATGGCCGGGCAGTGATTTACTCACGCCACTCTGCGCTGAAATAACCGCCTTTTCACCAATAGTGATGCCGCTCGTGATACCTACCTGCCCCCAAATGGTAACAGAATCCTCGATCAAAACACAACCTGCAATGCCAACCTGAGAGGCAATCAAACAACGTTTGCCGATAACGGTATCGTGTCCTACGTGAACCTGATTGTCCAGTTTTGAACCTTCGCCAATGGTAGTTGAAGCTGTTACACCTTTGTCAATAGTGCACAGTGCGCCAAGGTCAACATTATCTTCAATCACCACATTTCCGCCGCTTAAAAGTTTATCGAATTTTTCAGGACGATTTTTATAATAAAAAGCATCACTTCCCAAAACCGTTCCGGCGTGAATGGTTACGTTGTCGCCAATTACTGTATTATCATAAATACAAACGTTTGAATGGACTATACAGTTACTGCCTATTCTCACATTGTTTCCAACAAAAACATTGGGTTGAATTATTGTGCCCTCCCCTATTTTTGCCGAGCTTGAAACCGCGCTATTGGAACTT
>JAGQYY010000045.1:9894-20611 GCA_020435825.1 Aequorivita sp.
TCGGAAAGGTTTAAAATAATGTGTAAGCTTATTAAAATCGCGGAAAGGATCGTCTGAAACCAATAACGCCTTCCCAACAGGGCAATCTACTTTTTTATTGATAAGAATTACCGTTGCTTGTGATTGCAAGGCTTTGTCATAATACTTTGGGTGGTCAACAAAAACAATATCTCCCGGTTGAACCACATGGATTTCATTCATGCCAAAAACCGGAAAATTTGGTTCGCCCACATAATCGGAACCGATTATGACAGCTATATTTTCAAGAGTTTGGGGAGTTGGGAATTTCAATTTTTTAGGTTATTTAGATTACTGGATGGTTATACTAATAGAATATTTTCCAATTATTCTTTCATACGTTCCTGATACTGACCTTTTTCAGTGTCAATTCTAATTTTGTCACCTTCGTTTATGAATAGAGGCACATTAATTTCAGCACCTGTTTCAACAATTGCAGGTTTGGTGGCATTTGTAGCTGTATTACCTTTAACGCCAGGTTCTGTTGAAGTAACCTCCAAAATTACATGAGCGGGCATTTCCACTGATAACGGAGCGCCGTCTTCGGTGTTGATGAGCACTGTTACTATTTCACCTTCTTTCATCAATTCCGGAGTATCAAGGATGTCTTTCATCAATCTAATCTGCGAATAATCATCAGTATTCATAAAATGGTACATATCGCCTTCGTTGTATAGATATTGAAATTTATGTGTTTCAACACGCACATCGTCAATCTTATGTCCTGCTGAAAAGGTGTTGTCAATCACTTTTCCCGTAGTAACGCTTTTCAATTTAGTACGAACAAAAGCAGGTCCCTTTCCGGGTTTTACGTGGAGAAATTCAATGATCTTATAAATATCGTTGTTATAGCGGATGCAAAGTCCTTTTCTGATATCTGATGATGTTGCCATTATTGGATTTGAAATTTTATGATTATGAATTAGTTTGAATTGAAATAACCTTTCATGATTCCACGCTTGGAATTTTTTATGAATTGAAGTATTTCGTCCCTTTCCGGTGTGGCCTCCATTTCGGCTTCAATAATTTCGGAAGCTTGTGAGGTGTTATAGTTTTTTTGGTAAAGAAGTCTGTAAATATTTTGAATTTCAGTGATTTTTTGGGAATTGAATCCTCTTCGCCTTAAGCCAATAGAATTAATACCTACATAGCTGAGTGGCTCACGCGCAGCCTTAACATATGGTGGAACATCTTTGCGAACTAAAGATCCTCCTGTTACAAAAGCGTGATTGCCAATCATACAGAACTGATGGACTGCGGTCATTCCAGCTAAAACCACATGGTCACCAACAGTCACGTGCCCAGCAAGGGTACTATTGTTAGAAAAAATGCAGTTATCGCCCACAATGCAATCGTGCGCAATGTGGCAATAGGCCATAATCCAACAGTTTTTTCCCACTACAGTTTTGCCACGATCCACAGTACCGCGATTTATGGTAACATATTCACGGATAGTTGTGCCATCGCCTATTTCTACAGTAGTATCTTCATCCCTAAATTTTAAATCCTGTGGTATTGCAGAGATTACGGCCCCGGGAAATATATTACAGTTTTTTCCGATGCGCGCGCCCTCCATAATGGTCACATTGCTGCCAATCCAGGTTCCTTCACCGATCACGACATTATTGTGAATGGTCGTAAAAGGTTCAATCACAACGTTTTTGGCTATTTTTGCGCCCGGATGGACATATGCAAGAGGTTGGTTCATCTATAGATTTTTTGTTTTTACCATTTGGGCCATCAATTCGGCCTCTGTTACTAATTTGCCATTGGCATATGCATTGCCCTGCATATGGACAATTCCGCGGCGGATGGGGGAGATCAATTCCAGAACAAAAATTAAGGTATCGCCAGGATTAACCTGCTGTTTAAACTTAACATTGTTAATTTTCATAAAATAGGTGAGGTAGTTTTCAGGGTCCGGAACAGTGCTCAACGCCAGTATCCCTCCAGTTTGAGCCATTGCCTCAACTATCAGAACGCCGGGCATTACAGGTGCCCCGGGGAAATGGCCAACAAAGAACGGCTCGTTCATTGTTACATTTTTAAGGCCTACAACACTAGTGTCCGTCAACTCCATAATCTTATCGACCAACAAAAATGGTGGTCTATGTGGGAGCATGGCCATTATTTGGTTGACATCCTTCACTGGCGGTTGGTTGATGTCAAATTTTGGAATATTGTTTCTAGCTTCCAGTTTTATAATTTTAGAAAGTTTTTTGGCAAACTGGGTATTAACGTGATGGCCCGGCTTGTTGGCAAAGACTTTTCCGCGTATGCGAGTACCTACTAAAGCTAAATCACCAATTACATCCAGGAGTTTATGTCTGGCGGCTTCATTTGGATAATGCAAAGTAAGATTGTCCAGTATTCCGTTTGGTTTTATGGAGATGGTATCTTTTCCAAAAGCTGTACGGAGTTTGTCCATAGTGCTTGTAGAAAGCTCTTTATCCACATAGACTATGGCATTATTGAGATCACCGCCTTTTATTAAGCCATTCTCAAGGAGCATTTCAATTTCGTGAAGAAAGCTGAAAGTTCTTGCATTTGCAATTTCATTCTTAAATTCTGAGATGTGTTTAAGGGAAGCATTTTGTGTGCCTAAAACTTTTGTGCCAAAATCAACCATTGTGGTTATTTGGTATTCGTCTGAAGGCATCACGATTATTTCGCTTCCAGTTTCTTCGTCTAAATATGAAATTACTTCCTTTACAATATATTCCTCTCTTGGAGCATCTTGCTCCACTAACCCAGCCTTTTCAACGGCCTCTACAAAAAACTTTGAGGAGCCGTCCATTATTGGTGGTTCCGAAGCATTGAGCTCCATGATACAATTATCTACCTCTAGACCAACCAGGGCCGCAAGTACATGTTCCGAAGTTTGAATTTTAACCCCTCGTTTTTCAAGATTTGTACCACGTTGGGTATTCACTACATAATTGGCATCCGCTTCAATCACAGGGTGTCCTTCCAGATCTATTCTCACGAATGTATATCCATGGTTTTCTGGAGCAGGTTTAAAAGTTATTGTAACTTCTTTGCCAGTATGCAATCCTACTCCTGTAAGAGAAATTTCCTTACTAATGGTGCGCTGTTTTACCACACTTTCATTCATTATCAAGCTTTTTTTCAACTATATTGAACCTTTCCATTATTTTGGGAAGGTTTTTAAAATATACATAACTTTTACTAAAATCACCATAACCAAACGCGGGAGAGCCTTGTAGAGTTTCGTTGTCTTTTACATTTCTTCCTATTCCGCTTTGGGCCTGTATTTTTACATTATCGCCAATGGTAATATGCCCCACAATTCCAACTTGCCCACCAATAATGCAGTTTTTTCCTATTTTGGCAGAACCCGCTATCCCTGTTTGGGAGGCGATAACAGTATTTTCTCCAATAGTTACGTTGTGTGCAATTTGAATTTGATTGTCGAGTTTTACCCCTTTCTTAATAAGTGTAGAGCCAAGAGTTGCCCTGTCTATAGTGGTTCCAGGGCCTACATCTACATTATCTTCTAAAATAACATTACCCGTTTGTGGAACTTTGTGGTATTCGCCTTTTTCATTAGGCGTGAATCCAAAACCATCAGCACCAATAACAACACCGCTGTTAATTACACAAGACTTGCCTATTATTGTCTCCGAATAGATCTTAGCACCAGTAAAAAGTACGGAATTGTCGCCAACTTTTACATTGTCGCCAATATAAACGTTTGGATAAATTTTTACATTATCACCAATCATTACATTTTCGCCGATGTATGAAAAGGCCCCCAAATATATATTTTTTCCATACTTGGCTGTTTCTGAAATAAAAACCGGGCTTTCAATTCCGGTCTTATCCATTTTTACTTGGTTATAATATTCCAACAATTGCGAAAATGCCTTATAAGCATTCTCTACCCGGATAAGGGTTGTCGATAGGTCCTGAGAGGCGACAAAATCATCATTGACTATGGTTACTGAAGCCTGTGTGGAATATATGTAATGTGTGTATTTTGGGTTGGCCAAAAAGGTCAAGCTGCCTTTGCTGCCCTCTTCAATTTTTGCGAGTTTTGAAACTTCTATACCTTCGTCGCCATCAACGGTTCCGTTAAGGATTCCTGCTATTTGGGCTGCTGTAAATTTCATTTGGCGTTAAGGTTTTTTTTAACCGAGGTACATATAAAAAGCAACCGCAAAGTAATAAATTTTAGATGAATTGGTTTTCGGTGGTTCGTTTTCATTCTTGCAAAAATAGAAAAAAAGGATTTAGCCTCGATAGCTATCCTTATTGTTTTTTGGATAACACATATAGTATTTCACCACCGACTTTGAAAGCGCCTCCAAATTCAGCTGGTCGCTTGCCTTTGCAACATCTATGATCTTTCCATTTTTCTTCAGGAGGTTTATTGTATCTCTTTCCATACTGTAGGCTTGGTTTTCAAGCTTTCCGGAAAAAACAAAGAAGGATGCATCTTCTTCTGAAATATTAAATTTTTCAATAATATTCTTACGTTTTTCCTTTATCTTTTGAATTGAAAATGGTTTTGATTTCACTTTTACTTTTAATAGATCTCTATTAAGAAGCATTTTGGAAAGATTTTTTAAAACGAAATCATCGTTGCCTACCCAAGCCTTCATGGACGAAATGATATCGTAATCATCCAGCCTTGAAAAAGTATCCAGCACCTCTTCAGAAAAATCATTGATACTTATATTGTTATTTAGAAAAAACATTAATGCATTGCTTGCCGGAAGTGCCACACCTTGTGCGGAAAGCTGTTTGGCACGCTGCAGGGCACGAACCAAGAGCTGTTCTGCAACAATGCCTGTTTTGTGCAGATAAACCTGCCAGTACATCAAGCGTCGTGCAACAAGAAAATTTTCTACCGAATAAATACCCTTCTCTTCTACTACTAATTTGCCATCCTTTACGTTCAACATGGCGATTAGACGCTGTGCGTTTACTGTACCCTCTGGTACTCCGGTATAAAAACTATCGCGTTTTAGATAATCCAAACGATCCATATCCAACTGCCCGGAGACTAATTGGTGTAGAAATTTACGCGGATGTTGGTCCTTGAATATTTCAATGGCGAGCGTTAATTGCTTGTTAAACTTTCGATTCAAAGCCTCCATAAAAAGAAGCGATATTTGTTCGTGGCTTATGTTTTCGACAATACTGTTTTCCATCGCATGAGAGAAAGGGCCATGTCCAATATCGTGCAAAAGAATTGCCAAATAAAGTGCTTCTTCTTCCTCTCCAGAAATGGCAACTCCTTTTGATTTAAGCACTTGCACGGCTTTCTGCATCAAAAACATAGCGCCCAGTGCATGATGAAAACGAGTGTGGTGCGCACCTGGATATACTATATATGAAAACCCCATTTGCGAAATCCGACGGAGTCTTTGAAAATATTTATGCTCCATCAAGTCAAAAACAAGCTCGCTGGGTATGGTAATAAAACCATAGATTGGGTCGTTTATAGTTTTGTGCTTTGGAAGGGTTTTCAAACTTTAACTTTAAATTAATAGCTTCAAAAAATTTTTGAAATAATTCAGGTTTATTTTTGAAGAAAATACTTCGCCAAAGTTTAGAATTATTTAAAAAAATGAATTTAACGATACTCCCACGCTTAAGCCTAGGAGCATAAAGACAAATATACATATATGAACGACATAAAAGTACTATGGGTAGATGATGAGATTGATTTGCTAAAACCACACATTCTTTTCCTAGAAAGCAAGAATTATAAAGTAACTACGGCCCAGAGCGGCACGGAAGCACTTGAGGAAATTAAAAAGGAAAATTTTGATATTGTCTTTTTGGATGAAAATATGCCCGGATTGACTGGACTGGAAACCTTAGCAGAAATTAAGGAACAACAGGCTTCTGTTCCGGTAGTGATGATCACTAAAAGCGAAGAAGAGTATATAATGGAGGAAGCCATTGGCGCTAAAATAGCCGATTATCTTATAAAACCGGTAAACCCAAACCAAATTCTATTGAGCCTGAAAAAGAATTTGGACCATAGTAGATTGGTTTCTGAAAAAACCACTTCAAGCTATCAACAGGAATTTAGAAAAATAGCGATGGATCTTTCCATGGTCAACAGTTTTGAAGCGTGGAAAGATCTTTACACAAAACTTGTCTATTGGGAATTAGAACTGGAGGATATTGAAGATTCTGGAATGTTTGAAATTCTCGAATCACAAAAAACCGAAGCCAATAGTCAGTTTTGCAAATTTATAGATAAAAATTATCCAAAATGGTTTGAAGATCCAAGTGAAGCACCCATTATGTCGCATACCTTATTTAAAGAAAAAATACAACCGCAGCTGCAGCAAGGAACTCCAACACTATTGGTGGTCGTGGACAATTTAAGATTTGATCAATGGAAATCTTTTGAGCCGACTATTGCTAATATATATAAAAAGACCAGTGAAGATCTTTTCTGCAGTATTTTGCCAACAGCAACGCAGTATGCGCGAAATGCTATTTTTTCAGGATTAATGCCAAGTGATATGGAAAAATTACATCCAGATCTTTGGTTAAATGATACTGAAGATGGTGGGAAGAACTTGAAAGAAGAAGAGTTTTTGGCAGCCCAATTAAAGCGCTTGGGGCATAGTTTAAACTGGAGCTATCACAAAATATCTAGTTTGAAACAAGGAAAAAAACTTGTAGAAAGCTTCCGAAGCCACAAAGACGAGGATTTAACTGTTGTGGTCTATAATTTTGTAGATATGTTATCCCACTCTAAAACCGAAATGGAGGTTATCAAGGAATTAGCCTCTACCGATAAATCATACCGATCATTAACGCAAAGCTGGTTTAAAAACTCACCTTTATTGGAAATAATACAACAAGCAGCGCGATTGGGTTTTAAGCTTATAATCACTACAGACCATGGAACTATAAACGTGAAAAATCCTTCAAAAGTAATTGGCGATAAAAACACCAGTCTTAATCTCCGCTATAAAACCGGAAAGAGCTTAACCTATGAAGACAAAGAGGTTTTGGCTGCAAAGGATCCAAAATCAATCTGTTTGCCTACTATCAATATGAGTAGTTCCTTTATTTTTGCCAAGGGTGATTATTTCTTTGCATACCCCAACAACTATAACCATTACGTGAGTTACTACAGAAACACCTATCAACATGGCGGAGTTTCATTGGAAGAAATGATAATTCCTTTTTCAGTCTTAACACCTAGATAGGATTTTAAACAGCTATTTTATTTTAATACAATTAGCAATACATGCTGATTTAATTGACCCGTTGTGCATTTTGAGCCAAAAATATTAGAAATTGTCAGTTCGAGTGATTTTGAGGTACGAAAAATCGTATCGAGAACTTTTTTAAAGACCATAATTCCTGTTCTCGATACAAATTTTACGCATTCCAATTGTAAAATTCACTCGAACTGACAGAATTTTATCATAATGCACAACGGGTTATATGATGATTTTCCTAGCTTGCAAGTGGTCTTTACAGGATCATCATTACTCGAAATATTAAATGCCCGCGCCGATTTGAGCCGCAGGGCCGTGGTATATTCCATGCAAGGTTTTTCCTTTCGGGAATATGTGGGTATGGAAACAGGAATTGTTTTTCAGCCTTTATCCTTAGATAGTATTCTGAACAACCATCTGAAAGAGGCTTCACAAATATTGGAAACCATCAGGCCATTTCAATATTTTGAAACCTACTTAAAACAGGGATATTATCCATTTTACAGCGAACAACCCGATTTATATGGAATGAAACTGGAACAGACCGTAAATATGATTCTGGATATTGAACTCCCATTGTTACGAGGTGTTGAATTAGGCTATATTCCAAGGATTAAACAACTGTTGATGATTATTGCGCAATCCGTACCATTTGTTCCGAATGTTAGCAAACTAAGTGAAAAAATAGGAATCCACAGAACAACACTGTTGTCCTATCTTCATTATATGGATGAAATAGGACTTACCAGAAATCTTTATAAAGAAAGTAAAGGGATCAATACATTACAAAAACCGGGGAAAGTATATTTGGAAAACACAAATCTTATTTATATACTGGCCCCAGAAAATAATAATTTGGGAAACAAAAGAGAAACGTTTTTTGCCAACCAACTTGCCCATAGACATCATATAAGTCTTCCCCAAAAGGGAGATTTTTTGATAGACAACAGCTATGCTTTTGAGGTTGGGGGCAAAGACAAATCAGACAAACAAATAAAAGGGATTCAAAATGCCTTTATTGCTTCCGATGGTCTTGAATATGGCTTTAAGAACAAAATACCTTTATGGCTTTTTGGGTTTCTTTATTGAATTATGTCTTGTTTTCCAAAAACATGGTTACCACTCATTCCTTTTCCGTAATTTTGACCACTGAAGAATATCCCCTAAAATGTACCAAAACTTACTAAAACCATTTTTCGATTTTTTTGGAGCATTGGTTTTGTTGTTGGTTGCTAGCCCGATAATTGTTTTAGTGGCTATTATATTGGCATTTTCAAATGGGGGTTCTCCTTTTTTTCTTCAAAAAAGACCTGGTAAAAACGAAAAAACATTTACCATTATAAAGTTTAAAACCATGGACAATAAAACGGATGAAACAGGAAAACTACTTCCTGATTCCGAAAGGCTCACAGCTGTTGGAAAGTTTATCCGTTCCAGTTCACTGGACGAATTACCACAATTGATAAATGTACTCATAGGCGATATGAGTTTTGTGGGGCCAAGACCCTTATTGCCAGAATACCTTCCGCTTTATAATAAAGTTCAAAAACTGAGACATAAGGTTAAACCCGGAATTACGGGTTGGGCGCAGGTAAATGGCCGCAATGCTATAAGCTGGGAACAGAAGTTTGAATTTGATGTTTGGTATGTGGAACACCAGTCTTTTTGGTTCGATGTAAAAATACTTTTTAAGACTATTGAAAAAGTATTTAAAAAGGACGGCATTTCCCAAGAAGGACAGGCAACCGCAGAGCCATTCAAAAAATAGAACAACGTGTTGATTTCACGTATCTTTGCAGAAATAAAAATTTGATGATATTATTTGGCGCCAGTGGACATTGTAAATCAGTAATTGATATTGCTGAATCTATAGGAGAGAAAATTCCAATTATTTATGACGATAATCCAAAAGTAGAGGCAATATGCCATATTCCAGTTCAAAAATTTAAATCTGAAATTTCTGGTTTAAAAGAAACTGGTTTAAAAGAAAATTGGGTTATTTCCATTGGTAACAATAAGAATCGTAAAGAGGTAAGGGAAAAACTCTCTGAAAAATTTGGACTTTTGATCCATAAAACCGCTAGTATTTCTTCTTGGTCAGCAATTGGTGATGGCACTGTGGTTATGGCTAAAGTTGTCATAAACGCTAGCACTAAAATTGGAGAACATTGTATAATAAATTCAGGCGCTGTAATAGAGCATGATTGTATTGTGGGAGATTTTGCACATATTTCTCCAAATGCCAGTTTAGCGGGTGGAGTTACTATAGGTGAAGGAACTCAAATTGGTATTGGCGCTTGTGTCTTGCCTGAAATCAGCATTGGCAAATGGGCAACTATTGGCGCTGGGGCGGTAATTATACGCGATGTACCAGATGGAGCAACAGTGATAGGAAACCCCGGAAGAGTTATTAAAATTAATAAATAGGTGATAGATTTAAAAAGACTGTTCGATATTGTATTATCTGGCATCGGACTTATATTTCTAGGCTGGTTAATTTTAATTTTAATTCTTTTGGCCTATTTCGATACGGGTAAAGGCATTTTTCTTCAAAAGAGAATTGGTCAATACGGTAAGCCCTTTAACATTTATAAAATAAGTTCAATAAAAGTTTCCTCACGAAGTATTTCAAAATTTGGAAAATTTTTAAGAAAATCTAAAGTTGACGAACTGCCACAGCTATTAAATGTTTTTTTTGGCCAAATGAGTTTTGTAGGTCCACGCCCAGATATTCCAGGATATTACGATAAACTGGAAGGGGAAGATAGAAAAATATTGGAATTGAAGCCAGGCTTAACCAGTGAAGCTTCCTTAAAATATTACAATGAAGAATCAATTTTGAAAAATAAAGATGAGCCTTTGGATTATAACGATACTGTTATTTTTCCCGATAAAGTAAAAATGAATTTGGAATACTATTATAAACAATCATTCACCGAAGATTTAAGGATAATTTTAAAAACAATATCGATATTCTTTAGAAAATAGATTTATACAAAAATGAGCCATTCAAAAATATACCTATCCTCACCACACATGGGCGGTACAGAACAGAATTATGTAAATGAAGCGTTTGAAACCAATTGGATTGCGCCTTTGGGACCCAACGTGGAAGGTTTTGAAAAAGATTTGGAAAGCTATCTTGGGAATGGAAACTACGTTGCTGCTTTAAGTTCGGGTACAGCAGCATTGCATTTGGCCTTAATTTTATTGGGAGTGGGAAAAGGGGATGAGGTAATCTGCCAAAGTATGACATTTTCAGCCTCTGCAAACCCCATTGTCTATCAAGGGGCAACGCCAATTTTTGTTGATAGCGAACCCGAAACTTGGAACATCTGTCCAAATCATTTGGAAATAGCCATTAAAGATCGTATTGCAAAAGGGAAAAAACCAAAAGCAATAATCGCAGTACATCTTTACGGAATGCCCTATAAAGTTGATGAAATAAAAAAGATTTCTGAAAAATATGAAATTCCAAT
>JAGQYY010000046.1:0-16561 GCA_020435825.1 Aequorivita sp.
TGATCGGGCTTACGTTGTCGCAAAGTGGACCGTAGTCGCCCGCGTCAACAGTTGGCGCAGTGTTGACCAAAATGTCCGCGGTGTCGCTGTTCGAGCAGCTGCTGCCGTCCGTGTAGCTATAGGTAACGGTGACCGAGCCGCTCAGCCCGGTTGGGTCGAAGCTCGCCGTTCCGTCGCCGTTGTCGGTAACGCCGGTCCCGCTCCATGTCCCGTTCGAGTTGGTAGGGGTTCCCGTCAATGTGATCGGGCTTACGTTGTCGCAAAGTGGACCGTAGTCGCCCGCGTCAACAGTAATTTGATTAGGCTGAGTAATAACAACTGTTTCCTGAGTTTCACAAGTACCATCATTAATCGTTACATTATAAGTACCAGCAGATAAACCTGATTGATCTTGTACTCCTTGAGTAAGACCACTTCCATTATTTGTTGACCATATGTAAGTATATGTACCTGAACCACCAGTAACACTTAAATTAATGGATCCATTATTACCGCCAAAACATGTAACATCAATTTTTGTAAAACTTGAATCTAAATTAGAATTCGTTACAATAACTGGTTTAATAATTATACAACCACTCTCAACATCAACTGCTTTAATATAATAAGTTCCTGCTGTTGCAGCAGTTGGAGTTTCATAAGGTATTGTGGCAGCTTCATTTCTCCAATAAGTATATGGTCCTGGAAGCGAGCTCCCTGCTGTTACTTCGGGAGCAGTAAGATCTGTAGTTGTCCCAATACAAAGAGGGGCAGGATTATTAACAACTAATGCATTTGAAGTAAAACTTTTTGCTTTTAAAAAAACTCCTGCATCCCATCGCTGATCAGATGCATCAGCAATGGCCATTTTCATTTTGTATTGTTGGCCAGATATAAGTCCAGTATATGAAGCTGTTAATATAACAGTTCCGCCGTCAAATTCAGTTGAAACGTTTATGTTATTATTAGCATAATAGGCTGGATTACTTGCTGGAACAGCGTTACCATTAATATTTGAAGCAACAAATGGATGTATTGTATTAATGGTAATTGGATCACCATTGGGTAACTTTGCTAAGTTGACAGCATTATTTTGATAACCTTGACCTCCAGCAATACCTGGACCGCTTAAAAAGAAACCAAAAGCATCCTCATACTGTGTGCCACAATATTCTAAATATTCGTCTGAAGCAAAAACAAACTGAAATTCGATTTTTGTTCCAACTGGGGTAAAGTTAATTTCAAGTACTGCCGCATCATACATTGTGCGTCCAGTAATAAGTCTCAAATCAGGATCACCTGCATTAGATACCATTCGATCTGAAAAACTTCCTGATACACTCGGCCCCATAGCATTTCTAATCTTACCTGTAGAAAGTAACAAACCTTCATCAATTGCAAAATTTTGAGCAGTTCCATCATTAAAATACCCCAATTGACGATCTAATGTTACGGCACCAAAGTTATTAGACCAATTATTATTATCCTTTCTGTAATACCCAAACCTAACATCGCCTATTGTTAGACAAGAAGACGCTAAAATATTTTCAACTAACTCTTTTGGTGTAGATCCATATTGTGCGTCATTATTTGGCACTAAAATACTATTTCCAGTTCCTGGACCTCTTGTATTTATACTCTTATCAGGACTATAGCCAACTCTTTCTTTAGTAATCTCCTGTCCATAGAAACTAAATGAAAGAATCAAAAAAAGACCTATTAAAAACCTCTTATCAGAAGTAAATAATTTAGTAATTATTTTAAACATAAGTTAGAATTTTATTAGTGACAATATCTTTGATAGTGCAATAATTGAACATTTCATCTCAATTAATGTCCAAATATACAGTGGAATAAGTGGTAAGAAAATACCAACAAACAAGTATTAGTTGAACTGTAAAAAATAGTCGGCAAACGACATAAAACGAATAAAAACGTGGGTTTTTTTGTAGGAAAAAGATATACGTGTTAGTACGTATATTCTTTAAATATGTGGCTTTTGAAGTGCATACAAGTAAGAAAAAAAACTACTTTACAACTTATTGTTTGTTATATTTTTTCAAAACAAACAAGTAATTACAGCCTTAAAGCTATAATTTCTTAATACTCCATAAAAAGTCAAAGTGTAGGAAGAAAGGTACTTTTAATATCTATAGTAATTTATTAAAAAATCAATAATATTATAATCAACTACAGTTTAAAACTACATTAACAAACTTTATCTTTGCACCCAAAATAATGAAAAACAGATGTCTTTATCAAAAGAAATAAAACGCCGAAGAACTTTTGGAATTATTAGTCACCCTGATGCCGGTAAAACCACTTTAACGGAAAAACTATTGCTCTTCGGAGGTGCTATTCAAGAGGCAGGTGCGGTAAAAAGCAACAAAATCAAGAAAGGCGCTACCAGCGACTTTATGGAAATAGAGCGTCAGCGAGGGATTTCAGTGGCTACTTCTGTATTGGCGTTTGAATATGAAGGAATTAAAATCAACATTCTCGATACCCCCGGCCACAAAGATTTTGCTGAAGATACATTCCGAACCCTTACCGCTGTGGACAGCGTTATCGTTGTAATTGACGTAGCAAAAGGGGTTGAAGAACAGACTGAGAAATTAGTTGAAGTTTGCCGCATGCGAAACATCCCAATGATTGTTTTCATTAATAAGATGGACCGCGAAGGTAAAGACGCTTTTGAACTACTTGACGAAATTGAACAGAAACTCAATCTTCGCGTTACCCCTTTAAGTTTCCCAATCGGGATGGGTTATGATTTTAAAGGAATCTATAATGTGTGGGAAAAAAACGTAAATCTTTTTAGTGGAGATAGCAGAAAGAACATTGAGGAAACTATAGAAATTGATGACATACAAAGTCCGGAACTTGAAAAATTGGTAGGAGATAAAGCTGCTAAGACACTTAGAGAGGAACTTGAATTGGTTTATGAAGTTTACCCAGATTTTAATCGTGAAGAATATTTGGAAGGAAAACAGCAACCTGTTTTTTTCGGTTCAGCATTGAATAATTTTGGTGTACGTGAGCTATTGGATTGTTTTGTTGAAATTGCTCCTACCCCACGCCCAAAGGAAAGTAGTACACGTTTGGTAAAACCGGACGAAAAGGAATTCTCGGGTTTCGTCTTTAAAATTCACGCAAATATGGACCCCAAACACCGAGACCGATTGGCTTTTGTAAAAATTGTATCGGGAACTTTTGAACGGAATTCACCTTATTTACATGTTCGTCAAGGAAAAAAACTGAAATTTAGCAGCCCCAATGCTTTCTTTGCCGAAAAAAAACAGATTGTTGACGTTTCCTATCCCGGAGATATTGTAGGCCTTCACGATACCGGAAACTTCAAAATTGGCGATACGCTTACCGAAGGCGAAGAAATGCAGTACAAAGGCATTCCGAGTTTTTCACCAGAACATTTTAAATACATCAACAATGCAGATCCAATGAAGAGCAAACAGCTTGAAAAAGGCATCGACCAATTGATGGATGAAGGTGTGGCTCAGCTTTTCACTTTGGAACTGAACAATAGGAAAGTCATTGGCACTGTTGGCGCACTACAGTTTGAAGTAATACAATACCGACTGGAACACGAATACGGAGCCAAATGTAGCTATGAAAACCTGAATGTTCACAAAGCCTGTTGGGTAGAAGCAAAAGATCCAAAAAGTGAAGAGTTCGCAGACTTTAAAAGAGTGAAAGCGAAATTTTTAGCGAAAGACAAACGAGGCCAATTGGTGTTCTTTGCAGATTCAGCTTTTACGCTACAAATGACACAGTCAAAATATCCAAATGTGAAATTGCATTTCGTAAGTGAGTTTGAAAAGGCTAAATAAAGCTTTAGATAAAATTTTATTATGCTTCGCCCGTTGGACCAAAGTTTAAGGGAATCGGCGGTTGCTCGTAATCCTTTATTTCGCCATGGGCATTTTCAAATCGTTTAACGTTATCACCCAATGCTTTCAGAAATCTTTTTGCATGCTGTGGTGTCAAGATAATTCTTGACTTCACTTTACTTTTTGGGATTCCGGGCATAATGGTAACAAAATCCACAACAAATTCTGAAACTGAATGATTAATGATGGCAAGGTTACTATAAGTTCCTTGTGCCACAGACTCATCCAGTTCTATGTTTATTTGCCCCTGTTTGGGTTGTTCTTTTTTTTGATCTGCCATTGTTAGATTTTAGACGTTAGATATTAGATTTTAGATTTCCTATGACAGAAAATATAGGTCTTCGGCTCCGCTCAGACCACGGTCATTGAGCGAAGCCGAAATTACCTTTTTTAATTATAATTAACTTCTTGCTTAACGCGGTTCATTTCCTCAAGCTCTTCCTTAGAACCTACAATTATAGTGTCATATCTACGCATACCGGTACCGGCTGGTATTTTATGCCCTACAATTACATTCTCTTTCAAGCCTTCCAAGGTATCAACCTTACCAGCAACTGCCGCTTCGTTCAATACTTTGGTGGTTTCCTGGAAGGAAGCCGCAGAGATGAATGACTTAGTCTGTAACGATGCCCTTGTAATACCCTGAAGTACCGGAGTTGCCGTTGCTGGAACCGCATCGCGAGCTTCTGCAAGTACTTTATCATTTCTTCTCAACAAAGAGTTTTCATCACGAAGTGTACGTGGAGAAAGGATTTGGCCTTCCTTCAAGTTTTCAGAATCACCGGCATTGGTAACAACCTTCATTCCAAAGATTTTATCATTTTCTTCGATGAAGTCATCTTTATGAGCCAATTGATCTTCTAGGAAAGTAGTATCACCCGGATCCTGGATCTGTACCTTACGCATCATTTGGCGAACAACCACCTCAAAGTGCTTGTCGTTGATTTTCACCCCTTGCAGACGGTACACCTCCTGAACTTCGTTCACAAGATATTGTTGTACTGCTGAAGGGCCTTTGATGCGAAGGATATCTTCTGGCGTAATAGAACCATCGGAAAGTGGCATACCTGCACGAACGTAATCGTTTTCCTGAACAAGAATTTGGTTTGAAAGTTTCACCAAATACTTTTTCACTTCGCCCAGCTTGGACTCTACGATAATCTCGCGGTTTCCACGCTTAATTTTTCCGAAGGAAATTACTCCATCAATCTCGCTAACTACAGCTGGGTTTGAAGGGTTACGCGCTTCAAAAAGCTCTGTAACACGTGGAAGCCCCCCCGTAATATCACCTGCTTTCGCAGATTTACGTGGAATTTTCACAAGAATTTTACCAATCTTGATTTTGTCGCCATCGTCCACCATCAAGTGGGCGCCAACAGGCAAGTTATAGCTACGGATAACTTCATCTTTCTTCCCTAAAATTTGAAGGGTTGGAATACGTTTTTTATCTCTTGATTCAGAAATTACCTTCTCTTGGAAACCAGTCTGCTCATCAATTTCTACCTGATAGGTTAAACCTTGAACAATGTTTTCGTATTTAATTTTTCCGGCAAATTCTGAAATAATAACACCGTTGTATGGATCCCAAGAACACACTACATCGCCAGCGTTTAGGCTATCGCCATCTTTCACATACAGTGTTGAACCATAAGGAATGTTATTGGTACTTAATGTAATACCTGTTTTCTTGTCAACTAGTTTAATTTCAGAAGTACGTGAAATTACAATATCAACTGTTTTTCCTTGGCTATCTTCCCCTTTAACGGTTTTAAGATCTTCGATCTCTGCTCTACCGTCAAACCTAACAACCAATTTGTTTTCTTCTGAAATGTTACCTGCAATACCTCCCACGTGGAAAGTACGAAGGGTAAGCTGAGTACCAGGCTCCCCAATGGATTGTGCTGCCACAACACCCACTGCTTCACCACGCTGAACCATTTTATTGGTAGCAAGGTTACGGCCATAACATTGCGAACAGATTCCTTGTTTAGCTTCGCAGGTAAGTGCAGAGCGAACCTCTACGCTTTCCAACGGAGATTTTTCAATTGCATCAGCAATTTCCTCAGTAATATGATCACCAGAGGCAACCATTAATTCTTTGGTAAGAGGGTTTACAACATCATTAAGCGCAGTACGTCCAACAATCCTTGCTGCTAGAGTTTCAACTACTTCTTCGTTTTTCTTCAAGGCTGAAACTTCAATTCCACGAAGTGTATAGCAATCTTCAATATTGATGATAACATCCTGGGAAACATCCACCAAACGACGTGTTAGGTAACCCGCATCCGCTGTTTTAAGAGCGGTATCCGCAAGACCTTTTCGCGCCCCGTGGGTAGAGATAAAGTATTCAAGAATTGATAGACCTTCCTTAAAGTTGGATAGAATCGGGTTCTCAATAATCTCGCCTCCACCTGAGTTTGATTTTTTAGGTTTCGCCATCAATCCTCGCATACCTGTTAACTGACGGATTTGTTCCTTAGAACCCCTCGCTCCAGAGTCAAGCATCATATACACAGAGTTAAAACCTTGCTGATCCTCGCGAATACGCTTCATAGAAAGTTCGGTAAGCTCAGCATTGGTTGCAGTCCAAATATCAATTACTTGGTTGTAACGTTCGTTGTTGGTAATAAGCCCCATGTTGTAACTGTTGATAATACCGTCAACTTGTGTGTTGGCATTATCAATCATACTCTGTTTTTCGGCAGGGATAATAATATCACCCAAACTGAAAGACAACCCACCTTCAAAGGCGAATTTATAACCTAGGGCTTTAATTTCGTCAAGGAATGCAGATGTAACAGGAACAGATGTTACTTTTAGAATTCTTCCGATAATATCGCGAAGTGATTTTTTTGTCAATACTTCGTTTATGAAACCAGCCTCTTCAGGAACCTTTTCGTTGAAGATTACTCTTCCCAAGGTTGTGGTGATGATTTGGTTTACCAACTCACCATTTTCGTTGAAATCCTTCGTTCTAATTTTTATTTCAGCATTCAAATCCACTTGGCCTTCGTTGTAGGCGATTATGGCTTCCTCAGCGGAATAGAACGTTAAGCCTTCGCCCTTCACTACTACATTGCCCATGGTTTTCTTAAGTTTGGTCATATAATACAGACCCAAAACCATATCCTGTGAAGGAACCGCAACGGGACTACCGTTGGCTGGGTTTAAGATGTTGTGCGAAGCAAGCATCAAAAGCTGACATTCCAAAATAGCCTCTGGCCCAAGTGGAAGGTGAACCGCCATCTGGTCACCATCGAAATCCGCGTTAAATGCGGTACATACCAATGGGTGCAGCTGGATTGCTTTACCTTCAATCAATTTAGGCTGGAAAGCCTGAATACCAAGTCTGTGCAAAGTTGGGGCCCGGTTAAGCATAACGGGGTGACCTTTCAATACATTTTCAAGAATATCCCAAACTACCGGCTCTTTTTTATCTATGATCTTTTTAGCAGATTTTACGGTTTTTACAATCCCTCGTTCTATCAATTTACGGATTACGAAAGGTTTGTAAAGCTCGGCAGCCATATCTTTTGGAAGACCGCACTCGTACAGTTTCAATTCCGGTCCAACGACGATTACCGAACGAGCCGAATAATCCACACGCTTACCAAGCAAGTTTTGACGGAAACGACCCTGCTTTCCTTTCAATGAATCTGAAAGGGATTTCAACGGACGGTTGCTGTCTGTTTTTACTGCTGAAGACTTACGCGTATTGTCAAACAATGAATCTACCGATTCCTGAAGCATACGCTTTTCGTTACGAAGGATTACTTCCGGAGCTTTAATCTCCATCAAGCGCTTCAAACGGTTGTTTCGAATGATTACACGACGGTAAAGATCGTTCAAATCGGAAGTGGCGAAACGACCGCCATCCAACGGCACCAAGGGGCGCAATTCCGGTGGGATTACCGGGATTACCTTCATAATCATCCATTCCGCTTTGTTTTCGCGGTTCATATTTGCCTCACGCAACGCCTCCACAACTTGAAGACGCTTTAACGCTTCGGTTTTACGTTGTTTAGAAGTTTCATTATTGGCTTTGTGACGAAGGGTATAGGATAGTTGATCAAGATCAATGCGTTGCAATAGATCAATCAAGCACTCCGCGCCCATCTTCGCAATAAATTTATTTGGATCGGTTTCTTCCAAATATTGGTTTTCCTGTGGAAGTGAATCAAGAATAGCAAGATACTCTTCTTCTGTAAGGAAATCCATTTTCTTCACATTTTCACCTCCTTCGTATTTTGCAATACCCGGCTGGATTACTACATAACGCTCGTAGTAAATAATCATATCCAATTTCTTGGAAGGTAATCCAAGAAGGTAACCAATCTTGTTCGGAAGACTACGGAAATACCAAATGTGAGCTACGGGAACTACCAAATTGATATGCCCAACACGGTCACGACGTACTTTCTTCTCTGTTACTTCCACACCACAGCGGTCACAAACAATACCTTTGTAGCGAATTCTCTTATATTTACCACAGGCACACTCATAATCCTTTACCGGACCGAAGATGCGCTCACAGAAAAGACCGTCACGCTCTGGCTTGTGCGTACGGTAGTTGATTGTTTCGGGCTTTAATACTTCACCTCGTGATTCCGCCAAAATGGATTCAGGGGAAGCCAAACCAATAGAAATCTTGTCGAATTTCTGTACTGTGTTTTCTTTATTTCTGTTCATCATGATTTAAAAATAAACTTTGTTGTTAAATGAGGTTTTGAGTTCCTCGGAAGAAATCTATGATTCCCCACCGAAGCGGGGATTATCATTATTCTTCTAATCTAATGTCAAGACCCAATCCTTTCAATTCGTGCATAAGCACGTTGAACGATTCCGGTAATCCCGGTTCTGGCATGGTTTCCCCTTTTACGATTGCCTCGTAGGTTTTCGCCCTTCCAATAACATCATCAGATTTAACAGTCAATATTTCTCTAAGCGTGCTGGATGCACCGTAAGCTTCCAATGCCCAAACTTCCATCTCTCCAAAACGCTGACCACCAAATTGTGCTTTACCACCAAGTGGTTGTTGCGTAATAAGTGAGTACGGACCAATGGAACGTGCGTGCATCTTATCATCTACCATGTGGCCCAATTTCAGCATATAGATAACCCCTACGGTTGCAGGTTGGTCAAAACGCTTACCGGTTCCACCGTCAAATAGATAAGTATGTCCGAATCTTGGGATTCCGGCTTCATCGGTCAATTCATTGATTTGGTCTATAGTTGCACCGTCAAAAATTGGGGTTGCAAACTTGCGACCTAATTTTTGTCCAGCCCATCCAAGAACCGTTTCGTAAATCTGCCCGATGTTCATACGCGATGGTACCCCAAGAGGGTTCAACACGATATCAACCGGAGTTCCGTCTTCAAGGAAAGGCATATCTTCCTCACGGACAATACGCGCTACAATACCTTTGTTTCCGTGACGTCCCGCCATCTTATCGCCTACTTTCAGCTTACGCTTTTTAGCTATGTAAACCTTTGCAAGTTTCAAAATTCCGGAAGGAAGTTCATCCCCAACAGAGATGGTAAACTTCTCACGACGCAAGTTACCTTGAAGGTCGTTTTCCTTAATTTTATAGTTGTGCATTAAATCTGCAACCAACACGTTGGTTTCATCATCAGTCGTCCAAGTACCACCCGTTAAATGGGTGTAATCGTCAACGGCGTGAAGCATTTTTAATGTGAACTTTTTACCTTTTGGGAATACTACTTCACCAAGGTCATTGTTTACACCTTGAGCAGTTTTTCCACCTACAATAGCGAAAAGTTTTTCAACCAAAACATCTTGAAGGGCTACGAATTTTGCTTCGTATTTTGCCTCAAGTTCAGCGATGTCTTCTTTGTCTTTCGCACGCTTACGTTTATCTTTTACAGCACGGGCAAACAATTTCTTGTCTATTACCACACCGTTCAAAGATGGTGAAGCTTTAAGCGAAGCATCCTTAACATCACCTGCTTTGTCACCAAAAATGGCGCGAAGCAGTTTTTCTTCAGGCGTTGGGTCGCTTTCTCCTTTTGGAGTAATCTTCCCGATAAGGATATCGCCAGGTTTAACCTCGGCTCCTATTCGGATCATACCGAATTCATCCAAATCCTTTGTAGCTTCCTCCGATACGTTTGGAATATCATTTGTCAATTCTTCATTGCCAAGTTTGGTATCTCGAACTTCCAAAGAATATTCATCTATATGTATAGAAGTGAAAATATCTTCGCGAACTACTTTTTCAGAAATTACGATCGCATCCTCAAAGTTGTAACCTTTCCAAGGCATGAAAGCAACTTTCATGTTTCGTCCCAGTGCAAGCTCTCCTTTTTCAGTGGCATATCCTTGACAAAGCACCTGTCCTTTTTTCACCCTATCGCCTTTGCGAACAATAGGCTTCAAGTTAATGGAAGTACTCTGGTTTGTCTTTCTGAATTTTACCAGTTGATATGTTTTTTCATCAGTATCAAAACTAACCATACGTTCGTTTTCGGTACGGTCATACTTAATAGTGATTTCATTAGCATCAACATACTCTACCACACCGTCTCCTTCAGCATTTATCAATACACGGCTATCAGAAGCAACTTGTCTTTCAAGACCAGTTCCCACGATTGGCGAATCTGCAATCAACAATGGTACCGCCTGACGCATCATGTTTGAGCCCATCAGTGCACGGTTCGCATCATCGTGCTCCAAGAAAGGAATCAAGGATGCCGAAATAGATGCAATCTGGTTTGGCGCAACATCTGCATAATTTACAACCGTTGGCTCAACTAATGGAAAATCACCTTCCATACGTGCAATTACCTTATCGGTTTCAATTACACCTTTATCAGACAATGGAATGTTTGCCTGTGCAATGTGCTTTTCTTCTTCTTCTTCAGCAGAGAGATAAACAGGTGTATGTTTGATGTCGATTTTTCCATTTTCAACTTTACGATACGGAGTTTCGATGAAACCAAGGTTATTCACCTTTGCATAAACCGCAAGAGAAGAAATAAGACCAATGTTGGGTCCCTCTGGAGTTTCAATCGGGCAAAGACGACCGTAATGTGTATAGTGAACGTCACGAACCTCGAATCCTGCTCTTTCACGTGAAAGACCTCCTGGCCCAAGCGCTGATAGACGACGCTTGTGCGTAATCTCTGCAAGTGGATTGGTCTGGTCCATAAATTGTGAAAGCTGGTTGGTACCAAAGAATGAGTTGATAACGGAAGATAACGTCTTCGCATTAATCAAATCAATAGGTGTAAATACCTCGTTGTCACGAACGTTCATGCGCTCGCGGATGGTACGTGCCATACGGGCAAGACCAACGCCAAACTGTTGCGACAATTGCTCACCCACAGTACGTACACGACGGTTGCTAAGATGGTCAATGTCATCAATTTCAGCTTTAGAGTTGATAAGCTCGATCAAATATTTAACAATGGTGATGATATCCTCTTTGGTAAGCACTTGCTTGTCCATAGGAATATCAAGACCCAATTTTTTGTTCATTCTGTAACGGCCTACCTCTCCAAGATTATATCTTTGGTCACTGAAGAAAAGTTTATGGATGATTCCACGGGCTGTTTCCTCATCGGGCGGCTCAGCGTTACGAAGTTGTCTATATATATGTTCTACCGCTTCTTTTTCAGAGTTGGTAGGGTCTTTTTGTAAAGTGTTGTGAATAATGGCGTAATCTGCCTGAAGGTTATCCTCCTTGTGCAATAGGATTGTTTTTGTTCCGGAATCGATGATTTCATCAATATGCTCTTTTTCAAGAACAGTATCGCGGTCCAAAATAATCTCATTACGCTCAATGGAAACAACCTCGCCGGTATCTTCATCTACGAAATCCTCGTGCCAAGTTTTTAGTACACGTGCAGCAAGTTTACGACCAATATACTTTTTAAGTCCTGTTTTTGAAGCTTTCACTTCTTCCGCTAGGTCAAATATTTCTAGAATATCCTTATCCCTTTCAAAACCAATGGCACGGAAAAGTGTAGTTACAGGTAACTTCTTCTTGCGGTCAATGTATGCGTACATTACGCTGTTGATGTCTGTGGCAAACTCAATCCATGAACCTTTAAAAGGAATTACACGGGCAGAGTAAAGTTTGGTTCCGTTTGCGTGGAACGACTGGCCAAAAAACACCCCCGGCGAACGGTGAAGCTGGGAGACAACAACACGTTCGGCTCCATTGATGCAGAAAGTTCCGCTTGGTGTCATGTAAGGAATGGTACCTAAGTAAACATCCTGCACGATGGTTTCAAAATCTTCGTGTTCGGCATCGGTACAATACAGTTTCAATCGCGCTTTTAGTGGTACGCTATAGGTAAGACCACGCTCAATACACTCCTGGATGGAATATCTTGGGGGATCTACGAAGTAGTCTAAAAACTCTAAAACGAATTGGTTGCGGGTATCGGTAATCGGGAAATTTTCCAAAAAGGTTTTGTACAATCCTTCTTGGCCTCTTTCTTCTGATTTGGTTTCCAACTGGAAAAAATCCTGAAAGGATTTAATCTGAATGTCCAAAAAGTCGGGATAGTCCGGCTTATTTTTTACAGAGGAAAAATTCAATCTTTCAGTTTGCGTTGCTGACATCTATGGACGGAATTTTAATTAAAATAAAAATGAAATAATCGTATAAAAAGGCATTAACCAATATATACGCAAAATGGTTTAGGTCTTTCCCGAGCTATCGGGAAGACCTAAACCTTAGGGTTTGGAACGCAAGGAGCTTACTTAAGCTCAACCTCAGCTCCAGCTTCTTCTAATTGAGCTTTTAAAGCTTCAGCTTCGTCTTTAGAAACGCCTTCTTTAATTGGAGAAGGAGCGTTATCTACCATTTCTTTTGCATCTTTAAGACCAGCACCAGTTAATTCCTTAACTAGTTTTACAACTGCAAGTTTAGATGCGCCAGCAGCTTTCAACATTACTGTGAATTCTGATTGCTCATCAGCAGCGTCACCGCCTGCAGCAGCAGCACCACCAGCAGCAACAGCAACAGCTGCAGCAGCAGGCTCAATGCCATACTCGTCTTTTAATATTGTAGCTAACTCATTAACTTCTTTTACTGTAAGGTTAACTAATTTTTCTGCGAAATCTTTCAAATCTGCCATTTCTATCGTTTTTAAAAATAATTGTGTTTATATATATTAATCAGTGCTTAATGAAATTTTATCCTTCTCTTTCGGATAAGGTCTTAACAATTCCTGCAAGTTTTCCACCACTTGACTTAAGTGCCGAAACAACATTCTTGGCAGGCGATTGCAACAACCCGATAATTTCTCCAATAAGTTCTTCTTTAGATTTAAGTTCAACCAGACTATCCAATTGATTGTCGCCAACGAAAATAGCTTCCTGGATGTAGGCTCCCTTCAAAAGAGGCTTATCAGATTTTTTTCTGAATTCCTTAATTACTTTGGCAGGTGCATTACCTGTTTCAGAAAACATTAAGGAAGTATTTCCTTTAAGTATTCCCGTTAATTCCCCAAAGTCCTTTTCGGAACTCTCCATTGCCTTTTTAAGCAATGTGTTCTTAACTACTGCCAACTGAACACCAGCTTTAAAACAAGCGCGGCGAAGGTTAGAAGTATTCCCTGCATCAAGGCCTGAAATATCTGCCAAATAGATATTGGCATTATCAGACAACTGTGCAGTCAACGTTTCAATTACTTGTGATTTTTCTTCTCTAGTCATAATTTCCGGTTTTTACTGCTCAGCAAACCTTTTAGTGTCAACTTGCACGCCTGGACTCATTGTGCTAGACATGAAGATACTCTTAATGTAAACACCTTTTGCCGCTTGTGGCTTAAGTTTAACGAGGGTTGATAATAATTCTCTTGCGTTTCCTGCAATTTTTTCAGCATCAAAAGATGCTTTCCCGATTGCTGCGTGTACAATACCGGTTTTATCAACTTTAAAGTCAATTTTACCAGCTTTTACATCAGAAACTGCTTTAGCAACGTCCATTGTTACTGTACCTGTTTTTGGGTTTGGCATAAGGCCACGAGGACCTAACACACGTCCTAAAGGACCTAATTTACCCATAACGCTTGGCATAGTTACAATTACGTCAACATCTGTCCATCCTCCTTTAATTTTATCGAGGTACTCATCAAGACCAACGTAGTCTGCTCCTGCTTCTTTGGCTTCGGCTTCCTTATCTGGAGTTACCAATGCCAACACTTTTACGTCTTTACCGGTTCCGTGAGGAAGGGTAACAACACCTCTAACCATTTGGTTCGCTTTACGTGGATCCACGTTAAGACGTACTGCAAGGTCAACGGAAGCATCAAACTTTACGCTGGTGATTTCTTTTATTAAAGCAGAAGCTTCAGCTACAGAATAGGCCTTGTTAGGCTCTATTTTTGAAGCGGCTTCCTTTTGCTTTTTAGTTAATCGTGCCATTTTATAGATTCTTTTTTCAGATTAAAAAGGTGCGTCACCTTTTACTTTAACTCCCATAGAACGTGCAGTACCGGCTACCATTTTCATAGCAGACTCAACGGTAAATGCATTAAGATCGGGCATTTTATCTTCCGCGATCATTTTAATTTGGTCCCAAGAGATTGTGGCTACTTTTTTTGCGTGCGGTTCACCGGAGCCTTTTTTTGCTTTAGCAGCTTCAAGTATTTGTACTGCAGCGGGTGGAGTTTTAATAACGAAGTCAAAAGACTTGTCTTTGTAAACCGTGATCGCTACTGGCAATACTTTCCCCTGTTTATCCTGGGTTCTAGCATTGAATTGCTTACAGAACTCCATGATGTTAACACCGGCAGCACCAAGAGCAGGTCCAACTGGTGGTGATGGGTTAGCAGCACCTCCACGAACTTGCAACTTAACTACTTTACTGATTTCTTTTGCCATTTCTAATTTTTAAATGTGGTCATTCAAAAGTGGAAGCCTTTGAAAAAACCTATTAAGCGTAACAATTAAACTTTTTCTACTTGCATATAGCTCAACTCCAATGGTGTTTTTCTACCGAAAATTTTCACCATTACTTCAAGCTTGCGTTTTTCTTCATTTATTTTTTCAACAGTACCATTAAATCCGTTGAATGGCCCGTCTATTACTTTTACTGTTTCGCCAATAGTGAAAGGGATGTTTACGCTATCATCTTTCACCGAAAGCTCATCTACCTTACCTAACATTCTGTTTACTTCAGACTGTCTAAGTGGCACGGGGTCTCCTCCTTTGGTTTCGCCCAAAAAACCGATTACCCCGTTTATTGATTTTATGATGTGTGGAATTTCTCCACCCAGATTTGCCTGTATCATTATGTAACCGGGAAAGTAAACACGTTCTTTGTTTACTTTTTTACCGTTACGTATCTGTATTACTTTTTCAGTGGGTACGAGCACCTGATCAATATAATCCTCAAGCTCCAATCGCTTTATCTCATTTTCGATATACGATTTGATCTTGTTTTCCTGTCCACTAACTGAACGGACCACATACCACTTTTTTGTACTTGTTGTTTCGGTCATTTCTTACGACTTGATCCAGATAAAGTATTGATCCACGATCCAGTGGAATACGGTATCTATACCCCAAACCGCCAAGGCCAAAACAACTGAAAATACCGCAACGATCACGGTAAGTTTCTGCGCTTCTGCCCAAGTAGGCCAGGTAACGTGGTTTTTAAGTTCTTTGTATGATTCTGTAATATAGTTTGTCATCTTTCAACCGTATTAAATTCTGGTTATTCCGAAATATTTCATTTTTAAAAAAACATTTTCAGAATTTATATTTTGCACGGGTTGAGAGGCTTGCTTCGGCTGCGCTCAGCATAAACTTCTCGCCTTAGTTCAATTTAATATTTCAATTTTTGCACGGGTTGAGAGGCTCGAACTCCCGACACCTGGTTTTGGAGACCAGTGCTCTACCAACTGAGCTAAACCCGTTTCTTAGGATTAGCACCTATTTTATGAAATTACGCTAAACCCGCTATAAAAGCCAAGGTATCCCGAAGTAAATTCGGGACACCCAGTACTTTCAATTATATGTTAATTAGTCTAAAATTTCAGTTACCTGACCCGCACCAACAGTACGTCCACCTTCACGGATAGCGAAACGAAGACCTACGTTCATAGCGATAGGAGAAAGCAACTCAACATGGATAGTTAAGTTATCACCAGGCATAACCATTTCAACACCATCAGGAAGCATAATTGTTCCAGTTACGTCAGTTGTACGAACGTAAAACTGCGGACGGTAGTTGTTGTGGAATGGAGTGTGACGCCCACCTTCTTCTTTTTTAAGGATATAAACCTCAGCTTTAAATTTAGCGTGTGGAGTTACAGAACCTTTTTTACAGATAACCATACCACGACGGATGTCGTTCTTTTCGATACCTCTTAAAAGGATACCCACGTTATCTCCAGCTTCACCTCTATCAAGGATTTTACGGAACATTTCAACTCCAGTAATTGTAGAAGTCAATTTTTCAGCACCCATACCGATGATATCAACAACATCACCTGTGTTAGCCACACCAGTTTCAATACGTCCGGTTGCAACAGTACCACGACCGGTAATAGAGAATACATCTTCAATAGGCATTAGGAAAGGCTTATCAACATCACGAGTTGGAAGCTCAATCCAAGCATCAACCTCTTCCATCAATTTCAACACGGTATCAACCCATTTTTGCTCTCCATTAAGAGCTCCAAGAGCTGAACCT
>JAGQYY010000046.1:16659-19377 GCA_020435825.1 Aequorivita sp.
TTGAACAACAGGCCCATTATCACCATCATACTCATAAAAGTTAAGAAGGTCACGAATTTCCATTTCAACTAGCTCAAGTAATTCCTCATCATCAACCATATCCACTTTGTTCATGAATACAACGATACGTGGAATACCTACCTGACGGCCAAGAAGAATGTGCTCACGTGTTTGTGGCATTGGTCCGTCTGTAGCGGCAACAACTAGAATAGCACCGTCCATTTGGGCAGCACCAGTAACCATGTTCTTCACGTAATCCGCGTGACCTGGACAGTCAACGTGTGCGTAGTGACGGTTAGCTGTTTGGTACTCTACGTGTGAAGAGTTGATTGTTATACCTCTTTCTTTCTCCTCTGGAGCGTTATCAATTTGGTCGAATGATCTGGCTTCCGAATAACCCGCATCGGCCATTACTTTGGTAATAGCTGCGGTTAACGTTGTTTTACCGTGATCTACGTGTCCAATTGTACCTACATTTAAGTGGGGTTTTGACCGATCGAATGTTTCTTTTGCCATTTTGTATTAATTTTAATCTTAGTTATAAATATATTAGTGTTACTTGTAATCAAATTTGAGCCAATGATGGGAATTGAACCCATGACCTCTTCCTTACCAAGGAAACGCTCTACCCCTGAGCTACACCGGCCTTTGTGAGTTGCAGGTTTCAGGTTTCAAGTTCACAGTTACTACTTAACTTAATAACCAATAACTATTAACTATTAACTTTTTTTAGAGCGGGAGACCGGGTTCGAACCGGCGACATTCAGCTTGGAAGGCTGACGCTCTACCAACTGAGCTACTCCCGCAATTCTTTAAACAAATTCCAAAATAATAAATCCAAAATTCCAAAGAATTTGAACATGATTTTAGAACTCATTCAAAATGTTTTCAATATTGTAAAGAACAATTTTCAAATTTTCAACCAATTCTTTTGGAATTTGGTTTTTGCAATTTGAAGTTTCCAATTTTTGCTAGGGCAAAAATTGTTCGTGGGGAGAGCAGGATTCGAACCTGCGAAGACGTAGTCAGCAGATTTACAGTCTGCCCTCGTTGGCCGCTTGAGTATCTCCCCGAGGTATTCAAAATTCAAATGGTAAAACCTGAATTTTGAACAGGCATTTCAAAATTTTAAAGAGCCGATAGAGGGACTCGAACCCACGACCTGCTGATTACAAATCAGCTGCTCTAGCCAGCTGAGCTACATCGGCTTTTAACCTCTTTTTAAGGCTATTTTTTAGCCATAAAAAAGTCCGCTATTTCTAACGGACTGCAAATGTAGCCAAATTATTTTTTCTACAAAACTTTTTCTAAAAAATTATATTACAAATATGCTTTTTGTTTCTGTTTTCTTTTTTTAAGCTGCCTTTCCAAAGTCTTTACCACTTCATCCGTAGCTTCTTCGAAGGTCTTTGCTTCTTTTTTCACCATTAAATCATCACCGGGGATGCTCAATAAAACCTCAACAATTTTATTTTCTTTCTCGCTGGTTTTCTGCACTTTCAAAAACACATCCGCAAAAACTATTTTATCGTAAAATTGTTCGAGCTTAGACAACTTCTTTCCAACAAATACCAATAACTCATCCTTAGCCGCAAAATTTGGGGTCTGTACGTTTACTTTCATACTATATTATTTTAGGATTAATGTAATATGTATTTTTACGCCATAAGCCCTTTTCAAATTTTATTAGTTACGCGGGTGTGAGTTTCTATATACCTCTTTTAACTTTGCTATACTATTTTGCGTATAAACCTGTGTTGAAGCGAGACTGGAATGACCCAATAATTCCTTCACCGCATTGATATCCGCCCCTTCGTTTAAAAGATGTGTCGCAAAAGAATGCCGCAATATATGCGGGCTCTTTTTCACTTTTTCCGAAGTTTTACTAAAGTAAGAATTAATAATTCTATAGACAAGGGTTTCATAAACTTTAACCCCTTTTTTGGTGAGAAACAAATGAGCGGAATCTTTTATATTTTCAAGCTGCTCCCGAAATGGCAAATACTCATTAATTGTATTTAGCACTGCTGGCAATAAGGGAATAATTCGTTCTTTATTTCTTTTCCCCAAAACCTTAATGGTTTTTTGGGCGAAGGAAACATCATTCAGTTTTACATTTATAAGCTCTGCCCTTCGTATTCCCGTTGAATAAAAAAGCTCGACAATCAAACGGTCTCGAAGGCCTTCAAACGTGTTTTCTGTTTGTAACAATTCCATCACATTTTCAATTTCCATCTCTGAAAAAGGAACTTGAATTTTTTTTGAAGTCTTTAATGCTCTGTGCTTTGCCAAGGGATTGATTTCAATCTGACTCGTTTTAAGCAGAAATTTATAATACGTTTTAAGTGAAGATATCTTTCGGTTTACCGACCGGTTTGAAACACCCGAATCTACAAGCGAAATGATCCAGCTGCGAACGATGGAATAATTCACGTTTACGATTTCAGAATATTTATATTCTTCCGATGCAAACTTTTGAAAATCTTCCAAATCCTTCAAATAAGCAGTCACTGTATGTGCCGAATATTTTTTTTCGAGTTGAAGATAATCTGTGAAAGCATGGAAGGACATTTGTCAGTTATGAGTTATGAGTTATGAGTTAAAATTAGCGAAATTATTATTGGCAGGTAAAATTGTGTAAATAGAAGTCATCTTGACTTTTTTGATTGAAGCGAAAATGAGCAGTTTTGAGTTTGATTGAAGGCTTTTTTGAGTTTC
>JAGQYY010000047.1 GCA_020435825.1 Aequorivita sp.
CTTTTGGGATGCCCGTAATAAAAAGTATTGCAGCACATGCCAAAAAACCGCTGGACGTTCATTTAATGATTATTGATCCTGATAGATATATTAAGGCTTTTGCAGATCTGGGAACCAACACCCTCACAGTTCATTATGAAGCATGCACGCATCTTCATCGTTCGTTGCAAGCCATTAAAGCCGAAGGCATGCAAGCTGGAGTGGCTTTAAACCCACATACGAATGTTTCTTTACTGGAAGATACCATCAATGACATAGATTTAGTTTGCATGATGAGTGTTAACCCTGGTTTTGGTGGACAAAGTTTTATTGAGAATACCTATAAAAAAGTAAAACAACTCCGAAAAATTATCGAGGCCAATGGTGCTTCCACAAAAATTGAAATAGATGGCGGCGTAACCGATCAAAATGCAAAACAGTTGGTTGATGCCGGAGCCGATGTTTTGGTTGCCGGAAGTTTTGTTTTTGGGGCCAGCAACCCCACGAAAACCATTCAGGATTTAAAAGAAATAGTACAATAATACTCCCAAAATGCCCACAGATATTGCTTCTGGAAACCTATTTGAAGTTTTAATTATAGGCGCAGGTCCCATCGGCATTGCCTGTGCGCTGGAATGTAAAAAGAAAAATTTAAACTATGTGGTGGTAGAAAAAGGTACGCTCACCAATTCGTTGTTTCATTATCCACTGAATATGAATTTTTTTTCTACTTCGGAAAAGTTGGAGATTGATGGCATTCCTTTTATTAGCAACAATCCCAAACCCACGCGAAATGAGGCCTTGGAATATTATCGCCGTGTAGCAACTTCTAATGAATTGAACATAAATTTATATGAAAAGATATATACTGTCAAAAAGATAGATAACCATTTCGAGATTGCTTCTGATAAGAAAAATTATCGCGCCCGGAATGTTATTGTAAGCACTGGGTTTTTTGACATTCCCAAAATGCTAAATGTTCCCGGCGAAAACCTTCCAAAGGTGAAGCATTATTTTAAGGAAGCGCATCCATTTGTAATGCAAAAAGTTATTGTTGTTGGCGCAAGTAATTCGGCAGTTGATGCTGCATTGGAAATTTGGAGAAAAGGTGGCGACGTAACCATGGTTGTTAGAGGTCCTAAAATTGGAGAGCGTGTAAAATATTGGGTAAGGCCAGATATTGAAAATAGAATTGAAGAAGGAAGTATAAAAGCATATTTTAATTCTGAAATAAAAAATATTACAAAAAACGAAGTTTTTATAAAGACTCCAAAAGGGCAAGAGATTTTAGATAATAATTTTGTGATTGCGCTCACAGGATATAAACCAGACTTTAAATTTTTAAAAAGTCTGGGGGTTAAATTTTCTGAAGACGGTAATTACTTCCCAAAATACAATACTGAAACTATGGAATCAAACGTGCCGGGAATCTTTTTGGCGGGAGTAATTTGTGGGGGCAACGAAACCCATAAATGGTTCATTGAAAATTCTAGAATTCACGCCACTATCATAGCAGAACATCTTGCCAAAATAAATAATCCAAAGGGTTAAAATTCAGTCATCCATTTTAGGTCCTAAATTCCCTGAACACTTATTTTAAATTCGGTCGGCGATTTTAAAAAATCGGTATCTGATTTAAGCAAACACCTTTAGGATCTCATCCGGATCTTTATATCTAAAAAACTGTTTCTAGAGTGGATTAGTTCACTGCGCCCAATACCGATTTTAAATCCCGGAAATGAAAAAAACAACAATCACAAAAATACGAGGGCACAAAAACATGAAATTAATCATGGTTCATCAACTTTAAAAAAAGCGTAAAAAGAATGGATTTGTTTGAGTATAAAATTTTGGGAATCGTTTTTGATTACCGAACATTCGGTCGGTTCCCATTTTTCGTCACTAAATTCTGGATTCCTTTCAATAAAAAAATCCCCGGCAAAAGATACCAGGGATTTATTATTGAATCTAAATTTAATTTTTAGAAATCGAAAGTATAAAACTTGTCCCAGAACAATCTGGTTTCGGCAGCGTCGCCACCGATAGCTGCAGCAGCAGCGGCATAGTTAGTACCGTTAAGGGTTTGCTCCAATACTGGATACAGATATCTGGTTGGGAAACCAGATTGTGCATCTACTGGTTGGGACAAGACAGGATAATCAAGCAATCTTAAAGTATTCCACCCTGCAAAACCTCTATTATATAGAGCAACCCATTTTTGAGTTCCGATAACTTCTTTCCAAGGATCGGTAGCTGTACTAGCTGCAATCGCACTTGTATAGTCAACTTCAGGCTGTGCCAAATATCCGGCAACACCAGTTGCGCCCCAATAATCAAATGAAGCAGTGATACCAGCAATATAGTGGGACTCGGCCGTTCCGGGCACGGCAAAACCACGCGCTGCAGCCTCCGCCATAATAAATTCTACTTCAGCATAATCCAAAATGTTACCTGGATTTTGAGCAGTATAGAAAATATCTCCCATATGTGAGTGAGTTGCATAGTTTGCAGCAAAACCAATTTCACCACCAACGTAATTGGTACCGTCAACAGTTTCAAAGTAAACAGCCCTTCTTGGGTCATTTCTATCGTTCATAATGTCTACAATGGTTTTACCGGCAACATAGTCACTACGACCGCTCAACACTAAGTCTGCATACACAGGGTTCGTGTTTGGATCTGCAGAAAGGTAATTGTAAGTTGCACTGTCATCATTACTAGTGAAAACTCCAGAAGCAACGGCAGAAACGATAGCATTCTCGGCGGCGGCTGGATCGTCATCAGAAAGCATGTTCCCCATTTTCAATTTTAGAGAATTTCCGAATTTTTTCCAATTGGCAACATTGCCTTCATACAATCTTTCCTCGTTACCTTCAAAACTAGCCTTGCTTGGGTCTAAACTATTAACCGCAGCAGTTAATCTGGAAATCAAATCAAGATACACTTCTTTGCCATCGTCATATTTAGGCAACAATTGGTTAATATCCAAAGCTTCAGAATAAGGAATATTGCCGTATGTTTCAACCAAGTTGGCATAGGCATACACATTCATGATTTCGATAATCGCCAGTTTGTTAGGGATACGGCCGTTCAATTCATCCGTAGTGTACACTGTTTCAGAAATAATTTCTGAAGCACGGTTTAGATCTTTTAAAACATCCTTGTACATTACAGACCAATGATTGTCAGGAATACTTCTTGTTACCTGATCGTAATTGCTCTCGTCAGTATAGGTAGTTTCTTGAAGATACTGGGCCCAAAGCTTGTTGTTGTTCAAGTTAACGTTTTGGGTAACCATCTGGTCCACAAGATTCTTCTGCGCATTCGTAAACAAACTCTCGCCACTTACCTGAGAAGGGTCTTTGGTATTTTTATTCAGATCCTCAAGGTTATCCGAACAGGATACAGCGGCTATGGCTGTCAATAAGATTAAAAATATTTTTTTCATTTTTTTATGAATTAAAATTGTACTTTAATGTTAAAACCATAATCCTGGGTAGATGGAAGAGAACCTGTTGAATAACCTTGAAGGTTACCAGAACTCAAGCCTGATTCAGGATCGGCGTGTGGCAAATTCTTGTCAATGATCCAAAGGTTAGAACCTGTGAAGCTAAATGACAAACCAGTCATAAAGGAATCCTTTAGGAATCTTGAAGGAAGGTTGTAGGTAAGAGCTACTTCTCTCAACTTAACATAACTTGCATCGTAAACGAAGGCAGAGTTAGGCAACCCTCTCGCATATCCGAAAGCACCGTAACGGTCTGCACGGATTCGGGTAGTGTTTACGGAACCATCAGGATTTACACCTTGGTTGATGAAACCACCACCATCTTCAATATAATTTCTAACAGGCTGTCCTAAATCGTTGATGAAAGATGTTTCAGCATATAGACCGGTCGCCAAACCATAATATTGGTCAAGCGAGAAAATGCTTCCTCCTTTTTGGATATCGATCAAGAAACTTAAAGATAAATCCTTGTAAGTTAAAGTATTTGAAAGACCCATCAACCAATCAGGGTTCGTATCGCCGATAACGTTGTTTGAAGTAGCGGTTTTAATATATTGACCGCTTACAGGATCAACCACTTTTTGTCCATTTAAATAGGTAAAATCTGTACCGTAAATAACACCGTATGGCTGACCAACTTGAGCATTAATAGTAACACCACCTTGGAAAGAACCTAACTGTAAGCTTTCAATTCCATCTTCCAATTTAACAACTTCGTTTTCGTTCTTTGTAAAGTTACCATTGAAGGTCCAGCTGAAGTTTTCGGTTTTGATAGGAATTAACATTAACGAAACTTCAAATCCACGGTTTTCAATTTCACCAGCGTTCAAAATCTTTCCGGTATAACCAGTCGCTCTTGAAACAGGCACTGAATAAATTTGGTCAACTGAGTTTGTTTTATAGTAAGCAAAATCGAAACCGATTCTGTTATCAACAAATCTCATTTCCAAACCAGCTTCAATACTGGTGGTTTCCTCAGGCTTAAGATTTGGGTTTTTCTTTGCGTTAGCAACAGAAGTACTTGCAGCCTCAATTGGAGTGTTTACAACATAGCTGTCATAAAGGAAGTCAAATGGAGCATCGTTACCCACTTTTGCATAGTTGGCTCTAATTTTACCGAAATTAATAAAATCTGCATTGATCAACTTGCTGAATACGAAGCTACCAGAAACTGAAGGATAGTTGTAGTAGCTGTTGTCAGATGGCAAGGTTGATGAGTGGTCTCTACGGATGGTTCCATCTAAGAAGAAAATTCCACCAAATCCTAAAGAGGCGCTGGCATAGATACCGTCCACACCTACTTTTTCATCGCGCTCTACTGGAAGCGGAAGTGGGTTTCTACTGTTCAATAGAGAGTATAGGCCAGGTACACTCAAACCACCTGCGGTAGAAGCAAAGATAGATTGGTATTCGCTACGACGGATGTTTGTTCCAATCAAACCGGAAAGGTTGATGGATTCAGACAAATCTTTATTAAAGTTTAAAATAAGGTCGTAGTTGGTTTCAGTATTGGTAATGTTTCTTCTTGCATAACCAGAATCAACATCACCTCGGGAAACCCCAAAATTGGCAGGTACAGACCCAATGGCTCTGCGCTCTTCCTGTAGTTCGTTATAGGTGTCTGTAGAAACTCTACCGGTAACGTTCAACCAGCTTGCTAGCTCATAGTTCAATTCAAAGTTACCAATGAAACGGTGTCTTGAATCATTTTGATAGTTTTCATAACGGGTCCAATAAGGGTTATCCCAGAAAATAGGGGCTGAGCCAGGGCTTGAAGTTGCAGGGTTCCAAGTTACGTTTCTTTTTGTGTTGAAATAGATATCGCGCTGTGCTTTCAAATCAACGTTGGTTTGCCACCATTGCTTCATGTTACCTACAATGTTATCATTATAACCTGTAGAGTTTCTACCAACTGCGGCAGTTTTAATGTAATTAGCGAAACCGCTAACGGTCAATTTATCGGTTACGTCATAAGTTCCACTGAAACTAAAGTTGTGCTTATCCAATTGAGAATTTGGCATAAGACCTGATTGATCAAATTTAGTATAAGCCAATCGGTAAGATCCATTTTCCAATCCGTTACCAATGGCAATAGAGTTGATTAGGGTTACAGGAGTTTTAAAAAATGTAATTGGACCGTTCTCAGCATTGCGCCAAGGAGTTTTCTTTAAATAGTTTGGTGAATCCGGGTCAAAAGAATCCCACTGATAAACTAAGTGTCCATCAAAAGGAGCTCCATAAGAACCATCTTCTTGGTAAGGCACTACTTCATCTATAATACCGTCGCCATTGATATCTTCTTCAAACCAGTAGCCATCGTTACCACCATAATAATGGCCATAACCAGCACCATAATCTTCTTGATAATCTGCAAAAGTGCTTTTGTCAATAAAGCCTACGGTTGCACCGGTATTAATGGTAACCCCCAGACCTTTTGCTTTAGAGCCTTTTTTGGTAGTAATCATAATTACCCCGTTAGCAGCGCGTGAACCGTATAGCGCGGAAGCAGCTGCACCCTTAAGAACGTTGATAGATTCAATGTCCTCGGGGTTAATGTCAGAAGCGGCGTTTCCGTAGTCATAATAGTTACCACGGGCTTGAGCCTGACCGGCAGAATTTGAGTTACTGTTGCTAATTGGCACCCCATCAATTACGAAAAGTGCCTGGTTGCTACCTGTCAAAGAAGCATTACCACGGATAACTACGTTTGTAGAACCCCCGAAGTTGGTGTTTTTTCTGATCTGAAGACCAGACACCTTTCCCGAAAGGGCGTTAACGAAGTTCCCGTCCTTCACTTTGGTTAGCTCCTCACCTTCCACTTCTTGGGTTGAATACCCCAAAGATTGTTTCTCGCGAGAGATACCAAGTGCAGTTACTACAACCTCATCCAAAACGGAACCGGCTTTCATAGTAACATTAATCTTGTTTGAAGCCCCAACAGCAATCTCTTGGGTCTCAAAACCTACATAACTATAAACCAAGGTCTGGCCCACAGCAGCCTCGATGGAATAATTACCATCAAAATCAGACTGGGTTCCAGTACTTGTTCCTTTTATAATTATGTTAACTCCTGGAAGCGGCAAACCTGTGTCATCGGACACCGTTCCGGAAATCGTTTTTTCCTGTGCAAAAGCGAGCTGCACAATCAACACTAACAAAAGTGTTAAAATTCCACTAAACTTTGTTTTCATTTTTTTGTTTGTTTGAATTAGCACACCAAAAGTGCCAATAAAATCTTACAATTCCAACTTTTAATGGAAGTAGATTATGAAAATTTTATCAAAAAGTTATTTTAAAATTTCCCTTTTGACCGAAAATTTATCTCAAAAATTCGCAAAGCCTTGATTTTCTTATGTTTTCAGAGGGACTATTTCACAAGGGGCAACGAAATATGCTTGTAAAAAACTTTAAAAAAAATTCAAACAGTTTATGAACAATTCTCCCAACTTCACAAATAATGCAGTTTTAGAGCATTTTGGAGATTACCCAAAAGAAAGAAATTTCTTATGAAAATCTTATGGATTTTAATAAAAGTAGTCTAGAATATTAAAAAAGTATTAACTAATAGCTACTGTTAAAAAATTAATTAATCAAATATCATTTTGTAGTGCTTTCTCCTTTAAATTGTTGTGAAGTGTTTTTGAATAATATATTGAAGGTAGTCAAACTTCCATAGCAACGCGTTATGTATTGTTGAAGATCTATTTTATCCTGCTCCGCAAGTTCTTTACTAGCGTTTATTTTTTGTTCCATAACGCGCAATCTATCCCGAAGCATTACTATTTTATGGAAAAAAGTATCAATAGGAATTTCTTTTGAAGCTAAATTGGAATCGGCAGGTTTTAAAACCATAGTTCCACCTTTCCATTTATCGGCTATCGGTACAATTTCACTGAAACCGTTCCATTTCTTTAAAATATCGCGAAGGCTTTTTTCAACTTCATAGAAACTCACAGTGTCAACCTCATCTTCTGCTGCTTCAATAACCTCAAAATTATCATCAGTGGCTATTGTTTCCAGTCCGTTTTCAATAAAGGTTACCCAATACATTTTTGCAGTAACATTTGTCACCACTCCCTTTCCGTGCTTTGGATGATCTATTCTTGAGCCTATTCCTAAAATTTGTTTCATTATAATTTTGATTTAGTCTGTAAAAATAAAAAAATGATTTATCCTTAAAAAGGAAAGACCTTTCCTTTCATAAATAAAAAACCATCCAAATTTAAAATTTGGATGGTTTTCTGGGTCTATCGAAACAGACCGGCCAAAAAACTACTTCTTCTTAGGAGCAGTTGGCGAAGCCTTTTTGTTATCCTGTTTTTTGGCTTGAGGGCCTTTTGCAGGTTGCGGCTTTTTGTTTTTCTGTTGTTGTGGCATAACAATTATTTTTTTTAATTAACAATATAAAGGTATAAAGTGCCACTGTTAAATTATTCCCTCGTTAGCTAAAGTTTAACAATAGCATTCTCTACTGAAAAATCAATCATTTTTATGATCATCAATTACCTGCTGATCGCGATATCTACAGCAGGGGTCAATATTTTCATAAACCTCATCTTTCGCTTTTATATCTTGGGTATCGTGACCACTGTCGGCAACACTTTGCTGGATTTCTTTTAAATCAGTTTTACCTTCATTGTATATCAAATCCAATTGGTGGGTGTTGACATCCCAAGTTGCCATTTTTACACCTTTGGCTTGAATCGACGCTTTTTCAATGCGCTCCTTGCACATCGTACAAACCCCATCAACTTTTATAGAAGCTTTAGCATTTTTATTCTGGGCGAAACCAGTAGCCCCGATCAAAAATATTCCTAGAATTGCAATTATACTTTTCATAAATTTCTGTTTAAAGTTTATTGTTTAAATTAATTAATCCTGTATCGTAATCCTGCGTAATACGAGCTTCCAAAAATGGGTCCGTAAACATAGGTTGTGTCAAAAGTTGTTCCAAAAGGATTATCGCTTCCCACTATTGGGTTTTGCTGTTTCACATTTGTTATATTTTCCCCGCCTATATAAATTTCAAAATTAGGGGAAAAAACTTTAGTAATTTGTGCATTCAAAGTAGAAACTGACGGCGAAAATTCTGAAAGTCCAATAGTATTCAAATAGCTTTCGTCAGAAGCAAAACGCTGCTCACCTAAATAGTTGAACGTAGCGTCAAACTTCCATAATCCTCCTTTTGCAGTTTGACTTGTTTGATAGGAAGCATTTGCAAAAAATCGATGATTCGGCGTTAAGGGTGTTTGCTTTTTTCCGCTTAAATAAGTGGTTTCAACATCATAATATTTGTAAGCCAGCCGCATATCAAAATGCGCAAAAGGACTATAATTGAATTCCGCTTGAAAATTATTCGAAAAACTTTCGCCCTCCAAATTATAAAAATTTATTTGTTGGGGATTTTCCCAATCCACCACGATCTGGTTCACAAAATCTGTTCTGTAAAAGTCAAAGGTAACGTCCGCTTTTCTGTTGAAAAGATTAAAACCTTGCATATACGAAACACCATAATTCCAAGCTATTTCAGGATCCAGCCCGTAAACTTTTCCGCCATTACCTAAAATATTCAAGCTACGCGAAGTTGCAAAAAGACTTTGGTTTTCGGCAAAAATATTGGCGCTTCGTTTTCCCCTTCCAGCAGAAATCCTAAAGGCCGATTTGTCCCAAGGCGAATAACGAAGATGGAAGCGCGGCGTTAAGAAAGTTCCCAATGTGTTGTGGACATCTGCACGAATACCTGCAGAGAAATTCAAATCGCCCAAATTGTCAAAGTTATATTCAAAGAATGCCCCGACGGAATTTTCAACCCTGTTGAAATTTTCGTTCAAAACCAATTCGTCGTACCCGTCATAAGTTGCGCTTAAACCTGTTTTTATTTTATGCCGCGAATCGCTAATGATGGAATTGTAAAGCAAATTGGCATAAAAACTATCGTGCTGAATGTTGTAATCGTTCAATCCAAAATACGATTCTTGATCGTGGTGACTATATGCAATTTGCAAGCCACCGGTGCGCCAAGGAATATCAGGGTTTACGTATCCAAATTTCCCTGAAACATCAAACCGATGCGTTTTTATCTCACTTCCCCAAGCATTTGTGGTTCCCCTATCCTTATCCGGATCAAAGAAAGTTTGCCCGGTTTGTTTCTTATCATTCATATATCTAACATTGAAAAAACCCACATAACCGTTTTCGGTATCAGTATATTGCCAGCGGTTCATTACGTTTACTTGCTGCATCAATGGCGCATCAAGGAAGGAATCGTCATTTTTATCGAATTCTGTTTCGCGCATATTTCCGTGGATATATAGCCCCGTACTCCATCGTTCGCTCACCTTTGTGTTGAGATGTGTATTCAACTCAAACCGCCCATTCCCGGCTCCATAAGCGTTTACGAAAAGTTTATCGTCCATGGCGGGCTTTTGCAATTCGGCGTTAATTTGCCCTGCAATACTTTCATACCCATTTACAACACTTCCGGCACCTTTGGTAATTTGAATACTTTCTACCCAAGTTCCAGGGATAAAACTCAACCCGTATGCCTGTGATGCCCCGCGAATACTCGGTACATTTTCAGTAGTAATCAAAATATAGGGACTTGTTAAACCGAGCATTTTTATTTGTCGTGTTCCAGAAATAGCATCGGCAAAATTCACGTCTATGGAAGGATTGGTTTCAAAACTTTCAGCCAAATTACAGCAAGCGGCTTTCAAAAGTTCGGCACTGCTTACGCTTAGGACATTGGCTGCTTGAATAAAGGATCGAGAAGTAGCCTTTTGCCGTGCAGTGACCGTAACCTGGTCCAGATTGGCCGTGGAAGTAAGTGAATGAGTAATACGTTTAGAAGAATATACCGAAATGGTATCGGTTTTATAACCCACAAAACTGATGACCAGTTTTTTATATTCGGGTTTGTAGGCAATTTCAAAATTACCATCAAAATCGGTTACCGTACCCACGGACGTATTAAGCCAATAAACATTTGCGCCACTCAAAGGAACTTCTTCATTATTAATATTTTCAGTAATGGTTCCCGCTATTTTTTCCTGTGAAAAAACGAAGAGCGGCATTATAAAAAGTAAGTATAATAGATTTTTCATTTTTTAAATTTTTGTGCCGCGCAATCGCAGGGCATTAGTTATAACCGAAACCGAACTGAAGCTCATAGCCAGCGCAGCAATCATCGGCGATAATAGTACTCCGAAAAACGGATAGAGCACTCCAGCGGCAATCGGCACGCCGAGTGTGTTGTAAATCAAAGCGAAAAACAGGTTTTGCTTAATATTTTGCATCACTTTTTCACTTAAATGAAAAGCTTTTACTATGCCGTGCAGATCACCTTTTACAAGCGTTATTCCGGCGCTTTCAATAGCTACATCGGTTCCTGTTCCCATTGCGATGCCCACATCGCTTTTTGCCAAAGCGGGCGCATCGTTTATACCGTCACCGGCCATTGCAACCTTTTTACCTTCTGTCTGCAATTTTTCAACTACTTCCAGTTTATGCTGCGGAAGCATTTCGGCCTTAAAATCGGCGAGGTCTAATTCAGAAGCAATGGCTTTTGCGGTATCGTAATTATCGCCTGTTAGCATTATAACCTGAATTCCTTTTTTCTGAAGTTCGGCAATTGCTTTTTTACTGGTTTGCTTAATTTTATCTGCAATTACAATATAACCCACCACTTCTCCATCCACGGAAAGCATTGGTACGGTTTTGCCTTTTTGCTGTTCTTGGGAAATTTTCTTTTGAATTTCTTCGGAAATATCCGCGCCAGCTTCTTTCATCATTTTTTCATTTCCGAGTGCTATCTTTTTTCCGTTGATTGTTCCGGTTACTCCTTTACCAGTAACCGAATTGAAATCGGTAGTTTTAATTACTTCGGAATTTTTCTCCTTTCCGTATTTTACCGTAGCATCGGCCAGCGGGTGTTCGCTGTTTTGATTGAGCGAAACAACATATTGAAGTACTTTTTCCTCTGAAGAATATTCAGAATAACCTACTTTTTCAACGGATGGCTTCCCTTCGGTAATGGTGCCGGTTTTGTCAATAATTAAAGCATCAATTTTATTTAGAGTTTCAAGAGCTTCGGCATTTTTTATGAGCACCCCGTTTTGGGCACCCTTCCCTACTCCAACCATCACCGACATAGGCGTAGCGAGCCCAAGAGCGCACGGACAGGCAATGATTAAAACTGCAATTGCATTTACCAAGGCGAACACATATTTTGGGTCGGGGCCAAAAATTGCCCAAACGATAAACGTTAAAACCGAAATTAAAACCACAATCGGCACGAACCAGCCTGAAATTTTATCTGCAAGTTTTTGAATTGGCGCACGGCTTCGGCTGGCTTTATTGACCATTTCAATTATTTGGGAAAGCAGGGTATCACTTCCCACTTTTTCGGCTTTCATTACAAAAGTTTGTTTGCCATTGATTGTTCCCGAACTAACTTTATCGCCCTCGCCTTTTGAAACGGGCACGGGTTCGCCGGTAATCATCGATTCATCTATAGAGCTTTCGCCTTCAAGAATACTACCGTCAACAGGAATTTTCTCGCCCGGTTTTACGCGGAGTTTATCGCCCACTTCAATTTTATCTATTGCGATTGTTTCTTCCTTACCATCAACAATCCGAACAGCTTTGTTTGGCGCCAGTTTCAGCAATTCCTTTACTGCGGAATTGGTCCGGTTATGTGCTCTTGCTTCCAAAACCTGCCCCATTAAAACCAAAGTGAGTATTACTGTTGCCGCTTCAAAATAGACGTGCACGGTTCCCGATTCGGTTTTAAACTGTGCGGGAAAAAAGTCCGGGAACAACATCCCGAAAACACTGAAAACCCACGCTACTCCCGCACCTATTCCGATGAGGGTAAACATGTTCAAATTCCACGTTTTTATGGAACGATAGGCGCGTTCAAAAAACATCCAAGTGGCGTAAAAAACCACTGGAATTGAAAGACCAAATTGAACCCAATTCCAATATTTCATTGGCATTATATCGTACAATGGATTGTTTGGGATCATCTCGGACATCGCAATCAAAAAGATAGGAATGGTGAAAGCCAGTGCAATCCAAAACTTATTGAGCAAGGTTTTATAAGTTTTATTTTCAGCAGATTCATCCACTTCTTTTGGCACCAAATCCATTCCGCAGATTGGACATGGACCAGGTTCGTCGCGAACGATTTCGGGGTGCATTGGGCAAGTGTATTCGGTTGCTGAGTTAGCAGAAGTCTTCACCTCTTCTACCAAATCCATTCCGCAGACAGGGCAATCGCCCGGTTTGTCATAGGTTTTTTCACCTTCGCAATGCATGGGGCAATAAAAAGTGCCAGCGCTACTTTGCTTGGAACGTTTTTCTTCCTTTTTCTTTTGATGCTTTTGCGCCGCTTCGGCATCATCGGGGAGGGAAATACCGTATCTGCCACCGTCATCCTCCAAAGCTTTTTCAAAAACTTTCAATGGAAGATGCTTTTCCATTTCAATGACAGCTTCGGCTTTTTCAAGGTTTACAGATGCCCGTAAAACTCCTTCTACTTCTCCTAAGGTCTGTTCCACGTGGCCCCGACAACCGTTGCAGGTCATTCCGTGTATTTTATATATGTGTTTCAATTTTATTTGATTTTAAATCTATATTTCAGTGAATTGTTGCGTCACTATTTTTAGGACGCAACAAAATTACATATCACGTAAATGAAATGTAAATACTAAAAGAATTATAAAATCAAATCAGGAAGGTCTCGTACAGTATATTTAAATCCCGCTCGAGGGGTGGCGGACCGTAATCCGCGAAGAAGGTTTTTTGAGTGGGGGCAATTATAGCTTCCTGTAGCACAAAGACTGAAACGAAGGTAGCCGCAAAGGTTTTGTTCAGTTTTATATCGAACGAGGCCTTTGCAAAATTATCGTCAGTCTGTATTTTGGTAATATGGTTCTTGCAGCAATCATGGGCTTCTGGAACAACACTCTGTTCATCACAATCGGCAGTGGAGAAATCTTCCTCCATTCCACAGGAAAGCTGTTTTTTACCCAAAGTAACCTCAGCCATCATTTCCATCCCACCGCAGAAGTGCTGTGCGTAGGCAATACCTGAGCTACTGACTAGCATCAATACGGAAAGAAATATGGAAACAGCTTTTTTCATTGAAGTACAAAGATACAAAAAAAACCTCCCCATAACTGGAGAGGCCAAATTAAAAATTTGTGTATAAAATGTTCGTTCTTTTTACTCCATTACCTTCTTTCCGTTTTCAATAGCCATATTCATTTGCTTTTGTAATTGGAGGACGCTATTTTCATAACTTTTTAATAATTCTTGTTTTTCTTCAGAAAGTGGCACGCCTTTATTGATTTCTTCAAAAGTGAAATTTTCTCCAAAATTCTTCATCCAGTCCATCATAGCTGCATTTGCCGTTTTTAATTCATCCACGACTCTAACTTTGGTGCTATCAGGGTTTTCCACATCCATACTGGCTTGGATTTTTCCGCTCAATTGACCAATTGTACTCATTTTAGGCATTAGCGCATCGTGAACAGCTACAACCTTTTGCATCTGAGTAATTTCAGTAGTTTGAGGCACTGCCTCACTTTTTTCCTTATTATTACAAGAGCCCATAAATGCTATTACGAGTCCTAACCAAATTAAATTTTTCATATTAAATGTTGTTTTGAGTTTTATTAAATTGAATATTCTGCTAAGTAGTAAAAGTCTAATCAATCTTAAACAGAACACGTTTAAAAATTTTAATATTATGATTTTAGTTAAAAATAATTATTGACTGCCCATAATTAGAGCATATAGCCGCGTGAAGTATAACAGATAAAGCATAAGTGCAAACCTGTTATAGTCAGTTTTAATTAAATATCTATGAAATAAAAACCTGCGGGGGATGGTCTATTTCACCAATAAAACTTGATGGTTTTGAGGAAAGTAAATCAAAATTTAAAAGTGCTTGAAAAGCAACAAAATGTTTTGGTAAACTAGAAGATTCATTTGATTGACAGAAAAGTGGAAAAAAAGCTTCCAAAAAAGATACCACTGCACGGTTTGGCGCCGTGTTGTTTTCCGTATCAAGATTTAGTTTTTGGGCCAAATGGCACTTACCGTTACAGTGTATTTGTGGTTTATCCTTGTTGACACAATATTTTTGGACAATTGCATCAATATTAAGCTGAAAATAAAGTAAATAACTGACTGTATATGCCGGGCGAGCGGCAATAATTAACAAGAAGCTAATGGCCAATAGCTTTTTCAGCATGTTAAAACATTAAATATTATTTCACTTCGGACTCTACCCTACCACATTTCAACATTTTATCACCAAAATATGGGTTTAAAATATCTTTGCTGCTGCTTATCCAATATGCACCCTTATTGTTAAATGCCATTGGACAGTATTGTTTGTAGAGCGTCCCGGATTTTAGGCTTCCCTGAAGCATTTTTTCAATACTGCTGCTTAAGGTTTCAAAATTTTGTCTTTGAACACCAATATCTTCAGTAGTGGCCATTGCAGAAACTGCTGTTTGTGTGGCCTCATCTGCTTCTGTATCTTTAAGAAGCTTTTCTAGTTTTAAAGATTCGGTGGCCGTTTTAACGGCATCGGTATTCACCAAAGCCGCTTCCACTTGCAGGTATTGATTAAAAATAGCTTCAACTTTTGGGTCGTTGAATTCTACTTCGGCTTCTGCAAGTTCATAGACTTTGGCTACAGCTTCTGTGTTGTCATCCGTTACAACTTCTGGTCCGTTTTCCTTTGTATTATCTTTACAGGAAATAACTGCGAACGACATAATAGCGAAAAAAATCAGGGATACATTTTTCATAATTATAAATTGAATTATAGATGTGCAAAGGTATTAAAAAATTAGCGCGATTTGTATTTCTGAAAGTAAAAAGCAGGGAGCAAAACAAGTAGTAACAATGGCTGGATTAAAAACCTCCTTACGTAAAATAGCAAGAAATGACCGCTTGATTCTTCGGAAGTAAAAATTATAAAACTGAACGCCATAAAGAGTATGGCAAAAAGAAAACTGTAAAATATTAGGGAAAGCTTTATGACTCCCCTATCCCGAAAAACTAACCACAGCACAGCCAAAGAAATGATTGTATTCATCAAAAACCGAAGTGCGACCCCAGTTTGAAGCTTAAAGGTGTCCATTTTCGGCAATGGCATTGATTTGTAATCCATTTCAAAAAAATGAAGCAATGGGTCGTAAAACAGGGAGTTTTCAAAGGCGCGAATCAAGACAAGCAAACTTGCGAGAATAATAATGCCAAATATTTTTGGAATTCTTTTCATTTAGCTGAATTTGGTTTCAGCATTCGCACCCAAATCATCCATAAAATGAAAACCATACTATAAATAATACCCGGAAAAACTACGGAATGCAATAGATTTTCATACTGTGGATATTTATAAAGTGCCACGGTAAGTATTGCAATGCGAAGTATATTCACAATGTAGATCAATACAGCTCCTGCAAAAAGAAACAGCAAGGTTTTTTTAAAGTCTTCCGCAAAAGCGACAACAAAAGCCATAAACAAAATGATAACACCAATGGAATTGCAGCCCTCCACAATGCTGACGGTGTATTCGTTGTCAATGGTCAACAACATTCCCTGCACTATGGAATCGGACACTAAAATTGAATTATGCCCAAATGCGCCCAATACGTTACTGCTCTGTCTCGCAACAAGATTCGTTACAAAATCAGGAAAGTAACTTCCGTTTTCCGAAGCTTTCAAATACAGTCCATACATTACGCTCATTAAAAGATATGTGCCCATAAATAGCCCAACAAAGCGAATGACGGTTTTGTATTTTTTAAAAAGCTCCTTCAAAAAAAAATAAATTTTGATATTGTTTTTACTGCCAATTGACCACTTTCTTAAGTCATAATTTCCAGTGCTCGTACTCAACAAAAATACAGGATTTGTTTTTGGTGCATGTACCGGATTTAAAATACTTTTGCCAAAGTAAACGAGATAATAAAAAACCTATGCCTTTTTCACATTTAAAACCTAAAGTACAGACTATCCTCTCGAATGAAAATGAACCTGCAGGGCAGCGCCTAAAAGAGGTTTGCGAATTGCTTCAATCTTCTGTAGGGTATTATGACTGGGTTGGGTTTTACTTTGCAAATGAGCCCGAACAAACGCTACATTTAAAAGCTTTTGCGGGAGAGCCTACGGACCATACCGTTATTCCTTTCGGAAAAGGAATTTGCGGACAAGTGGCCGTGAGCAATAAAAACTTTGTGGTGCCAGACGTAAAAGCTCAGAATAACTACATTGCATGCAGTATTACGGTAAAAGCCGAAATAGTGATCCCGCTTTTTAAAAACGGTAAAAACATTGGGCAAATAGATATCGACTCACACATGGAAGACCCATTTTCTGAAGAAGACGAACGGTTTTTGGAATGGGTTAATGAAGAGGTTTCCCAAATTCTATAAACTACATTCCCGTTCTAATTGCTTCAACAGGATCAAGCTTTGAAGCTGAAATAGCAGGAAGAATTCCTGATATCAAACCAATTGCGGCAGAAATTGCGGTACCAACAAACATATTCCACGGCGAGAGTACAAATTCAAAATCGCCAGTAAAACTGGAAGCAATTATTGAAACGATAAATACCAAAAACAACCCGATCAATCCGCCAATTACAGAAAGAATTACTGCTTCAAATAAAAATTGGAAAAGGATAAATTTATTCTTTGCACCCAAAGACTTTTGAATCCCTATTAAGTTGGTGCGTTCCTTTACGCTTACGAACATAATATTGGCTATTCCAAAGCCCCCAACCAACAATGAAAACCCGCTAATTATTAGCCCAATAATATTCATACTACCTGTTATGTCATCAATGAAATCTGCAAAACCCTGCATTTGGTTCACAAAAAAGGTACTTGTTTCATCTGATTTTAAACCACGTTTCGTGCGAAGTTTTTGTGTTAGCACTGCTTTAAATTCAGCCTCATCCACTCCTTTTTCGGGTTTCACCACAATCTGAGGGAAAGTATTTTTATTATTATCGCCATAAATTCTCCGCACAACATTCACAGACATCCACACTGAAGTGTCTTTTGAGTTTCCAAACAGGCCTGCACCCTCTTTTTCCAAAACACCAATTACATTAAATTTTCTTCCGTATATCCGCACTTCTTTACCAATGGCATTTGCAGCATCACCAAACAATTGATTGGCAATTTCATCACCTAAAACCACGACCATAGAGCCACTGTTCGATTCTGATCCATTAAAAAACCTTCCTTCGGAAAGTTTTAAGGCTTCAATATTATAATAACTGTCTGTTACCGCACCAATAGGCACGTTATCAACCTGTCTGTCTTCATATTTTATGCTTTCATTGGGAACGTTCAATGTAAAGGTTGCAGCTTCAATATTGGGGGTATTTCTTTCAATATACTGGTATTCATCATAAGTAACATCTGGAAACTGTTGCCATTTCCAACGCGGAATATCTGTTGGCCCAAAATTGAAGCGCATAATAATTATTGTACTGTTGTCCAAACCACTCATGCTGCCTTCAATTTCCTTTTTTAAAGAATCAACCGCTGCCAAAACGGCGATAATGGAAAATATACCAATGGTAACGCCCACTAATGAAAGAAAGGTCCGCAATTTATTGTTTCGAAGCGCATTGAGCGCAAAATTGAAACTTTCCTTTAAAACACGAAGGTATATTAGCATTTATAAATTTTGATTAATGATTGAGAGTTTCAACTTTCTACTCCCAAAGGGTTGATAAAATTATGAAAAGTAAGACGTTTTCTCTGTTGTTATGTTACAAATTTACTATGCAATTATGTACTTTTGCACCTTAATTTTCAATAATGAACAGTTCCAAAAAAATTACATCTGCCTTAATTTCCGTTTTCAGCAAAGAAGGACTCGCTCCAATAGTTAAAAAACTGAACGAACAAAACGTAAAAATCTACTCTACCGGAGGTACCGAAAAATTCATTAACGACCTTGGAATCGAGGTGATTGCAGTTGAAGATATAACAGACTACCCTTCCATTTTGGGCGGTCGCGTTAAAACCCTTCACCCAAAAGTTTTTGGCGGCATTTTGAACCGCCAGGATAATGAAAGTGATGTATCCGAAATGGCACAATACAACATTCCACAGATTGATGCCGTAATTGTGGATTTATATCCTTTTGAAAAAACGGTTGCTTCGGGCGCTTCGGAAGCAGATATTATTGAAAAAATAGACATCGGAGGAATTTCCTTGATTCGCGCCGCAGCAAAGAATTTTAAAGACACTATTTGTGTTTCTTCAGTTGATGATTATGCAGAATTTTTGGAATTGATATCTAAAAACAATGGAGAAATTTCTTTAAAAGATCGCAAACGTTTCGCAGCAAAATCGTTCAATGTTTCTTCAAATTACGACACTGCAATTTTTAATTATTTCAACAAAGAAGAAAAATTGCCGGCTTTCAAACTGAGCGAAACCAACGGGCAGGAACTGCGTTATGGCGAAAACCCGCACCAAAAAGGATATTTCTTCGGAAATTTTGATGAAATGTTCACCAAACTCCACGGAAAGGAACTGAGCTACAATAACCTTTTGGACGTTGACGCCGCCGTAAATTTGATGAACGAATTTAAAGGCGAAGCGCCAACCTTCGCGATTTTGAAGCACAACAATGCGTGCGGAATCGCACAGCGAAATACAATTCAAGAGGCTTATTTGGCAGCGCTTGCCGGCGATCCGGTTTCGGCTTTTGGAGGAATTTTGATCAGCAATGTTGAAATTGACGAAGCAACCGCAAACGAAATAAACGATCTTTTCTGCGAAGTCGTGATCGCACCATCTTTTTCAGCAACAGC
>JAGQYY010000048.1 GCA_020435825.1 Aequorivita sp.
ATTAGTTAAATCAATTGGTTTTTCGCTAGGTTTTGGAACCTCCGTTGGCTTTTGCGCATAAGTTGTTGTCATTAGTAACAAAAACATCGGAAAAAATATATTTTTCAAAATTTTCATTTTTCAATTTTTATTCAAAATAAGGAAAAAATATAGATCAGGAAAATTTTAACAACTTCTGTTAACTATTTGGAAATTACCACAAAATGTCTTACTATGCCGTGTTATTATAAAAAACAGAGAGAATATTATGAGACAACTTAAGATCACGAAGCAAGTAACCAACCGGGAAACAAAATCTTTAAACAGTTATTTACAAGATGTTAGCAAGATAGATTTGATAACTGCAGAAGAAGAAGTAGAGTTGGCACAGCGCATTCGTGAAGGAGATCAGGCTGCTTTGAACAAATTGAGCAGGGCAAATTTACGGTTTGTGATTTCCGTAGCAAAACAATACCAAAACCAAGGCCTTAGCCTTCCTGATTTAATTAACGAAGGAAATGTGGGCTTGGTTAAAGCCGCGAAAAGATTTGATGAAACTAGAGGTTTTAAATTTATTTCGTATGCAGTTTGGTGGATTCGTCAAGCTATTTTGCAAGCAATTGCGGAACAGTCCCGTGTTGTGAGATTACCGTTGAACAAAATTGGCGATATCAATAAAATAAAGAAAGCTTCTATCCATTTGGAACAAAAATTCCAACGAATTCCAACTGCTTTAGAAATAGCAAACGAGTTGGATTTTAGTGAATCTAAAGTAAAAAGCTCTTTAAAAAACTCAACAAGAAGCCTTTCCATGGACGCACCATTCCAAGAAGGTGAGAATGATAACAACCTTTATGATGTGCTTAGTTCTGGTGAAAGCCCTAACCCAGACAAGAGTTTATTACACGAATCGCTTCGCATTGAAATAAATCGTGCACTTGACACTTTAGCACCCCGTGAAGCTGATGTTGTTAAATTGAATTTTGGCCTTTGTGGCCAACCGCCAATGACGCTTCAGGAAATTGGAGACACCTTCGATTTGAGCCGTGAGCGCGTTCGCCAGATTCGGGAAAAAGCTATTAGAAGGCTTCGCCAAACCTCAAAAAGCCATATTTTGAAGAAGTATTTGGGGTAGAAAAAATGTTAAAAATATTGGTATTCCCAATATTTTATGAAATTCTTAGGAGCGAGTTTTATTTCCGCGGTTATCTTTATAATACCAACCATCAAAACAAATGACCACAGAAATAATACTCGTTTTTTCTATTCTGTTCATTACCGTAATCCTTTTCGCTTTTGAAGTCTTTTCAGTAGATAAAATTGCGATGCTGATTATTGCCTCCCTTGCCCTTACAGGTTTGGTGGAACCGGAAGAAGCTATTTCAGGATTTTCAAACTCAGCAACCATAACGGTGCTTTCCTTAATGATTATTGCCTTAGCGCTCGAGGATAACGGCGTTATTGCTTCATTGGCTCGTTTTCTCAAAAACTTGCACGTATTACCGCTGTTTCTTCTTTTGCCTGTCTTTATGTTTATTACTGGCGGAATTTCAGCATTTATAAATACCACGGCAGTTGTGATCGTTTTCATAAAAATTATTTCAGAACTGTCCAAACGTTTCAATCTGCCACAATCAAAACTTTTATTACCCATTTCGTTTGCTGGAATTTTGGGAGGAAGTTGCACGCTGATGGGAACCTCCACCAACCTCATCGTAAATTCGATAGCAAAAGACTTGGGGGCTGAAAAATTCAGCTTTTTTGAATTTTCATTCTTCGGATTGATATTTCTGCTTGTCGGGATAGTTATTGTTACCATAGCCTCACGATGGTTACCGAAAGATTCTGAAGAAAATTTACACGATGCATACGATTTGGAAAATTATGTTACAACTGCTGTAATTAGTAAAGATTCCAATTTAATCGATAAAAATATTGAAGACACCTTTCTATATACCAACCCTGGGATTTCAATATTAAAACTTACCCGAAACAAGCAAATCACAAACGCCCCAGGTCGTTATATTACCTTGAAAGCGAATGACAAATTGGTTTTAATGTGCGACATTGAAAGCCTAGCAAGACTAAACGATGCTGATGGTTTGAGCGTTCATAAAACACAGGAGATAAACAAAAAAAGACAGGCCATAGAAAATGATGAAGAAAATAAAAACGTAAAGAAGCAAGACGACCTAGGCTTCGTTGAACTTTTGATTTTACCTGGGTCCATCCTTATCGGAAAAAACTTGAAACAGCTTAGAAAGCAGACCTTTCAAAGTGCGTTGCCTATTGCCATAAGAAAACGAAAAAATATCAGAAACACCAAAGAGCGCTTGTTTAGAAAGGATATTGACCAAATAACACTAAAACCGGGAGACAGGTTGCTCGTTGAAGTTCCCAAGAATGAAATAGGACAACTTTATGACATGGAAAACGTAGCAATTCTTCAGGAGCACAAAATAAAACCTTCTGTCAATAACACAAAAAGAACCATTTCCTTTGCTATACTGTCAGTGGTTGTTGGTTTAGCAGCGACTGGTATTTTACCTATTCTGGTAAGTGCTCTTACTGGAGTTTGCTTATTATTGCTAACTCGCTGTTTGGATTTAAACGACGTATATCACCGTGTAAACTGGCAAGTAATCTTTTTGCTTGCAGGAATGATTCCCCTTGGAATTGCAATGAATAATACGGGTGCCGACAAATGGATATCTGATCATTTACTGGCTATTTTAAGCGGGCAGTCAAACTTAATCGTTATTGGGCTCATCTTTTTAATAACGATGTTAATGAGTAGCGTGGTTAGCAATAATGCAACTGCCATCATAATGACCCCTATTGCCATTGCTGTTGCCGTAGGCTTAGATTTGTCCATGAAACCTTTTATTCTTTCCGTTCTGTTCGGAGCCAATTTTAGTTTTTTTACCCCTATGGGCTACCAAACCAATACCCTTATCTATGGAATGGGTATATATAAATTCAAACATTTTTTTATAATTGGAGGCATACTTTCCATAATTTTATGGGTTTTGGGTACTTTTATGCTTTCCACGCTTTTTTAAACTTAAAATATTATGTCAGAAAAATTTTCAGTAAAGAATTCTATATCAAACTTATGGGACAAGTTAGATGGATGGCTTGATGCCATAATTTTAAAACTTCCCAATTTTGCCGTTGCTCTTCTTGTAATGGTGCTATTTTATTTTTTGGCAAGAGGCCTCAAAAAATTCTCGCGTAAAGTATTATTCAAAAAACTCAGCGATGAGTCTATTAAACAGATTCTTTCCAAATTAGTTTATACCATCGTTATTTTAATTGGATTTTTTGTAGCATTGGGAGTTTTGCAACTCGATAAAGTATTAACTTCTATTTTGGCAGGTGCGGGAGTTATGGGGCTAGCTATTGGTTTTGCACTGCAAGGGACATTGAGCAATACAGTTTCAGGATTTATGCTTTCCTTCCAACCAAAAGTGCGCATAGGCGACTTTATTGAAGCACAAGGCAAAAGTGGTTATGTGGAAGAGATTGATTTAAGAGCCGTTTCCATTCGACAAACTGATAATGACTATGTAATCATTCCGAATAAAATATTTATAGATAGCCCTTTCACCAATTATTCCTGGACAGAGCGGGCCCGTATTACTGTAAGCTGTGGCGTGGGCTATGAAAGTGATCTTCAAAAAGTGGAAGATCTGGTCATAAAAATAATCACAGAAAATTTTGAACAACAAAAAAATGAAAGTGTTGAATTCTATTTTACTGAATTTGGCGACAGTTCCATTAACTTCATCACACGTTTTTGGATACAAAGCCAACAGCCAAGACCAAAGTTTGAAGCACAACACAAAGCAATAAAACTAATCAAGAAAAACTTTGACGAAGCCGGAATCAATATTCCGTTCCCAATCCGCACGCTGGATTTCGGAAAAAATAAATTGCAGATGGTATCTGCCAAAGATGAATAGTTCCCTTTTACAAGTATAATTTGATTTAATGCATTGCCATGAAAAAATTACTGAGAATACTACTCGCCGGTTGGGGCGCTAAAAAAACTGGCGGTGGAAAATGCGGCTGCATTGGTACCATCGTGGTTTTTATTATTCTTTATTGGTTGTTGGGATATGTGTTCAAGCTTTTCTAAAAACTTCTTTTAACAAAACAATAGCATCCGTTAACTAATTTTTTGGTGAAGTGCGCGGTTATATTTGCATTACAAACCTTTAAAACTTAGTATTATGAAAAAAGCTATTGCACTAACCATGCTGGCAACAGCAATTTTTGCTACCTCATGTGTATCAAAAAAGAAGTATGTAGAATTGGAGAACCAGTATAACGACACGCGTTCTACCCTAGCTAAAACCCAGCTTGAAAAAGAAGAAATTGAAGCCAAATACGCCAAGATTGAAGAGCGCGTTGCAAGCTACAATTCAAAAATCCAATCATTGACTGATAGCAACAACAGTCGCCTTCAACAAATTGAGGGTGTTGTAGTTTCAGAAAATGATAAGGAAAACATGAGAAAAGCCCTTGCCAATGTAGACCCCCAAGAATTGGCAAAAGCAAAGACTCTTAAGGATTCTATGAACCTCATAGTTTCACATAACCTTAAAAAGAATCTTGACAACAGTTTGGCTGGTGAAGGTGAGGAAGACGATATCAATATTGATATTGACGAGACTGTGGTAATGATTACAATTTCTGATAAACTACTGTTTAAATCAGGAAGTGCAAGCGTTAACTCTAAAGCAAATCCGTTATTAGAGCGCCTAGCAAATGTAATAAACAGTGAACCAGCTTTGGAAGTAATGGTTGAAGGTCATACCGATAGCCAAACCGTAAAACCGGGCGCATACATCAAAGACAACTGGGAGTTGAGTGTTGATCGTTCAACAGCCGTAATCCGAATTCTACAGGATAAATACGGTGTTGCTCCTGAAAAATTGATTGCTGCCGGACGTAGTAGTTTTCACCCTCTAACTGAAAATGAAACAAAGGAAGGCCGCGCAACCAACAGAAGAACGCGAATCGTAATCTTGCCAAACCTTGATAAATTCTTGGCCTTGCTTTCTGCCAACTAAAAATTAGAGAGTAAACAATTATGGTAAATGCGGTTCAACTTTAAGATGAACCGCATTTTTTTAGATACTTATATTAATCATTTTTTATTTTGAAGGAGGCATTGCTGGCCTAACTTCAATCTTGCTTGGCAGAGTACGTGGGTTCATCTTTAGCAAATCAACCACAAGTTTTCCTATATCTTCCTTCTGTATTTTCCAGGCATCTTTGTCATCCGGCTCATTTCCGTTGAAATATGTGGAAACCGAACCAGGCATAATTGTAGAAACTTTTACGCCCTGATCACGCAGATCGAGCATCGCTGCCTGCGTAAATCCAGTAAGGCCGAACTTACTAGCATTGTAAGCACTTCCGCCCTTAAAGAAATTGGTCCCCGCCAAACTGGAGATACTTATAAAATATCCTTTGTTTTTTTTCAATTGTTCCACGCTCGCCTTCAAAGAATAGAACGGGCCGGATAAGTTGGTGTCAATGGTTTCTTTCCATTCTTCAATAGTAATATTTTCCACCGAATTAAAATGTCCCAAACCCGCATTTGCAATAACAATATCAACACCTCCAAATTTATTAATCACAGCTTCAACCGCATTTTGTTGGCTTTTATAATCACGCACATCAGCCTCTAAGCCTATGGCCTGTGCCCTATCGTTTCCTTTGGAATTTAGTTCTTTGGCAGCCTTTTCTGCAGTTTCTCTAGTTCTTCCGGTTATGGCAACATTAATTCCTTCTTTCAGTAAAGCTTCTGCTATCCCGTAACCTATTCCTTTTGTACCACCCGTAATGAGTGCGGATTTTTTCCCTAAATCATTCATAGTTTTTCGTTTTCCCCAAAGTTACAAATAGCGAAAGCGAATGTTATTAAATTCTACTTAAATTTGAAAAATGAAATTGTTGCCCATTCTACTTTTAACCATTTTATTCTTCAGTTTTTCTTCCGAAGAAAAATCGCAGGATCCACTTGTAAATCTTGAAACACTTTCCACTGGATTTAGTTATGAAATACGTTATGCCACGCCGAACAATTTTATGGGCGAAACATTATATGACTGTCCAAAATGTCTGTTACATCCCGATGTTGCGGAAGCACTTTTACAGGCCAATCAATATTTCTGTGAAAAAGGCTACCGCATAAAAATTTATGATTGCTACCGTCCGCTTGACGTGCAGAAAAAAATGTGGGCCAAAGTGCCGCGCGCAACCTATGTAGGCAATCCTTACGGCAAAGGTTCCATTCACAACAAAGGTGCTGCTGTGGATATTACTTTGGAGACCTTGGAAGGCTGCTATGTGGCAATGGGCAGCGACTACGATTATTTTGGAAGGGAAGCTCATATTGACAATTATAATTTTTCAAAAGAAATACTAGACAATAGAAAGTTGCTTATTGAAGGCATGAGAAAGTTTGGATTCAACACCATCCGCACGGAATGGTGGCACTTTAGCTATAAAAGAAACCGGAGTTATAAAACATTGAACATTCCCCTGCCCTGCGACAACTAATTATTATTTATTGGGAAGCTCCTTTTCTGCATTTCCACTTATTTTAAAGGGAATTTCTGGTGTATTTTTATATAGTTTTAATTCGACCACATCAGAAGGCAAATTGAAATCGGCTTTGGCCAATGCTTCTTTCACCTGCTTGATTATCAAGCCTCTCAAAACCCGCGAGGCCCTTCTATAATCGACTGTATCAACCCAAAAGAAAACTTTTAAGTTAACTGTACTTGCGGCAAGTTCATCTTCAATTACAAAATTTTCGTGAAACTCGTCCCTAATAATCTCTGTATTGCTGTCCAATATTCCTTGTATTACTTTTTTTGCAGCTTCAATATCGTCTTCATACCCAATGCCCACGGTAAAATCAACTCTGTAAAAACCATCGGCGGTGTAATTTTCAACGGGTTTTGTAAGTACATCGCTATTGGGAATATAAATATCGCGACCGTCAAAAGTTTTTATGTGCGAGTACCGAAAGCTCAATTCTTTCACCCTGCCAAAAATACCATCCACCTTTATCGTATCGTTAATATTAAAAGGCCTGTTAAAGGCCAAGATAATTCCTGCTAGAAAATTCTTCCCAATATCCTGAAATGCAAAACCCAAAATAATAGCGCCGCCGCCTACTGCCGTTAACAGCCCTGTAGCAATACCGTCCAATCCCGCTACCTGCAACGCTAGCATAATTGAAATAATGATTAAAATTACTTTTACTGCCTGAGCCAAAAAGCGTGACATTAAAGGATCTTCAGATTTTTGCTGGAAACGTTTTTTATAGAAATTTGTAAGTAATTGAGCCAGCAGCACCCCTAAAATCACCACCAATATTCCCAAAGCAATCCGTGGAAGGATTTTCAGGAATTCTTCGTAATAGTTCTGTAATGAATTTTGGATGGTTTCACCAGGCGATTGTATAAGTGGGAGCATCTGTTTTTTCTTTTAAAGATAACAATTATCCACTAAATAAATCTTGCCTTAAAATAATCTTAAAATATAGAGGAACGAGCTGCAACATGTATCTTTGCAAAAAAATAAAACCTGTGGAACTTTCAGTAAAATCATTTAAATTAATAAGCACTTTAGAAGCTATATCTTTTTTGGTTCTTTTGGGAATTGCAATGCCTTTAAAGTATATCTGGCACCTGCCGCAAATGGTACAAGTAGTAGGAATGGCACACGGCGTACTATTTGTGCTGTACGTTGGCGGAGCCCTTTATATGTACAAAAAGCTTAAGTGGTCTATTACAGATTTGCTTATCGTGGTAATGTGCTCAGTATTGCCTTTTGGGCCTTTTTATGTAGAACGTAAATATTTATAATGAACAGGGAAACAATTCAGGATTATAGCTGTCTTTTTCAGAATTACCTCGTTAATGAAGGGATGGATGTTGAATGGGCAATTTTTTTGAATGTACTTTTAAACTGCATTGTTGTTTTAACAGTGGTTTTGATTCTTGACATTATTTTTAGAAAGTTTATTATTGAAACTTTCAAGGCTTTTAGCAACAAGACAAAAACCACCTTTGACGATTATCTGGTAAAAAGTAATTTTCCGAGATTCATTGCACATACCCTACCGCTCGGTATTATTTGGTACCTAATCCCCATTATATTTATAGAATCGCCATTTATGACAAACCTGCTGTTAATTGCAGCTCAGGTATATCTGGTCCTTCTCTGTGTTTATATTTTCAGGAGTATATTGCGCACAACACGGAATTACCTTGAGGAAAAAGAACGTTACCGCGATAAGCCCATTGAAAGCTATGTTCAGGTAATGATGATCTTTGCTTGGGGAATTGGTATCTTTTGGATTATCCAGCTTTTAACGGGATTTTCGCTCATAAGCCTAACAACCCTGGGGGCAGCTTCAGCGGTATTGCTTCTTATCTTTAAAGATACCATTCTCGGTTTTGTGGCGAGCATTCAAGTTTCTGTGAACGATATTGTTCGCATTGGTGATTGGATCACGTTCAGCAAATTTGGGGCAGACGGATATGTAACTGAAATAAACCTTGCAACAGTTCGGGTGCAGAATTTCGACAATACCTATACTACAATTCCCACCTATAGCTTGATTGCAGATTCTTTCCAAAACTGGCGCGGAATGCAGGAAAGCAAAGGCCGAAGAATAAAACGCGCTATTTTTATAAAACAATCATCCATAAAATTTCTCTCTTCAGAAGAAATTGAAAAACTCAAAAAGATTCAATTAATCAAGCCCTATTTGGAGCACCGCCAAAAAGATGTGGATAAGTTCAATAGAATGAACGAAGCCGATAAGAAGCTCTTGATAAACGGGCGAAACCAAACCAATCTAGGCGTTTTCCGCCACTATGCAGATGCCTTTTTAAATGAAAACTCTGCCATTAACAAAGACCTTTTTATGATGGTTCGCCATTTGGCGCCAACAGACAAAGGTATTCCCATTGAGATTTTCTGCTTTAGTCACGATAAAAAGTGGGAAAACTACGAACACATTCAAGCCGATATTTTTGACCATCTGCTGGCCGCAATCCCCTATTTCGATCTTGAAATTTTTGAACTGCCAACGGGAAAAGACATTCTAGCCTTGGCCTAAAATTAGTTAGCTAAACGGTCTTTTACGTATTCTATTTCCGTTTTTCCGTGTGGAAAAGGTTTTCCGTCTTCGCCCAAACTTACCATCGTGATCCTATCAATACTGATAATAACTTCGCGGGTCATTTTGTTGCGCACTTCACAGGCTAGGCTTAGTGAAGTTTTTCCAAAGTTTGTAACCTCAAGCCCTATTTCAATTATATCGCCTTTTTTTGCGGAACTTCTGAAATTTATTTCGCTCATGAATTTCGTGACCGTGCGCGGATTTTCAAGTTGGATAATCGCATAAAGCGCAGCTTCCTCATCAATCCATTCCAAAAGTCTTCCTCCGAAAAGTGTTCCGTTGGGATTTAAATCTTCTGGCTTAATCCATTTTCTTGTGTGAAAATTCATAGTTTAAAATTTAGTTTTAGGATCATCCATCTCTGGAATGTGAAGATTGGTGCCAAACCGCTCGTTCGCTTTTTTAATAAAATGTGCCGAAAGCAAGGGTGACGCTTTTTCAAGATTTTGGTGAACAAAAAAGTAAATGTTCTGTAAACCTTCGTCAATCCAAGTTTCCAATCTGTCAACCCAATCGTCAAGCCTTGCGTAATCGCTTTGGTGGTTTGCTCCATTATAGCGTATAAAAGCAGTGGGGGTTGTCAATCACATATGAAGTAAATCACGCCTTCCGGCAGAATCTACAATCGCATTTGTAATATTGTATTTTTCAAGAATTTTATATAATTCCCCAGCAACTTCTTCATTGTTGAACCAATCCGTGTGTCGAAATTCAATAGCTGGTTTTATATCCTTCGGTAACATTTTGAAAAACGGTTCCAATCTGTCAATATTCTTCGGGCCAAAATTATCGGGCAATTGAACAAAAGGCATTTCCAGTTTTTCCTTCAAGTTTGATGCATTCAGAATGTATTCGTTGAGGTTATCTTCACAATTTTGAAGTCTTCCCCAATGTGATATTCCCTGAAAAAACTTCGGAAAAAACCTGAAATTGGGCGGCGTCTTTTCATACCAACCCGCAAAAACATCGGCAGGGAAAATTCGGTAAAACGTTGCGTTCAATTCAATACTATTAAATTGGGTTGAATAATACGCAAGTTCATCTTTTGTTCCGCGCGGATAAAACCCCTTTAAATCGGCTTTGTTCCATTTTGCGCAGCCTACATACAAATTCGGAGGGCTGGAATTTTTCTTTATTGAAAGAACCTCTTTGGTTCCCGGGTGATCTTTCGGCAATGTAAAGTCAATATTTCCAGGGTCGTCAACTTTTCCGAATTTCATGATTTTCAGTTTTTAGTAAAGATACTTTTAAAATCAAATTTCAAAAAAATATTAACCTGTAACTTTTCATAAAGCTGTTAGTCATATATTTACTGAAACTTAAAAAATCATTTATGAAAATCATCAAAACACTTACCATCGTTTTTTTATTGACTGCAATAGTGCCAGTATCAGCACAGACTGCAGATGAAATAATCAACAATTATTTAGAAAATACAGGCGGAAAAGCCGCTTGGGAAAAACTGCAAAGCGTAAAAATGACCGCTACCGCAAATGCCCAAGGAATGGAAATTCCTGTGGAGGTTTATCAAACCAAAGATGGAAAACAACTTATAAAAATTAATTTCCAAGGACAGGAAATAACCCAACTTGCTTTTGATGGAGAAACAATGTGGAGCACCAATTTTATGACTTTGGCCCCAGAAAAGAGCGATGCAGAGGCTACTGAAAACATGAAGAAACAGATGAAGGATTTTCCAAGTCCTTTTTTGAATTACAAAGAAAAAGGTTTTACCGTTGAAATGATGGGCAATGAGACAAAAGAAGGGACTGAAACCTTTAAAATAAAGCTAACCCAAGAGCCTGTTATGGTTGACGGCGTTGAACAGCCAAACGTTTCCTATTATTATTTTGACACTGAAAACTATGTGCCAATCGTAGCTGAAAGTGAAATAAAAAGTGGTCCAATGAAAGGACAGATGAGCGTTAGCACCATGAGTGATTATCAAGAAGTTAATGGTCTATATTTCCCTTTTGCATTATCAATGGGAGGTCAAGGAATTCAATTAAAGGAGGTATTCGTAAATCCTGAAATAGATTCAGCGATTTTTGTATTTCCTGTTTCAGAAGTTAACACTGAAACTATTACAGAAAAGAAAGAATAACAATATCATTTTTGAAAAAATCCCTGCTCGGTCGGGGATTTTTTTTTCAATAAAATTTCTTACCATTTAAACAGAATAACCAAAAACCAACCAAAATGAAAACGTCCATTTTTACTTTTCTTACAATCGTTTTGTTGTTAAATTTTGTTCAATCCCAAGAAACTTCTTTAAAAGGAAAAGAACTCTTTGGCAATATGAAAGCCCGTCATATTGGTCCTGCGCTTATGAGTGGCCGTATAAACGATCTTGAAAGCCACCCTACAAATGCACGTATTCTTTACGCAGGTGCCGCAGGCGGTGGTGTATGGAAATCTGGGGATGGCGGCGCAACCTTCGCTCCTATTTTCGATGAGCATGCGCAATCCATTGGCGTTGTAAAACTGGATCCAAAAAACCCAGATGAAGTTATTTGGGTCGGAACTGGTGAAACTTGGACTCGGAACTCGGTTTCTGTCGGAAACGGTTTATACAAAAGTACGGACGGTGGAAACAATTGGAAAGAAATTCCAGGTTTTGAAAACTCAGAACGCATTTCTTCCATCGTTATTAATCCAAACAATACAGATGAAGTTTACGTAGGTGTATTGGGCGCACTATGGAATGATAGCGAAGATCGTGGCATTTATAAAACTACTGATGGTGGAAAAACTTGGAATAAAATTCTTTATACAGGTCCATCTACGGGTGTTTCTGATATTTTGATAGACCCAAAAAACCCAAATATATTACTGGCTTCAATGTGGGAGTTTCGAAGAACCGCTTGGGGATTCAGTTCAGGGGGTGAAGATAGCGCAATTTATAAATCAACCGATAGCGGAAAAACCTGGAATAAATTAACCAATGAGCTTCCTACTGGAAAGTTGGGAAGAATCGGGATCGCAATGGCTCCAAGCGATAGTAAAATAATTTATGCCGTTATTGAAACTGGCGAAAAAGAAACCAACGGTCTTTGGCGATCAAATGACAGTGGCAATTCGTGGAAACATTTAAACAATGATTTTGGACTCACCGTTCGTCCTTTTTATTTTTCACGAATTACTGTTGACCCCAAAAATCCCGATATAATTGTAAAGGGAGGGTTAACTGGTTCCATAAGTCGTGACGGGGGTAAGACCTTTAAAAATCTTGGCAATATGCACAGTGATATACACGACATTATTTTTGATATAAACAATAGCGATATCATCTACTCAGGAACAGATGGTGGAGTTTATCGCTCTTGGAATGGTGGCTCTACTTTTGAAATTGTTGAAAATCTTCCTCTTTCACAATTTTACCATATAAGTACGGACAACTCCGAACCTTACAATGTTTATGGCGGTTTGCAAGATAACGGATGCTGGTACGGCCCATCATCTGCTCCCGGTGGCGTTACGGCCCGCGAATGGAATAGCATTGGTTACGGGGATGGGTTTAGGGTTTTGAAACATCCCACAAAAAACATTATCTATTCTGAAATGCAAGGCGCCGCAAATGTTTGGCGCTATGATGTTGATCGAAATAGAACTACCACTGTGCAGCCACAACCAAAAAAAGGTGATCCGGAATTGCGTTTTAATTGGAATGCACCAATGGCGGTGAGCAATTTCGTTCCAGACAGGTTTTATATGGGAAGCCAGTTTTTGCACCGTTCCGAAGATATGGGCGATAGTTGGACCATAATTTCTCCAGATTTAACTACAAATGATAAAGCGAAGCAAGACCAAGCCAACTCTGGCGGACTTTCAGTTGATAACAGTGGTGCGGAAAAGCACACTACAATTTTTACAATTGCAGAATCTCCATTGGACGAAAATATAATTTGGGTGGGTACAGATGACGGCAATGTACAGCTTACGACCGATGGTGGAAAAACATGGAAGAACCTTACCGAAAATCTCGTAGGGATTCCCAAAAATACTTGGGTTTATCATATAGAAGCTAGCGTTCACGGTAAAGGAACTGCCTATGCGGTTTTTGAAGGCCACACTACAGGCGATATGAAACCATACACTTTAAAGACTACTGACTTTGGAAAAACTTGGAAGTCTATAATTTCAGATGATATTGATGCAAAAGCTTTCGTAAGAAATATTCAAGAAGATTACGTGAACCAAGATTTGCTTTTTCTGGGAACCGAATTTGGACTTTATGTTACAATTGACGGTGGAAAAAATTGGTCTCAGTTTACAAATAATATGCCCCCCGTAGCTGTTCATTTTATTGATCTTCAAAAAAGAACGAATGATTTGGTAATGGGCACCCACGGTCGCGGTGTTATTATTATTGACGATATAAGCCCCTTACGTGAATTAAACTCTGAAATATTAAATAAGGACGTTCATTTCTTTAAAACTGAGCCCTTCACAATGACTGAAGATAGTGGTTTCAATGGAAGTTTTGGAGCTGAAACCCAATTTGTGGGTGAAAATAAAAACACCAATGCCCAAATTGTATATTACTTAAAAAAGCGCCATACTTTCGGAAAAATGGAAATGGAAGTCCAAGATATGCAAGGCAATAAAATAACCACACTTAATCCGGGAAAATCAAAAGGAATTAATATAGTAAGCTGGGGTTTTACGACTGCGGCCCCTAAAATGGCGCAAGCCAAAACCCTTGCATTTAGTGGTTTTACCAGTCCTAGAGTTCCCGCAGGCAAATATAAAATAGTGCTGACAAAAGGGAAGGAAACCTATACCCATAACATTGAAGTTAAATATGATGAAAAATCAGTCACCACTTTAGAACAGCGAAAAGAACAGGAAGCCCTTACCAACAAATTATTCAATATGGTTGAGGATTTGGCGTATATGGTTTATAAAATCTCTGAAATGCAAGCAAAGACTACTGAAGTCTTTGAGAACGATCCAAAAGGAAAAAAAGATGCCCAAAAGCTGTTTGATGCTTTGGAAAACCTTCGGAAAGACTTGGTTATTACCTCTGGCGATAATTATGTTGCCTCCGCTGAACCTGAATTACGTGAAAAAATGGGCGACCTATACAGCAATGTAGCTTCAAATTTTAATAAAGTTTCTGGGGCTTCCAAAGCTAATTTTGTATTGATTTCCGAGGAGTTTTCAAAAGCAATGAAGCGTTACGAAACTATAATGGAAAAGGAAGGTGAAAAATTCAATTCTTTTCTAGAAAAAAACAATATTGCAAAACCTGAACTTCAAAGCAAGGAAGAATTTTTGAAGAAAGGATAGTTTACTACCAAACCTAGCAGGTCTTTGGAACCTGTTAGGTTTTTTCTATTTATTGATAAATACCGTTTTTCGATTCACAAACTCCCGAATACCGTGTTCGCTTAGCTCGCGGCCATAACCACTTTGTTTAATTCCACCAAAGGGCAATCGCGGATCGCTTTTTACCAATTCATTTACAAATACCGCTCCTTCGTCAAAGCGGAAAGCCAGCTTTTCAGCTTCCGCAATATTCTTTGTGAAAATGGAAACCCCCAACCCAAATTTTGAATTGTTTGATAATTCAATCGCCTCTTCCATAGTTTTAAAAGTGGTAACAGAAAGTGCAGGCCCAAAAGTTTCTTCCTTAAATACAGCCATTTTTTCGTTAACATTTGTAAGCACTGTGGGCTCAAAATACGCTCCTTGCCGCTTTCCTCCTATTTCAATTTTAGCACCTGCTTTTACAGAAGCATTTACCTGTTTTTCCAAATCTTTTGCAAGATCTTCCCTTGCCAAAGTTCCAACATTGGTTTCCCCATCCAGCGGATCACCGCTTTTAAGGTCACGAATTTTCACAAGCATTTTTTGAAGAAATTCTTCTGATATAGATTCTTCAATAATCAATCTCTTTCCAGCTATACAACTTTGTCCCGTGTTTTGAAAACGCGCTTGTACGCAAGTTGCAATCGTTTTTTCAATATCGCAATCCTTCATTACGACCAAAGCATTATTGCCGCCAAGTTCCAAAACTGTTTTTTTAATGTTTTTTCCTGAAATAGAAGCAACGGAAGAACCCGCGGGACCGCTTCCAGTGAGCGTTACGGCCTTTACTTTTTCGTTTTTGATAATCTCTTCTACGGCAGCGCTTCCCACCAATAAAGTAGTAAAACAATTTTCCGGAAAACCTGCTCTTTTAAAAACCTTTTCAATATTCAGCGCACTGCCAAAAACATTGGAGGCGTGTTTTAAAATACCAATATTTCCAGCCATCAACGCAGGCGCAGCAAATCTAAAAACCTGCCAAAAAGGATAATTCCAAGGCATAACAGCGAGTACGACACCCAATGGTTCATAACTCACATAACTTTTGTGAGCATCGGTTTTAATCACTTCATTTTGAAGCTGTTTCTCCGCATTTTCAGCATAATATTCACACACCCATGCACATTTTTCCACTTCTGCAATGGCTTGTGAAATTGGCTTGCCCATCTCTAAAGTCATCATTTTGGCGTATTCTTTTTTGTTCTTTTTTAATTCCGAAGCGGCGGCTAGCATTAATTTTTTTCTTTCAGCAAATGAAGTTTCTCGCCAACTGTAAAATCGCCTGTTGGCTTTATCAATTATTTCGGAAATCTCTTTGGTAGTGTGGTTTTTATATGATTTCAATTCCTTTCCGCTATAAGGATTAATGGAAGTAGTTGTAGCCATGATTTTTTCTTTTAAAAGTATTGAAAACATTGGGAACCTTACATCCGATTAAGATGATTTTAACGCCCCGATTGTTAAAAATAAACCTGTAAAACCCTCGTTACCTTTTAAGGATTGTGATACATTTGCGTAAATTTTTATTTAAAAACCAACCTTTACTTATACAAACTTTTTCCCTAAACAATTTTAAAGGGATTTTTAATACATCTATTACAAATGAAGAACACAGCACTTTCACACATACACGAACAATTGGGCGCTAAAATGGTGCCGTTTGCAGGTTACAATATGCCCGTTTCATACGAAGGGGTAAACGCGGAACACGAAACCGTGCGCAAAGCAGTTGGCGTTTTTGACGTTTCGCATATGGGCGAATTCTTGATTACAGGGCCAAATGCATTGGAATTAATTCAAAAAGTATGCAGCAATGATGTTTCTAAACTTGTGGACGGGCAAGCGCAATACAACTGTCTTCCCAATGAAACAGGCGGGATTGTTGACGATTTGATCGTTTACAAATTTGAGGAAGGAAAATATTTATTGGTGGTAAACGCTTCAAATATTGATAAAGATTGGGACTGGATTTCAAAGTACAACACGATGGGTGCAGAAATGCGTAATCTTTCTGATGATTATTCCCTTTTGGCCATTCAAGGTCCAAAAGCTGTGGCAGCTATGCAATCATTGACATCCGAAGATTTAAGCGCTATAAAGTTCTATCATTTCAAAGTAGCTGATTTTGCCGGAATTGAACACGTAATCATCAGCGCGACCGGTTATACAGGAAGTGGTGGTTTTGAGATTTATTGCAAAAACTCTGAAGTTGAACAGGTCTGGAACAAAGTGATGGAAGCTGGAAAAAGCTTCGGCATTAAACCAATTGGTTTGGCTGCCCGCGACACGCTTAGACTTGAAATGGGATACTGTCTTTACGGAAATGATATAAACGACACTACTTCACCTTTGGAAGCTGGATTGGGATGGATTACCAAATTCACGAAGGATTTTACAAATTCAGAAAATTTGAAAAAACAAAAAGAAGAAGGTGTAAAAAGAAAATTGATCGGTTTTGAATTGAATGAACGTGGCATTCCGCGCCATGATTATGAAATTGTTGACAAAGAAGGTAATAACATCGGAATTGTAACCAGTGGTACGATGGCACCTTCTTTAAACAAAGGCATTGGAATGGGTTATGTAACTACTGAAAATAGTAGTCCCAATACCGAAATATTTATTCAGATTAGAAACAAGCCCATTGCCGCAACGGTTGTGAAAACACCATTTTACAAAGGTTAATGGGCAACCGCATTCTCATACTTGGCGGTAGTGGTTTTTTAGGTAACGCCCTCTACAAAGAACTGCTCTCCTATTTTGACGTGCATTGCACCTATTGCAGGCAACAGGGTAGTTTTTCAGAAAATCAAGTCTTTCATAACTTTTGTATGGAAGAAGATTCTATTTTTTTGATGCTCAACAGAATTAAACCTACCATTATAATTTCATCCCTTAATGGTGAAAATAAAAGCCAGTTTAAGGTCCACAAAGAAATAGTAAATTATGCGTTGCTGAATGCCGGCCGTTCCGTTTTATATATTTCTTCAGCCGAAGTGTTCAATGGCAAATCTGCCCATCCCTCTTATGAAAATGATATTACGATTTCGCAAACTGAGGCCGGAAGGCTAAAAATTTCCATTGAAAAAATGCTTTTGGAAACTATTCCATCGCAAACAACCATCTTACGATTGCCAATGGTACTTGGTATCAATTCGCCAGAGGTTCTCCACCTACGTCAATGCATTAGGCACCAAGCTTCTTTTGATGTCTATCCAAATATGGTAATTACCGCAACTACAGTAAATAAGGTTTGCCAACAAGTTCACTATATAATCAACCAATCGCTTCGTGGAATTTTTCATTTGGCGAGTAATGATATGGTCCACCACGAAGATCTTTTTAAAGAAATTACCTTAAAAATGGGAAATAAAACACCTATCTTTAAAAGTGTTTTCAGTAGTAATGAAGACCAATATAACGCACTTCTTCCAAAATATAATAAATTACCGAAAACGCATCAAGTAACTATATCGCAAGTGATTGAGGAGTGTAGTCTAAACGAGGAGATTATATCTATTAAATAAATTATGAAATCATTATCTGAAATTGAAATTAAAGAAAGATTAAAGGATTTTGAAGGCTGGGACTACCACGAAGGAGCCCTGCATACCATTTTTGAATTTGAGGATTTTAAGGAAGCATTTTCAGCAATGACCCGCATTGCCTTTGAAGCCGAAAAAATGCAACACCATCCCGAATGGAGCAATGTTTACAATTCTTTGGAAATCTATCTTTCTACGCATGATGCCAATGGCGTTACCGAAAAGGATTTTGAACTTGCAAAGATTATTGATGAGCTTATTGGGTAAGTTGAAATAAAATTTGCAATGCCGCTCAAATTTTTAAATTTGCAAACAAAATAATAGTAAAAAATTATGGGAAGAGCTTTTGAATTCAGAAAAGCAAGAAAAATGAAGCGTTGGTCTGCAATGTCCAAAGCTTTTACACGGATTGGAAAAGACATTGTAATGGCAGTGAAGGAAGGCGGCCCCGACCCCGATGCCAACTCAAGGCTGCGAGCGGTTATCCAAAACGCAAAGGCGGTGAATATGCCCAAAGAAAATGTGGAGCGTGCCATAAAGCGTGCGAGCGATAAAAGTCTGGGCGATTATAAAGAGGTGCTTTTTGAAGGCTATGCGCCGCACGGGATAGCAATTTTAATAGAAACTGCAACCGATAACAATACCCGCACTGTTGCGAACATTCGCAGTTATTTCAATAAATGTGATGGAAGTTTGGGAACTTCGGGCTCTGTATCGTTTATGTTTGACCATACCTGCAACTTCCGTATAAATCCAGAAGGTTTGGATATCGAAGAGTTGGAACTTGAACTAATAGATCACGGTGTTGAGGAAATTTTTGAGGACGAAGATGGTATTATGATTTATGCTCCATTTGAAAGTTTTGGCTCAATTCAGTCTTATTTGGAAGAAAACAAAATTGAAATTCTTTCCTCAGGTTTTGAACAAATTCCGCAAGTAACCAAAAAGCTAACTCCTGAAGAAGCTGCCGATGTTGAAAAGCTTTTGGAAAAGATTGAAGAGGATGACGATGTTCAGAATGTATATCATACTATGGAGGAGTCTTCAGGAGAGTAAAATTTAGGAAATGAAGTCATCTTGACTTTTTTGATTGAAGCGAAAATGAGCGGTTTTGAGTTTGATTGAAGGTTTTTTTGAGTTTC
>JAGQYY010000049.1:0-9847 GCA_020435825.1 Aequorivita sp.
GTCCTAAATAGGATTGACTGTTTTTAGGAGTTGGTTAATCTATGAATTATTCATTATTCATTATTCATTATTCATTATTCATTAAACATTTGCTGTACTTTTGCCGAAAATCTAAACCGTGAACTACCTTTCAGTAGAAAATATCTCCAAATCCTTCGGGATGCGGGTTTTGTTTGAAAACATTTCCTTCGGAATCAACGAAGGACAAAAAATAGGCTTCGTTGCCAAAAACGGAACCGGAAAAACTTCCCTTCTTAATATTATCGCCGGAAACGACAAGGCCGATACCGGTAATGTTGTTTTCAGAAAAGGGCTGAGAATAGCCTATCTGCCACAGGAACCCGATCTAGATCCTTCGCTTACGGTAGAGCAAACCATTTTTGATTCAGATAATCCAATCCTTAAAATAATTGAAGATTACGAACACGCCATTGAAAATCCCGACGATTCCGAAACTTACCAAAAAGCCTTTGACGCCATGGATGCGCATCACGCTTGGGATTTTGAAACGCGTTACAAACAGATACTTTTTAAACTGAAACTGGAGGACTTACACGCAAAAGTGGGCAACCTGAGCGGCGGACAGAAAAAACGTCTCGCACTGGCGAATGCGCTTTTAACCACACCGGATTTGCTGATAATGGACGAGCCCACCAACCATTTGGATTTTTTTATCTTGAAATGATCGAGTGGCTGGAAAATCTTTTCGCAAAGGAAAATTTCACGCTTTTTATGGTTACGCACGACCGTTACTTTTTGGAACGTGTCTGCAATGAAATTGTGGAACTGGACGAAGGCACGCTTTACAGCTACAAAGGAAATTACAGCTATTACCTTGAAAAGCGTGAGGCTAGAATAGAAAACGAAGCCACGGAAACAGGAAAGGCGAAGCAACTTTTCAAAAAGGAATTGGAGTGGATGCGCCGCCAGCCAAAGGCGCGAACCACCAAAAGCAAAAGCCGCATTGACGATTTCCACGAAATAAAGGACCGCGCCAGCAAACGCCGCAACGACCACCAAGTGCAACTGGAATTGAACATGGAGCGTATGGGCACCAAGGTTGTGGAGCTTCATAAAATATCAAAATCGTTCGGTGATAAAGTGCTTTTGGATAAGTTTGAATATAACTTTAACCGTGGCGAAAGGGTTGGGATTATTGGAAAAAACGGAACCGGAAAATCTACCTTTTTGAATATTCTAACCGCAGCAATAAAACCTGATTCGGGAAAAGTGGTCGTGGGTGAAACGGTACAATTCGGTTACTACACCCAAGCCGGAATCAATATAAAGGAGGGGCAAAAAGTAATTGACGTAATCCGTGAATACGGTGATTATATTCCCCTTAAAAAAGGACGGCAGATTTCTGCCTCACAGCTGTTGGAGCGCTTTCTTTTCGACCCAAAAAAACAGTATGATTTTGTAGAAAAACTGAGCGGTGGGGAACGCAAGCGCCTATATTTATGCACGGTTCTCATCAAAAACCCGAACTTTTTGATCCTCGATGAGCCTACGAACGACCTTGACATTGTTACGCTAAATGTTTTGGAAAGTTTCCTTTTGGACTTTCCCGGCTGTCTTTTGGTGGTAAGCCACGACCGTTATTTCATGGACAAAATTGTGGACCACCTTTTTGTTTTCAGAGGAAATGCCGAAGTGGAAGATTTCCCCGGAAATTATACCGATTTCAGGGTTTACGAGGATAGCAACATACAGGAAAAGCGCGAGGCCGGTGAGGCAGCACCAAAGGTAAAAAAAGACTGGAAGCAAGATTCCAGTCCTGCGAAACTTAGCTATAACGAGCAGAAGGAATATCAAAAACTGGAAAAGGAAATAGCAAACCTTGAAAAAAGTCGGGAGGAACTTCAGAATAAATTCGCTACGGAAAACTGGGACGGCACTGAAATTGACAAACAATCCATAAAGCTACAGGAAATAATTGATACCATTGCAGCAAAGGAAGAACGCTGGTTTGAGCTTTCAGCAAAAATGGAGGGATAGTTGATGGTTGATGGTTTGGGCATTTTTGCGGAGAGGAGAATGTTGTTTGTGGGCAGGAGGAGAATGTGAAGTGCGGGAGATTAAATTTTAAAAATTAGTTATAATATATTAGTGTTATGGCAGTCTAATTCTTTGTATTACCATTTTCATTAATGAAAACATCATCCTTTCTCCAAATATAAATAGGCATTGTTATTATACTTACAAATATTAGTAAAACAGTCCAGTTGCCTTTTTTGTTTTTATCAATGTTTTTAAATTTCCAAATTCTGTATATTAAGTAAAATAGGGCTGGGAGATATACTATGCTAACTATAATGCTTTGAAATTCAAAAGGAATTACGTTATTCGTAATCAAACGAAAAAAATCGATATTATAAAATGTTACCATATAAACTAAAACAAATAAATATGATATTGTCAATAAAATTTTTAAGTATAATTTCATAAATAAATTATTCATCACTTCAACCCATAATGCTTTAAAAGCATCCGTTCATAAACCTTGTCTGGTAAAATACGTTTTAACACAATAGAGAATTTCTGTAATGGCGCACCCACTTTGTAGTGAATTTTTGGGTTTGCGGTTTCTATAATTTGGTGAACAGCTTTCGCCATTTTTAAAGGATCACCTCCATTGTCCACATGCTCGTTCATCATTTTTAGGGTGTTGCCGTAGTCTTTTTTATAGGGGGAATTTTGCAAAACTGGTGCGTGATAACGGCCTGCGGCAATGTTGGTGGCGAAATCGCCCGGGGCAATATTGGTCATTTTTACACCGAATTGCATCGTTTCCATGCGCATTGCTTCAATGGTTATTTCTAAAGCGGCCTTGCTTGCGGAATAGATTCCACGGTATGGAAGCCCCATATATCCTGCAATTGAGGTAATATTCAAAATATGTCCAGAACCTTGTTTGCGCATTTGTGGCAGCACGGCTTTAATCACGTTTATGGGGCCGTGGAAGTTGGTTTGGAATGCTTTTTTTATTTCGGTTTCGGGAGTTTCTTCAATTGGGCCCGTAATGCCCACGCCGGCATTATTAATTACAACGTCAATTCTTTTAACTTTGCTTAGTATTTCAGCAATAACAGCTTCAATGGATTCAGTAGCATTAACTTCCATTTTTAAAAGAGGAAAGACGGAGTCTGTAATTTTTTCAGGGTTTCGACTTGTTCCAAAGACTTGGTAACCGCGTTGAGAAAGGTATTCGCCTATGGCTTTACCAATTCCTGAGGAACCGCCCGTAATGAGTACTGTTTTTGGCATAAAAGGTTGTTGAAGAGCAAAGGACGAGAAAAAAGAAAAGAGAAAAAAGAAAAGAGATGGATTTTTAAAAAGCGATTAGGAAACAAAGAAGAGCGATAAGGAAAGTTATAACGGTCTTGGCTCTTAACGCAAAAAATCTTGATTGGTGGCTGAGCGGAGCCGAAGCCACGAAAGTATAGCGCACAAAAAATGGCAAGCTACCTACATCACACCGCTACGACCGTTTACCTTTGCTGCGTTCCCGCCCTGGAGGATTCAACAGGAGCTGGTTGTGTAGGACTTGCCGCTGCAAAGATAAGGCTTTTTGAGGTTTTCGCAAGTATTTTTACATTTCAATTTTAATAAATACCTTGCGGAAAAATAATTTGAGTTATGAAAATTTATAACGTTTTAGCTCCTACCCTTTTAGTGCTTTTGATGGGCAGCTGCGGAGGAAATTCTGAAGATAAAAAAGATGCTTTTTCTCTGGAAATTAAGAACCAAAAGAAAACTTATACCACAGAAGATGTGCTTACTGTTTCTCTCAACAACAAAAAGAATATTGAAACCGATTCAATAGTTTACTTTTTGAACAAAGACAGGATTGAAATTTCTGGCAATGAGATTTCCCTTTCGGGCAAAAAACTTGGCGAGAAAGTGCTAATTGCCAAAATTTACAGTAATGGCGAAGTGTTTGAAGCCTCACAAAATATTACCATTCTGTCTTCCACAAAACCAAAACTTTATACCTATAAAATTCTGGAAACCTATCCGCACGATATAAAAGCCTACACACAAGGTTTGGAATTTGAAAACGATACTTTATATGAAAGTACAGGGCAGTATAAAGAATCATCGCTTCGAAAAACGGATTATAAAACCGGGGAAGTTTTAAAAATGGTAAAACTTTCAGATCAATATTTTGGGGAAGGGCTTACCATTCTTAACAACAAAATATATCAGCTTACCTATCGTGAAAATACCGGCTTTATCTATAGTTTGAAAACCATGGAGCAAACCGGAACTTTTGTTTATGGCCAAAGCCGTGAAGGTTGGGGCTTGTGCCACGATGCTGAAAATAATATTTATAAAAGTGACGGCACCGATAGAATTTGGACCTTAAATTCAAATACACTTGCTGAAAAGGATTATATTGAAATTTTTACAAATACCAGTAAAATAAGCAGTGTGAACGAACTGGAATGGGTTGATGGAAAAATATTCGCCAATGTGTACCAACAGGGCTCCATAGCTATCATTGACCCCGCCAATGGCGCCGTAGAAGGTGTGATTGACCTAACCGATTTAAAAGACAAAGTTACACAGCACCCAAAGTTGGACGTTCTAAATGGCATAGCCTATAACGGCGAACCGAACATCCTATACATTACAGGGAAAAACTGGGACAAGCTGTTTAAAATTGAGATTATTCAGAAATAAATTTCAACAATAATCCTTTTCACTCATTGAAACTACCGCTTTACTCAAAAGCGGTTTTTTCATGGTTTGATGTTTGATTTCTTTGAATCATTAAAAACCATCAAATCATGAAAAAATCCATCGTTATCAGTATTCCAGAGCCTTGCCACGAAGATTGGGCTAAAATGAACGCCACCGAAAAAGGAAAATTCTGTAGCGTTTGCACCAAAGAAGTTTTCGACCTCACTTCAAAAACCGATGAAGAATTGGTTAAAATCCTTACCAAAAACAAAAATGCCTGTGGCAGGGTAAAAAAATCACAACTAAACCGCGAAGTAAAAATGGAGCGTAAAAGCGGACAAAGTTTTGCTCCATTGGCAGCTTCGATGTTACTTCCGTTGACGCTCTTTTCAAACAATCCAAGGTCTGAAAATAATTCACTTTCAGAAAAACCAATGGTTTCTTTAGGAATTGGCCGTTTTAGTAACACCAACAATTTAAGACTTTCAGTATTTACTAAAGGAATTGTTAGGGATGAAAACGGAAATCCGTTGAAGAATGTTGAAATCATTTCCAACGAAACCAAAGCGCAAACCTGGACCAATAAAAAAGGGGAATATGAAATTTATACTTTGGATAAGGAATGGCTCACTTTCAGCAGAGAAAATTATGGAACACAAAAAATTCAATTAAATAATAAATCAGAATCTCGAAATATATATCTTATGTCTGATAGGCAACTAAAACCAATTGTTGTAGGCAGAATTGCCGTTGGACCAGAAAAGAAAATTGAAGAAAAAGCAACTGCAATTTATACAAAAGGAACCGTAACAGATGATACCGGCCTACCGCTTCCGGGTACAAACGTCATTATAAAAGGAACCTCAAAAGGAACCCAAACCGATTTTGATGGTAACTACGCAATTGAAACCAAGCCAAATGATGTTTTGGTTTTTAGTTATGTGGGTTTTGAAAATAAAGAAGTAACAGTTTCAAATAATTCAAATACCCTAAATATTAATCTTATACCCGACGGTGAACTTTTAGGTGAAGTGATGGTTGTTGCAGGTGGAATTTCTTGGGAAGATTACCAACCCCAAAAAGACGATGCTTGGAAGGAAAAAGAAAAAAAAGCCAGCGAAAACGGCCGTGCCTTTGAAAAAATAAAACAAGAAAGAAAAAGAGCAGAGCGAAAAGCGAAACGGAAAAATAAGTAACAGTTGGCAGTTTCAGTAAGCAGTATCGCTCAGACTGCCTGCTGAAACTCACCACTGAAAACTTCTTCAGAATACAATAATAAGCTTCATAAAAAGTTATATTTTTACCAAAAATTATACTTGAATGAGGTATTTATACGGATTGGCAATCTTGAGTTGCCTTATACTATGGAGTTCTTGCCGCAACGATTTTGAAACCGTTGCCAGCACTGGAAGTTTAGAGTTTTCAAAGGATACGGTTTATTTAGACACCATTTTTTCAAACATTGGTTCCAGCACCTATAACTTGAAAGTTTACAACCGAAGTGACGAGGATATCAATATTCCTACTGTTCGTTTGGCAGAGGGCGAAGCCTCCAATTATCGTTTAAACGTAGATGGAATTCCCGGAAAAGTGTTTGAAAACGTCCAAATTCTTGCAAAGGATAGTATCTTCATTTTTATTGAAACCACTTTTGATGTTAATAACTTACCCACCAACCCAAAAGAATTTCTTTATACGGACCAACTTCTTTTTGATAGTGGCGGTAATGAGCAAAAAGTAGAATTGGTTACGCTTGTTAAAGATGCTGTTTTTCTTTTTCCAGAAAAATACCCCGATGGATCCTACGAAGCCATCAATCTGGGTACCGATGAGGATCCTTTTCCTGTAAAAGGATTTTATCTTGAAGATAATGAACTAACATTCACCAATGAAAAACCCTACGTAATCTATGGATTTGCAGCAGTTCCGAGCAACAAAACACTCACCGTTGAAGCAGGGGCACGCGTACATTTTCATAACTTGAGCGGAATTATCGTGGAAGAAAACGGAACTCTAAAAACAATGGGGGAAAAGAGCAATGACCCTGAATTGATGGAGAACGAAGTTATTTTTGAAGGCGACAGATTGGAACCTGGTTTTTCAGATATACCGGGTCAATGGTATGCCATTTGGCTTAGAAGCGGCAGTGTTAACAATGAATTTAAGTTTACCACAATTAAAAATAGCACTTTTGGTATTCGTATGGAAAACAGTCCGCTTTCATTAAAAAATGTTCAAATATATAACAGCACAAACATAGGTTTGTTGGCCATACATAGTGCAATTGATGGCGAGAATATGGTTATCAATAACAGTGGGCAATCTTCATTGGCTATACAGTTGGGTGGAAGTTATACATTTAGACATTGTACTTTTGCAAATTACTGGACCGAAGGCTTCCGCTCTTTTCCAACGGTTGTTATTGCTAATTATGCAGAATATTTTGACGGCTCTTCTACCGTAACGGAGGTGCTAGACCTTATTGCGGCCAATTTTACCAATTGTATTATCTACGGAAACGAACGCCGTGAATTTGGTCTTTTAAAAGATGATCAGGCAATTTTCAACTTTAAATTTGAAAACTCTTTAGTACATTTTGAGGACCCTACGGGCGAATTTAGCAATGACCCGTTATATGATTTTACCAACGCAGCTTTATATCCTGAAACAAAGTTTAATATTGACCCTGTTTTTCAGGATACCGAATTGAATAATTTTAATATTGAATCTGGAACTTCAGGTGCAGACGGTATTGGAAAACCTGGCGTTTTACCAACAGAAGATTTAAATGGAACTACAAGGGGAAATTCACAACTAGACCCTCCTGACGCTGGAGCGTATGAGAGTATCGAATTTTAGATTTTTAAGAAATTAATTGAAAAACCCGTCCAAGTGATGGGTTTTTTTATTGTGAAGTCTTAAAAAGAAATTATTTTGTTTTCAACCATTTCAATTTCAGTCTGGAGTTTTTCCGCTCCACGGGTTGCATTACCAAAGTGTCGCCGCTGAAGTAAAATCTTCTTTCCGCGGTCAATCCAAATTCCGAAGGGTTAGAGTGTGAAAGTTTATAATGTGAAACAATGCTGTCTTTTTCGGAAACCTTGTAATTCCCCATATAATAGTATGATTTGGTAATATATTTCAAAGCTTCCAAAGGAATGGAATCGTTGAAATTTGGAAATTCCATTCCCGCTTTTTCATAGCCTTTTTCATAAAGATGAAGTGCTGCGTGGCCATTTCCATCGTAAAGCAGATAACCGTCCATTCCCCCTCTGAAATCGCTCCAAGTATTTGTTGCAGTATCTCGCACTTTCATGCTTTCCAGTTTCCAAAGACCTGTAATTGTAGGATTGGTTGGTTTATCGTTTTGACAGGAAAAAACAAAAGCTAAAATCCCAACAAAAACGATATATTTTAAACTCTTCATTTTATTCAAAAGTGCTTTATTAGTAGTCAACCCTTCCCTCCTTTGCTTCCCACTTTTTAAAAACTTTTCGGCCTTCTTCCCTATCCAGATTAATGAATTTGACGTATCTGTTTTCAATATCCTTATCAATTTCGTCATAAATAAAATGGTCATCAAAGCCTATTTCCGCTGCATCTTCTTTAGTACAGGCATAGTAAACGGCCTTTGGGCGTGCCCAATAAATAGCACCCAGACACATAGGGCAAGGCTCGCAGGAAGTGTAAATAATACAATCGTCAAGCTGGAAAGAGTCTAATTGTTTACACGCTTTTCGGATTGCGACAACCTCAGCATGGGCCGTTGGATCATTACTTGATGTAACTTGGTTAAATCCTTCGGCGATGATTTCGCTATTTTTTACAATTACAGCACCAAATGGACCACCGGCATTGGAGTCCATTCCCTTTTCGGAAAGTTCAATGGCACGTTTTATAAATTGTTTGTCTTTTTCGGTAATCATTCTTTATTTTTAATTTGAAAACAAGAGCAACTCTTCTCCATCTTCATATTTATAAGTACCAATTTCAGAAAGACCGAGTTTTTTTAAAAGTTTTATGGAAGGCTGGTTTTGGGGCAGGGTAATCCCTACAACCGTTTTGATTTTAAGTTTTTCGGCAGCATATTCCATAACGGCCTGCGCAGCTTCAAAAGCATAACCTTTTCCGCCGTATTCAGCTAAAAAAGCGAAACCAACATCTGGATGCTCTAAATTGTCACGCTTGTATAAACCAGCCGAACCAATCGGCGTGCCATCTGACTTTAAGGTAACCAAATAGGGTCCGAAGCCATGTTTATCATAACTGCTTAGATAATTTTTCTGCACGTAAGCTTCCGCATCTTCAAGAGTTTTGATATTTCTATCACCTATGTTTTTAAGCCAGCCTTTACTGTTCATTAACTTATAAATAAAGGGAGCATCGGCAAGGGTGTACATGTTAAGTGTAAGCCTCTCGGATTCTATTTTTGTCATTTTCAAAAATTCTATAGGAGTAAAGATAGTTAATGCACAGTTGCATTACAATTGAAATAAAAAAACCCTCAACATTTTAATGTTGAAGGTCTTGAATATAGAATATTCAAGGATTTAAAATTCTTTTGTCAAAACCTCAATTGAACCATTCATATTAGAACCCCCATAATCTTCCCTTGAAATCAAATAGTTCAAAATGTCATTATACCCATTTAACTCGCTGTAGCTTGATATCGAAGCTCTTTCTGCCAATACAGTCTCCATTTGCGATAAATCCGGGTATTGCTGTTGAATATTCAAACGTAAATTTTCTTTTGAAAAAGTGACTTCCGAAGCTGCTTGTCCATAAATTGAATGAAAAACAAATAGGGTTCCAGAAGCATTTGCATTTCCGAATATAACATTGTAGAGTATTCCGTCCCCCTCAAGCTGCATCTTAAAATTTTGCGGTGAAGGATCGTTAACCAAAATGTTTAATTCCGAGGGTTGTACTACACTAGGAATAGCCGAAGTTTTAGAGGTAAAAAAATTGGTGTCGTTCCCGTTTCGGTATTGCAGTTCCAGCACATATTGATTGAAAATGTCTTGAGGTACAGCAACAAACAAAGTGCTTGCACCGTTTACTAAGTTACCATATGCCAATGGATGTTGGTTTTGGCTACTACCAACCATTCCACATAATTGAAATCCTATATTTTCATTATCGGGAATATCTATTCTAAGCG
>JAGQYY010000049.1:9947-18771 GCA_020435825.1 Aequorivita sp.
ATCTTGTATTTGAGGCAATGCCATATAATCCAAATTAAAAGAAGAGCCTTCGGCTACATCTTCCAACCATATGTAGCGACCGAACAAATCATTGGGACTCTTTAATGCCATGTAAAAATTGCTTGTAGGCGAATCTACCAAGTTTGATTGCCAGTTTAGATATCCTCCATTTTGAGGTCCAAAAGTTCCCCTGCCAGAATTTGAAGCTACAATCTCACAAGGATACCCAGTATTCGCAAAATTCAAAAAAATCTCGTCATAAGAATTCTCAAGCTCCTCCGTTGGCCCTAGCGTGTATGAACCCTGCTGCACCGCTGAAAAAGTTACAAGCCGATAGGTACTTTCATTTAAATCTTCATTGTTATCGTGAATAACGTATGTTAAATCATAAAATAACGACGGATCCACATTTGCTGTTAGTATGGTGGTTTGCCCCGAATGAAGTTCCCCGCTTACCAAAATATCACCATTTTGGTTACTTAAAAATGCGCTAGCCGATACGGTGTGCCTTCCAAAAGAATGGTCTTGGTCAACATCCAATATAACGGTAAAGTCTTGCTCTGGCTGGTCGGGATTATCTGCATCTTTAGAGCAACCCAATACCAACCCAATTAAAAAAAGGTATAATAAAGATTTTTTCATGGTACAGTTTTAAATATTAATACTAAATAATGAAACAGTAAATCGATCTTTGAAAAATGGATTTAAGATAAAATTAACAAAAATTATACCAAATTGACCTATAATGGGTTTTAATTTTTAAAAAGTGGCAATCCAGCCATCATTTCATTTACCTTTTCCGCAATACTTTCAAGTTTCTCGACATTTTCGTGATTCGTAATTACATCATCAATCAAATTGACTATTTTTTCCATATCTTTTTCCACCAAACCCCGTGTGGTCACCGCTGCTGTACCAATACGGATTCCGCTTGTAACGAAAGGCGATTTGTCATCAAAAGGAACCATGTTTTTATTTACTGTAATATCTGCTTTTCCCAATGCTTCCTCAGCTTCTTTACCAGAAATGTTTTTATTGCGCAGGTCAATAAGCATCATGTGGTTATCCGTTCCGCCGGAAATAATATTGTATCCTTTTTCAACAAATTTTTGGGCCATTACAGCAGCGTTCTTTTTTACCTGAACCATATAATGAAGAAACTCATCCGTTAAAGCTTCTCCAAAAGCGATCGCCTTTGCCGCAATGATGTGTTCCAGCGGGCCGCCTTGGTTTCCCGGAAAAATAGCACTGTCCAAAAGACTGCTCATTTTCTTAAGGTTTCCGTTTTTCAGTTTTTGACCAAAGGGATTGTCAAAATCCTTGCCCATCAAAATCATTCCGCCGCGCGGGCCACGAAGGGTCTTGTGCGTAGTCGTAGTAACCACATGGCAATGCGGAAGCGGATCGCCAATAATTCCTTTGGCTATCAATCCTGCCGGATGGGCAATATCGGCAAAAAGAATTGCCCCAACTTTATCGGCTATTTCACGGAATCGTTTGTAATCTATCTCTCTTGAATATGCCGAAGCGCCTGCAATAATCATTTTCGGTTTTTCCTTGATGGCGATTTCCGCTACTTTGTCATAATCAATCCTACCGGTTTCACGATCAACGCCATAAAAAACAGGGTTATAAAGTCTCCCGGAAAAATTTACCGGTGAACCATGCGTTAAATGCCCGCCGTGGGAAAGGTCAAAACCCAAGTACTTATCTCCGGGATTTAAACAAGCTGCAAATACAGCTGTATTTGCCTGAGAACCACTGTGCGGTTGTACGTTTGCATATTCTGCTCCAAACAAAGCTTTGGCGCGATCAATAGCTATTTGTTCTACTTCGTCCACTACTTCGCAGCCACCATAGTAACGTTTTCCTGGATAACCTTCGGCATATTTATTAGTTAAAACGGAACCTGCGGCTTCCATCACTTGGTCGCTTACAAAGTTCTCTGAAGCAATAAGCTCCAGACCGTTCAATTGGCGTTGTTTTTCTTCTTCTATAAGTTCAAAAATTTGTTCGTCGCGTTGCATAATATTTATAAAAGTTAATTAAATCCAAAAATAGTAATTACATTCGGTAACTATCATGAAATATATATATTTGATGAAGAATTTTACTAACAAAAACGCTCGTTGTGATTAAAATAGAGTAAGCAATTAACTGATTGGTGTTTAACCATTTAATTTTTTTACTTAGTTTTATTTACAATTCCAAAAGAATTATAAAAATGCCCATAACCGCAAACGACCCCAAACGCAAAACCTGGCTGGACACTGTGCCAAACACAGACTTTCCCATTCAAAACATACCCTTCGGTGTATTTTTAACACGGGATGATATTATTACCATCGGAACCCGTATAGGCGATTACGCCATTGATCTTGGCGCATTGCACCAACTTGGATATTTTAAAGGAATTGAACTGACTGATGATATTTTTCTTCAAGATACTTTAAACGATTTTATTAGCGACGGAAGAAAAACCTGGCGCTTGGTTAGAAACCGAATTGCAGAAATTTTCGATAAGGAAAACCCAAAACTTCGCGATAATAAAGAGCATCGAAAGCACATACTTTTCACTTTGGATGAAGTGGAAATGCAGCTTCCCGTGCAAGTGGGTGATTATACCGATTTCTATTCCAGTAAGGAACATGCAACCAATGTTGGAACTATGTTTCGTGGAAAGGACAACGCTTTAATGCCAAACTGGCTCCACATTCCGGTAGGGTATCACGGAAGGAGTTCATCCATAATCCCGAGCGGAATTAATGCCCGACGACCTTGGGGCCAAACGATGCCCGACGGTGCAACCGAACCTGTTTTTGGCCCTTCAAAATTGGTGGATTTTGAACTTGAAATGGCTTTTATTACTACAGACGCCAATGCGCTGGGCGAACCAATTCCTGTGAATGAAGCTGAAGAATACATTTTCGGATTAGTACTCTTCAATGACTGGAGCGCACGCGATATTCAAAAATGGGAATATGTACCGCTCGGCCCATTTTTAGCTAAAAACTTTGCTTCTTCCATTTCGCCATGGATTGTAACGCTGGACGCGCTGCAACCCTTCAAAGTAGAAAGTCCGAAGCCTGAGATGGAACAACTGCCCTACCTTCAGTATAAAGGAAAGAAAAGCTACGATATACATCTTGAAGTATATATAGCTCCTGAAAAAGGAACGGAAACAAAAGTTTCTACGTCAAACTTTAAATACATGTACTGGAATATGAGCCAACAATTGGCGCACCACACCATTAACGGCTGTAATGTGAACAGTGGCGACATGATGGGGAGCGGAACAATTTCGGGCCCAACACCAGATTCTTATGGCTCCATGCTTGAGTTAACTTGGCGTGGGGAAAAACCCATTAAACTTTCTGATGGGTCAGAACGTAAATTTATAAATGATAACGATACCGTCATCTTGAAAGGTTTCTGTAAAAACGAAAACGTTCGGATTGGTTTTGGTGAATGCAGAACAAAACTTTTACCGGCCATCAAACAATAATATTTGGCACTACTATTGTATTTTAGCCTTCATAACCAAATCCATTTCGGTATGAAGGCTTTTTACATACTAGTATTTACGGCTCTTTTCAGCATTTCTTGCAATAGCGTGAAACGTACCCAAAAGTTTGTTTCACAAGGAAATTATGATAAAGCAATTGAGCTTGCCACAAAAAAACTTCAAAAAGATAAGGACGCTAAGGAATATGACGCGCACGTTCGCCTTTTAGAAGAAGCCTTTTTGAAGGCAAAGGATGAAGACACTCGCCATATCGCTTTTCTAAAAAGAGAGAACAGTCCCGCAGGCGCAAAGGAAATTTACTATACCTATCTCGATCTTCAGACACGCCAAGATTTAATTCGCCCCCTCCTTCCACTTTACAGCAAAGAGATGGGCAGAAAAGCAAACTTCGTTTTTTCAGATTATAGCAATGATTTGTTGGCCGCTAAAGATGCATACATACAAGCATTGTATCAGGAAGCTATTGTTTATATGCAGCGTAACACAAAAAAGGATTATAGAAGTGCTTTCAATGTTTTATGTGAATTGGATGAAACGCAACCGAACTATCGCGACGTACATCAGCTTAGGGAAGATGCCCACTTTCGCGGAACAGATTTCGTGTTCGTAACCTTAAACAACCATACTGGCCAATTTATCCCTTATAGATTGGAGCGGGATCTGCTAGATTTCAACACCTATGGTCTGGATGATTTTTGGACCGAATATCATGGACAACGTGAAAACGGAATAAACTATGATTTGGGAATTGATTTAAATTTTCAAACCATTCAAATTTCACCTGAACGAATTTCAGATAGACAATATACCAGAAACCAACGAATAAAAGACGGTTATGACTATAGACGCGACCGTGCCGGAAACATTGTACGCGACAGTCTTGGCAATCCTATTAAAATAGATAAATTTATAAACGTTATAGCCACTGTCTATATTACAACCCAAGAAAAAGCAGTATTTGTGGGCGGTACAGTAGTTTACAAAGACTTAAATAAAAGGCGTCAATTAAATAGTTTTCCGCTGTCTTCAGAATTTGTTTTTGAGAATGCCTTTGCCACATTTCGGGGCGATGAACGCGCATTGACCACTGAAGACCGTAAACTTCTGAATAATCATTTTATCCCTTTTCCCAACAACGAACAAATGGTGTTTGATGCCGGAACAGATATAAAGGAACGGTTTAAGGATATTTTAAGGGAAAATTCTTTTTAAATCTTAAATATATCGCTCCAAGTGCGAAGCCTCAATAGCATGATGCGAATCATGGTGTACCACTGCCCCATTCTTAATAACAATCATTTGTGGGCTTTCATGCTGCACTTTAAAACGAGCCGCTATTTCGTTTGAAATATCTCGGTTTTGCAGCAGGTCTAAATAGTATAGTTTCAATTGATCGTTTGCCAACTTGTAGTTTCGTTCAAACATCTTCAAAACGCCTCTACTAATACCGCAACGAGTGGAATGTTTAAAAATGGCTACTGGTTTGGTTTTCGATTCCTCAACTATTTCATCCAGCTGATCCATTCTACCCAAAACGTGCCAGGGCACTTCCACTATTTCTTTTTTTGTAATGTCTCTCGGCGTTTTAAATATATCCAATAATCCCATGATTGTTCTTTTTTGCAAAGCTACAAGTTATAATAGCGGGATTTTCTAAAAGAAATGATAAAAAAACCTCACGTTAAAACCGTCATAATGTCTGTTAAAATAAGGGATTTAGCGGACATTTTGTCGTAAATTTATTATGGCTTAGGTTTTGCATTTTCGACTTCGCTCAATGACCCTACGTTCCCTGAGCGGAGCCGAAGGGAATCATTCTACAAAACCACAAACGATAAATAAAAACAATATATATGAACTTTAATAATTTTACCATAAAAAGCCAGGAAGCCATCCAGCAAGCGCAACAGATTGCGCAGGGCTACGGAAACCAACAGATTGAGAACGAACATATCCTCAAGGCCATTTTTGAGGTGGATGAAAACGTAACGCCTTTCATCCTAAAAAAACTGAATGTAAACCTTACTACTTTAAAGCAAATCCTCGACAAACAACTAGAGAGTTTCCCAAAGGTTTCTGGAGGTGATATTATGCTTTCGCGCGAAGCAAATAAAACTGTAATCGAGGCCAGCAATATTGCCAAAAAAATGGGCGATGAATACGTTTCCATAGAGCATCTTTTATTGGCCATCCTAAATTCCAAAAGTGCAATTGCCCAAAGCCTGAAAGACCAAGGTGTAACCGAAAAAGGAATGAAGGCGGCTATTCAAGAATTACGCGGTGGCGAAAACGTTACTTCGCAAAGTGCAGAAGAAACCTATAATTCCTTAAACAAATATGCCAAAAACCTCAACCAACTTGCCCGCGACGGCAAACTGGATCCTGTTATTGGCCGTGACGAGGAGATTAGAAGGATTCTTCAAATACTTACGCGAAGAACCAAAAACAATCCAATGTTGGTCGGAGAACCCGGTACAGGTAAAACTGCAATTGCGGAAGGCTTGGCGCACAGAATTGTGGATGGTGACGTGCCCGAGAACCTAAAATCGAAAGAGATATATTCTTTGGATATGGGCGCACTGATTGCCGGAGCGAAATACAAAGGTGAATTTGAGGAACGACTAAAAGCCGTAATCAAAGAAGTAACTTCCAGTGAAGGCGATATCGTTCTTTTCATTGACGAAATCCACACACTTGTTGGTGCAGGTGGCGGACAAGGTGCAATGGATGCAGCAAACATTTTGAAACCCGCACTAGCCCGAGGCGAACTGAGAGCCATTGGCGCAACTACTTTGGATGAGTATCAAAAATATTTTGAAAAGGATAAAGCTTTGGAACGCCGTTTTCAAAAAGTAGTCGTTGATGAACCCGATACCGAGAGCGCCATTTCAATCCTTCGTGGTATTAAGGAAAAATATGAAACCCACCACAAGGTTCGTATTAAAGACGAAGCAATTATTGCAGCCGTAGAACTTTCTGAAAGATACATTACCAACCGTTTTCTACCCGATAAGGCAATTGACTTGATGGACGAAGCGGCCAGTAAACTTAGGATGGAAATCAATTCCAAACCAGAAGAACTGGATGTTTTGGACAGAAAGATCCTGCAGCTCGAGATTGAAATTGAAGCCATAAAACGGGAGAAAGACGAAACGAAGCTGAAATCGCTTCATTCGGAATTGGCTAATTTAAAAGAAGAGCGCAACGAGCTGAATGCAAAATGGCAAAGTGAAAAAGAGGTTGTGGACAATGTTCAGAACCTAAAAACCCAGATAGAGGATTTTAAACTAGAAGCCGAACGTGCAGAGCGCGATGGCGATTTTGGAAAAGTAGCGGAGCTTCGCTATGGAAAAATAAAAGATGCCCAAGCCGCCTTAAACGAACTGGAAACCCAGCTTGCCGAAAATGATGAAGGCACTTCTATGATAAAAGAAGAGGTTACCCGAGAAGATATTGCAGAAGTTGTAGCAAAATGGACCGGAATTCCCGTAACAAAAATGCTTCAGAGCGATCGTGAAAAACTGTTGACGCTTGAAGACCATTTGCACAAACGCGTAGTGGGCCAGGACGAAGCCATAAAAGCAGTGAGTGATGCAATACGCCGTAGCCGAGCAGGATTACAGGATGAAAAGAAACCGATAGGTAGTTTCCTTTTTCTAGGAACCACGGGTGTGGGTAAAACTGAGCTTGCAAAAGCCCTAGCGGAATATCTGTTTGACGATGAAAATGCAATGACCCGTATAGACATGAGCGAATATCAGGAACGCCACAGCGTGAGCCGTTTGGTTGGTGCTCCTCCGGGATATGTGGGTTATGACGAAGGCGGGCAGCTAACCGAAGCCGTACGCCGCAAACCATATAGCGTGGTATTGTTGGACGAGATTGAAAAAGCACACCCCGATACGTTCAACATTTTGTTGCAGGTTTTGGACGAAGGCCGATTGACGGACAACAAAGGGCGCTTGGCGGATTTCAAAAACACGATTATTATTATGACCAGTAATATGGGCAGCGATATAATCCAAGAGCGGTTTGATACCGTAAAAGACCCTGAAACAGCTATGGAAGGTGCAAAAATTGAAGTACTTGCCTTGTTAAAACAAACCGTGCGCCCAGAGTTTTTGAACCGCATTGACGACATTATCATGTTTACGCCACTTTCAAAAACGGACATCCAGAAAATTGTTGGCCTGCAATTGAAAGGCGTTTCCAAAATGTTGTTGAAACAGAACGTCGTGCTGGACGCAACGCCAGAGGCCATTGCCTACCTTGCCAAAAAAGGGTTTGACCCGCAATACGGAGCAAGACCCGTGAAAAGGGTTATACAACGCGAAGTGCTAAACGAACTCAGTAAAGAAATACTTGCCGGAAAAATTACTACCGAGAGTGTTATCTTGCTGGATAGCTTTGACGATAGACTGGTATTTAGAAACCAGGAGAATTTAGTTGAATAAAATTAATTTCTGTACAAAAAAACAAAGCCCACGCCTTTTTAAAAAAGATGCGTGGGCTTTCTAAAAAAATTGGTGAGAATTATTTTATAATTATTCTTTTTGCGATTGAATTGTTTTCAGCAGTAACTTTCACAATATAGACTCCTGCAGACAACTGAAGTTCTAAGTTAATGCTTTTTTCTGAATAATTGTTCATAAACACTTGTTGTCCAAGAGTATTGAATATTGAAACAGAAGATTCCATATTATTCGGCAGGTCTATGTTTATGTTGCCGTTTGATACACTTGGGTAGATGTTGAAATCAAAAGTAGTTGCGTCAACCAATCCCAAAGTACACTCCATAACCTCTGGCTCAAAACCTGTTGGGAAAGTAGCTTCAAAAGTTTCAACACCAGTTAGTGGCCAAATATCTCTATTCAGCATGATATTTCCTGGACCTATCAAACAAAATGTAGGGTATGCATTTACACCAAAATTGTTATCTACGGCACCTGAACCACCTTCAGCACTAACGGCAGGCGCATGATTAAAAGGACCGCCATATTGTGCTTCAAAAGCAAGTACTTCAGCATCTGAATCTGAGCCATCGTTTATTGATATCATATAAAGATCGCCTTCGTTACAACCATATTTGTCATGAAATTCATTAAAAATTGGAGTAGTTTGTCTGCAAGGCACGCAGGTATCAAAAAAGAAATCTAAATAAACATATTTACCAGAAGCTATAATAGTATAAAGATTATGTTCTACTCCGTGAACATCTGTTACCGTAAAATCATCTACTACGTCACCAACTTGGTAATTATTGGTTTGAAAAAAAAAAAAAAAGGTAGACAATAAAAG
>JAGQYY010000004.1:0-12580 GCA_020435825.1 Aequorivita sp.
GAATCTTTCGCACTTGCAGGAATTAACAATGCAATGAACACCTTTAACGGAAAATAACCTTGGAAAAATATTCCTCAGCCTCCACCTATAAAAATAACCGCCAAAGCATTGTCACTATTGGCACTTTTGATGGTGTCCACATTGGGCATAAAGCCATTTTAAAGCGTCTTGTGGAAACAGCCAAAAAGGATAATCTAGATTCCGTAGTGCTAACTTTTTTCCCACATCCACGGATGGTGCTTCAGCAAAATAGTGATATAAAACTCATAAACACTATTAATGAGCGCACACAACTTCTTGAAAATACGGGGCTTGACCATTTAGTGATTCATCCTTTTACGCACGCCTTTTCCCGATTGACCGCCTTGGAGTATGTTCGTGATATTTTGGTGAATAGCCTAAAGGCAAAAAAAATCATTATTGGTTACGATCACCGTTTTGGAAGAAATAGAAATGCAGCTATAGACGATTTAAAGGAATTCGGCAGAACCTATAATTTTGAAGTAGAAGAAATTTCCGCCAGGGAAATAGACGACGTGGCCATAAGTTCCACAAAGATTAGAAAAGCTTTAAACGAAGGCGATATTGAAACAGCCAATAGCTTTTTGGGCTATAATTTTATGATTTCCGGGGAAGTGGTTGAAGGCAGAGCTATTGGTCGCACCATTCAGTACCCCACGGCAAATTTGAAGCTGAAGGAATCCTATAAGCTCGTTCCAAAAAACGGTGTTTACGTTGTTCAGTCAATAATTGAAGGCAAAAGAATTTTTGGAATAACCAGCATTGGCACCAACCCCACTGTGGGAGGAAAAGAAAAGACCATTGAAACGCATTTTCTGGATTTTAACGAAGATTTGTACGGAAAGAAAATAACTATTGAGTTTCTAAAATTTATTAGAAACGAGGAAACTTTTGATTCTGTTGAAAGTCTTCGACAAGAAATTATAAAAGACGAAAAATTCGCAAAGCAATATTTACAGGAACGTGGATAAGTTTCTTTTCAAACAGATAGACAACATAGGACTGGTGCTTTTTCGTGCCATCTTTGGCTTTTTGATAACAATCGAGGCCTTTGGCGCAATAGCTACCGGGTGGGTAAAGCATACCCTTGTAGAGCCGTCTTTTACATTCAACTTTATCGGGTTTGAATTTTTGCAACAGTTGCAAGGGCCGGGAATGTACTATTACTTCGTGATAATGGGTGTTTTCGGTATTGGTGTGATGCTGGGGTTTAAATACCGCTTTAGCATGGTGGCATACGCGCTTATGTGGACCGGCGTATATTTAATGCAAAAAAGCAGCTACAACAACCATTATTATTTAATGATGCTGCTGTGCTGGATAATGGCCCTTCTGCCCGCCAACCGATGGTTTTCCGTGGATGCAAGACTAAATCCTGAAATTAAATCGCCATCCATGCCACGTTGGGCCCTGTTGGTTTTGATCTTACAGGTTTGGATTGTTTATACCTATGCTTCCGTTGCAAAATTATACCCAGATTGGCTGGATGCCTCCATGGCTGCATTGTTGATGGAAGGTAAAAAGCATTATTGGCTCATTGGCGATCTGTTGCAGCAAAACTGGGCACATTGGGTCATTGCCTATACTGGCATCTTTTTCGATCTTTTGATTGTTCCTTTAATGCTTTGGAGGCGTACCCGGTTATTGGGGTTTGTAATTTCTGTATTTTTTCATCTCTTCAACTCAATTGTATTTCAAATAGGCATCTTTCCTTATATGTCCATTGCTTTTGCGCTTTTTTTCTTCTCTCCGGAAATTCTTCAGAAACGGTTTCTTCCGAAGAAAAAATTATATACAGGCAATGCGATTATTGTTCCAAACTATAAAGGTGCGTTGATTGCTGTCTTCGGAATTTATTTCGCCTTTCAAATAGGTTTGCCGCTGCGCCATTGGTTCTTTAAAGATGATGTGCTCTGGACCGAAGAAGGCCACCGCCTTAGCTGGCGCATGATGCTGCGCTCCAAAAGCGGAAGTCTTACGGTTTGGGTAAAAAACAAAGCAGATGGAGAACGGGAACGATATAATTATAGCGAGCTTTTAGGTGCCAAACAACAGGGCTCAGTAACTACAAAGCCAGATATTATGTGGCAACTTGCCCAAGAAATAAAAGAAATTGAAGCTAAAAAAGGACGTGATGTGGCTGTGTATATGGAATCTTCCGTTCGTGTAAATGGCGGTAAATTCCATCCTTTTACGGATCCAACTGTAGATTTGGCCGCACAGGAATGGCATCCCTTCAAACACAGTGAATGGATTTTGCCTTCGCCTAAGGATTATAGTAAAAAGCCAGTGAAAGAATAAGGCGATTTTCCTAACTTTGTCCTTCAAAATAATTTAGGAAAATGCTACAAGTAACTGACATTCGCGAAAACAAAGAAAAATACATAAAAGCACTAGCCAAAAGAGGAGTGGATGCTTCTTCTGTCTTTGAAGAAGTTTTAAGTTTAGATGAAGAACGCCGCTCTTCGCAAGCACAGTTGGATGAGGTCTTGGCACAGAGCAATTCCTATTCAAGGGAAATCGGGAAACTTTTTCAAAGCGGGGAAACCCAAAAAGCGAACGAACTAAAAGAAAAAACAGTTGAGCTGAAGGAATCTTCAAAACAACTGAACGAGCAAATGCTTGCCGCTGCAGAAAAATTGCAACAGTTGCTTTACACGCTTCCAAACATCCCAAATGATTTGGTTCCGGACGGCACCGATGAAAACGATAATGAAGAGGTTTACAAAGAAGGTGAAGTCCCAAAACTGATTGAAGGCGCGCTTCCGCATTGGGAACTTGCAAAAAAATATGATTTAATCGATTTTGAACTTGGTGTAAAGATCACAGGCGCAGGTTTCCCTGTTTATAAAGGAAAAGGCGCTCGTTTGCAACGGGCGTTAATTTCATATTTTTTGGATAAAAACACATCTGCTGGTTATACTGAATATCAAGTACCGCACTTGGTAAACGAAGCTTCTGGCTACGGAACAGGCCAACTGCCGGACAAGGAAGGGCAGATGTACCACGTGGGCATTGATGACCTTTATTTAATCCCTACCGCTGAGGTCCCCGTTACAAATATGTTCCGTGGCGATTTGCTGAACAATTCAGATTTACCAATAACTTGTACCGGATATACACCTTGTTTTCGACGTGAAGCCGGGAGTTATGGCGCACACGTTCGTGGCCTGAACCGTCTGCACCAATTTGACAAAGTGGAAATTGTTCGTATTGAGCACCCCGATAACTCATACGCTGCCTTGGACGGAATGGTGGAACATATAAAGAGAATTCTCAGCGAACTGAAGTTGCCGTACCGCATCCTTCGGCTTTGTGGTGGCGACTTGGGCTTCACTTCTGCGTTAACGTATGATTTTGAGGTATTTTCAACCGCGCAGGACCGCTGGCTGGAAATTTCTTCCGTTTCAAATTTTGAGACTTTTCAGGCCAATAGATTGAAACTCCGTTTTAAAGATACGGACGGAAAAAACAAACTTGTTCATACATTAAACGGAAGCGCTTTGGCTCTTCCAAGGGTTCTGGCAGGAATTCTTGAAAACTACCAAACAGCAGATGGAATTAAAATCCCAGAGGTTTTGGTACCTTATTGTGGATTTGATTTTATTGGCTAAAATTTTTCACCTCCAGATTCACGAGTAATATCTCAGGTTTAATTTTTCTTTTATTTTAATAAAATGAAAAAGCCCTTACTATTAAAAGTATGGGCTTTTCATTAAAAATTTATGGATTTATCCCTGATCCTTCGTCATGGACATTTTGGTATATTCCATAACCAGGGCGCTAAACCAATCCCAGCTAATGGATTTGTATGGATATTTCTGCATAAACTCGGCATTGTCTCCAAAGAGAAACTCATAGTTTTCCTCAAAATCGCTTTTGGGTAACCACAAAACCTTGCCTCCCTTCTGCACATAATAAGACTTTACAACGCCGCCTCCAAACTTTGGGCCACCTCCAAAGCCATATCCTTTGCTTTCCTTAGCGAAGGGGTCATGGTAAACCGAGATTATTTGGCTAAATTCTGGGTTAACCAACTGCATTAGGAATTCTTTATCGTCCTTTTTGTTTTTTAGTGAAACTTTTTGGTTTACAAAATAGATTTCATCGCTGCTGGTCAATTTTTTTGTGCTGTTTCTTCTGCCCATGCCAAAGTTGCTCATTTTTTCCGAAACCTTGTTGAACTTTTCCATGCCACTGGCAAATAAGTACGCCTCGGCAATGTCGTCTGCGTTATAGGTTTCTTTTTTTTCGGATACGCTGTCCTTAAAAACAATTTGGTGGATCTGTCCTTTTTTGGTGGCAACCAGCTTACAGTATCCTTTGTGCTCGGTGCCGTTTTTCATAATCAACGTCGATACTTTACGTGTGGCAGGCTGGTTGAAGCCTTCATTAAAAAAATAGGTTTTAAGTACTTTAATTTCTTCGTCATTATATTTTACCTTTTCCTGGGCAAAGGTTATTGCACAGGCCATAAAGCATACAAAAGATAATAATTTTAGTTTCATAATTTTAAGATTTATTAGTTGCTGAGACAATATTCCAAAATTAATTTTAAACGTAGATTTTTTTTAATAGAAATATGCCTCCAAAGACCTCAAAATACGGCATATGCCCTACGGACAAATAGCCTAAAAAGAAAAAGAAGCCTCAATCGGGCTCCTTTTTTCAAAAAGACATTTTTAGAGTTAAGCTTTTTTATAGCTCGTATAATATTCTTCCATCAAATTCATCAAGGCTGTTACCAAATCCTTGGTTTCCAGTAGAAGGCTGAAATACAGGGTGGTGTTTTTAGGGCTTGATTCTTCAGTTCGGGTTCGGGCTATTTGCTTTTCAATTTTGTTTGAAAGGCTTTCATAAATTTCCTCTTTATTGGAAAGAATGTTTCCAATGCGTTGGAATTCCTTTTTGTGAAAAATGTCTTCAATTTCATTTAAGAGTTCTTCCAAATGTTGGTCTATTTCCTGCAAGTCCTTAATTTGATTGAAGCGAAGCGCTTTGTGGTTATTGTTTACGTGTTTGTAGCTTGCTTTTGAAATAAATTCCAATGATTGCACAACATCGGTCAAATAACCAAGAATCGTGATATAGAAGTTACTTCCACGAACGCTGGTCTCGTCAAGATTCTTTATAAAATAGAAAATGTTGTCTCTTAGCTCTTCAACTTCATCATTCAATTTGCTTACACCTTTTTTGCTCTTTTTCAATTTTTTGGTGTCTTGTTTGGCCAGACCACGAAGCATATCACTGTATATTTTGTTTGATCTTGAAACTACATTGCTAATGTTTTCGGCACTTTCTTGAATAATTCCCTGAACGGTTTTACTTTCGGTTTTCTTCAAGCCACTTTTTTCCATTTTTATCTTCACCTTATTTTTGTGTGAAAGATAATTTCGGACCAACAAAAGGATGGCCATTAATAGCAATACAGCAATCATAGCACCTCTTCCAATAAAAATTAGATAGGTTAACGTTCCTGCTGCAACAAAGGCTACGAAAGCCGTAAAAAACCAACCGCCAATAACGTTGAGTACACCAGCAACCCTGTAAACAGCACTTTCACGACCCCAAGCTCTATCAGCCAGAGAAGTACCCATAGCAACCATGAAGGTTACATAGGTTGTAGAAAGTGGTAATTTCATAGAAGTTGCGGTAGCAATCAATATACCTGCAACCATAAGGTTTATGGAAGCACGGATCATATCAAAAGCTGGTAGTTCATATGTTTTGTGCTTCGGAAGGTTGATTACGGGTTTCTCAAACCGCTTGTCTATTTTTTGCTGAAGCGATTGTGGTATAATATATTCAAAATAGGTTGCTATCTGGGTGCTTGATTTTACCAAGAATCTTGAAAGCATATTTGGGCTAAACTTTTCATGGCCCTCGCCTTGGCGTGCTAAATCTATTTCGGTATCAGAAACAGTACGTGCTTTTTTGGAAAACCAAAGGGTAAGAACCATTACACCGCCGGCAATAAAGAGCAGCATAGGCTCTGCGGGAACTTTTTCCGCAAGGCTGTGCATGCTGTATTCTGATGCTGCGACACCAGAAGCGGACCAATCCATATAACTATGATACGCTGCCATCGGCACGCCTATAAAGTTTACCAGATCATTTCCTGCAAATGCCAGTGCAAGGCTGAAAGTACCCACAGCGATAACTATTATGAGGATATTCTTTTTAAAAATAGTCATAAAAAGTTGCGAGAAAATGGTCCAAAAAATGAAGCTGCCCGTAATTAACATCCAAGTATCACTTTCGATAATATCTTTAAAGCTACTATAGAAGGGAGTGCCCTTTAAACCTTTAACAAGAATAAAATAAGTAATACAGGTTAGTGCTATACCACCAAAAATGGCTCCGAAATATTTCATTTTTTTCTCTACGTGAAAAGTAAAGACGAGCCTAGATAAGTATTGAACAATGGCTCCGACTGTAAAAGCAATTGCAACTGAAACTAGAATTCCTATTATAATTTCTATCGCTTTTTCGGTATTGATGTATTTTGTAATTGCTGAAATTGACTCTGCATCGTTATGCCCAATTTTTATCAGCGCCATAATAACTGCGGCTCCCAAAAGCTCAAAAACGATGGAAACCGTGGTAGATGTGGGCAGTCCAATAGTGTTAAAGAAATCCAGTAGTAAGATATCGGTAATCATAACCGCCATAAAGATGATCATTATCTCATCGAAGTAAAATTCGCCCGGAACGAAAATTCCTTTTCGGGCAACTTCCATCATTCCGCTTGAGAAAACGGCTCCTATAAAAATACCCAAACTGGCAATTATTAGGATGGTTCTAAAAGATAGTGCTTTGGAACCAATGGCCGAGTTTAAGAAGTTTACAGCGTCATTGCTCACTCCAACCACTAAATCTGCAATTGCAAGCGCTGCAAGTGCTACGATCATTAATAAATAAATGTTATCCATTTTAGTCTCAATTAAGTTGGTGCAAATTTCCTATATAAAATAGGATTGATTGTTACCAAATTGTTATCTGTATTTTTCTTAAAAATGAAGGTCAAAGCCCAGCCTGTATTCCAAAGCATGACTTTCACCTCTAACTGTTGTGTACGATAAATCTGTTTGAAATTTTAATTTATGTCCAACGATATATTTTGAAGCTCCCAAGGTATATTGGTTCTCGGTTTCGTTGGAAGAAAATGTATTGTCTGGCACGATGGTGGTAAAACGACTGGCAACCTCCCAATTATTTTTAAAGACATAACCGCCTTGTATATTGAAGCCCTGGCCAGTATATACCTCTTGTTCTGTGATTGTGCCATCGCTGTCTATTGCAATAGGGCTTTCTGAATCACGGAAACTATATTCCCCCATTACGGAAAATCCACTATACTTAAACATGGCATCTATAAAGACAGTGCTTATATTGGTTTCATAAAAGCCTATATCATTGCGCATATAGCTGCCTTGATTGCTCCGGGTTTTTACCGCATTATTGTTAAAATCATACGTAGCGCCGATGGCAAGTTTTGGAGTTTTTTCGCGATAAATGTCGCCGCCAATATAATCCCCTTTCTTGGTGAACTTGCCAAAAGGCAATAGTTCTATGCGAGTTGTATATTGAAAACCTCCAAGATTTCCTGTTATAACATTTCTGCCTTCTCCTTGGGAGACAGCAAATATTTCGCGTACAATAAACTTTTCAGAAGCATTGAATCTGTGGCGCAGTTGAACCCCCAGGTCCCTATCTATATTAAACAAACTGTTTAGCCTGGAGCGGTCTATAAGTTGAAGATTTCCTGAAGATATTACCCGTTCACGGTTTCCGGGGAGTTTGGTCTGTCCGGCCCATAATTCCAGATTTTTATAAAACTCCCACATTATTACAGCATCATAAATTATTCGGGGCGCATTCCCGGTAAATTCTGAAGATCCTGCTATATCAAAATTTGAAAGACCTAGTTCAATTTTATAACGAAGCTTTGGAGAATAAGCAAATCCGTCAAATTTTAATCTTGCACGACGGATGATAAAGCTTTGTTCCGGTTTTCCAAATTTGTCGCCATCGTGACCCCAATAAGAATTGGCCCTCACTTGAATTCGTGGCGCAAAGCGAACACTCCAAGTACTGTCTTTACCAACAATATTAAGCATTCCGTCTCCAAATCTTGGAGTGCTTATTTGTGAATGGACGGCAGAAATAAATAAAAATAGAAACCCAACAAGATAAATCTTACGGTGCATTTAAAAATCAGTTTTAGTTTTTGTCGCTGCAAAGGACTAAATTTTAAACTAATGGTATGTTTCCATATTGTTAAGCTACGTTTCCTTGGCTCGTATAAATTTAATAAAAAAGAGCTGTCCATAACGAACAGCCCCATTTGAAAATCTAGTCGACAAAAACTAAACGATTTCAAAAATTGCCCAATTTAATAGGCAATTACAAAAAAAATCTATCGATGATAACATAGTGTGAAGATAGCTTTACCAAATCATTAAGATATTGATTCGCAACAAATGGTTTATTTTAAAATACTGAAAATAAATAAGTTAAAGGTTTAATGTTAAGTTAACGTTACCAAATGGTTTCGTAAGCGTTAATTTTGTAAATTTGATTATTCTGAAAATTTAAAACTTTGAAAAATGAAAAAAATAATAATCCTATTTGCAATCGTATTAACAGTTTCAATGGCATTTGCCCAAAATGCCAACAAGAGCACGTATTATTTGGATGGAGATGTGATTAAGGCAACTATATATCACGATAATGGAACGGTTGCACAAACTGGCTACTATACTGCAGACAATAAGTTAACCGGAGAATGGGTGAGCTATGATGTTAACGGTAATAAAACTGCCATTGCGCAATATAATAATGGTGAAAAAGTGGGCACGTGGTATTTCTTTACAAATGAAGACATAAAAGAAGTTTCTTATGCTGATGCCCGTATTGCCAAGGTTGTAACCTGGAAATCTGACGATATTCAAATTGTTTCTAATTAAACTCTAATTCTATCATACATAAAAAAACCCTAGTTCAAATGCTAGGGTTTTTTATTTTTTAAGTAATACGTTTTAAAATTTGAGTGAGTAGCCTAAACTAATTTCTTGACCAGGATTCCATTTTGAATAAAGTTGATCTTTTGCGCCGAATGATTGGTAAACACTTTCTACATCATCATCAAGTAGATTGTCAAACTTTAAGGATATTGAAGAATTTTTGTTTTTCCCAAATGCTTTGGATATATTCAGTTTAACATTGTGGAAAGGCAGTGTGTAAACATCGGCCACATCGCCAGCGCCTACAATCTGTAAAGTTTTACCTTGGGTATTGTAGAATATTCCTCCTTGCCATCCTGAAGCTTCTTCTTTGTAATTTAACCCCAGATTTATTAGATAAGGACTTTGCCCTTGTAATTGTCTATAGTCATCAAGGGTTTCTCCGGTCCTTAAGTTGTCTAATCTTCCTTGGCGTTCATCTTCACTGTACTCTTGTTGAGATTCAATGAGCGAAAAGTTTAGGTTAAAATCGATATTCTGCAATCCATTAATAAACCCAAGATTTTTTCTTATTTCCAGCTCTCCGCCAAAAACTTTTGCATCACCTAAGTTTAGTGGCGTGTATTGCCCGTATGCTCTTCTGATAAATGAAAGTTCTATGGGATCAGTAAAAGATTTATAGAATCCGCTTATTGCGAAGAAATCTCCTGCTTCTCCATATTGTTCATATCTCAAATCGAAATTATTAACATAGGTTGGTTGCAAATTAATATTCCCAATAAAGGTTGTGCTGCTAATGGGATCAAAAATTTCGGCAAGCGAAGCTTCTTTAAATGAAGGTCTAGCCGTTGTGCGCGAATAAGAAGTGCGTATCTTTTTATTTGCATCTTCATTCAAGTCAAAAATAAGATTGGCAGACGGGAAAAAGTCAGATTTCCCTAATACTTTAGCATCTACCAGCCTTGAGCCATCCTGTCTTTCACCTGTATAAATCAAATCGAATTTTTCATATCTCACACCCAGAGCGGCATTCACCCAAGAGGCAAGTTTAAATTCTTCAGATATATAACCAGCCGCAATATTGATTTTTGAACTGTACGAGTCAGAATCATTTGAGTCTTGGCGCACATAGGCCCCACTTCCTGTATTGGGGTCATATATATTTTCTGGGGACAATAGTTGATCTGGATCGCCTCCTAAAGTTGCGCTAGAAAAGTTTAGTAATGGCAATGAATACTTTATTACATCAAAATCTCTTTTTTTGGATGTGTATGCACCACCTATTTTGGCCTTAGCATCAAAACCAAAAAGCTTGTGCTCTTTTTCAAGATCAATTTTACCAGCAAGATCTAATTCTTCCAAAGAGCGGAAAAATCTTGCCGCATCTCCAGATTCACTTGGCTCAATAGTATAGGTTTCTTCATTTGTATTTGGATTAATTGAAACTCTAAATGGGGTTGAACGAAAATCCTTATCTTCCACTTTCGCACGTGATGGGGCTAAATTCCATTCTAAATTCCAATCGTTATCACTTCCAAAAGTGTGCTGGCCTTTTAAAAGTCCATTTGTAATAGATCTTTGAACGTATGTTAAATTGTCTTTCTTTATAGTATTGCTGCTAATTATATAATTATCTACTCTAAATATACCTGCTTCAGATTCCCCATTTTGAATATGAAGTATATTAAATTGATATTTGGATTTCTCTGTTTTATAAGTCAGTCCGGCCAATCCACTAATCAATACAGAATTATTCCCTAATTCTCCATTTTGGGTACGATCTGCTAAAAGATCGAAATTTGATTTATCTGATTCATCCTTTCTGTAAATCTGTCCGTTTATATATTCGTCATAATATTTTGTCTCATTTCTATATGAAATCGATGCCAAATAGCCCAATCTATTATCGCCCACCTCAAACTGATCTCCAGCAGTTAAGGCAAAATTATAGTTCATAAAACTTTGTTCTTTCAGTGCGGCCATCCTTGGATTAAAACGTTGCGTTAAATTTTGAACAAGCGCTCCATCCTGTTGTGGCAATGGAACTTCCTGCGATTGAGGAATTGGATCGTCTCTAAGACCATCGTCAAATCCTAAAAAATCAGTACTGCTTTTATCTCCACTTAAATAGTTATTATTGAAATGAAAATCTGAATTATAAGCAGCACCAACCGAAACGCTATATTCAGCTCTCGTGGGAATGTCTTTAGTAACAATATTTATTACACCTCCCGTAAAATCGGCAGGATATTCAGCCGTTGCAGATTTAGTAACCAAAACATTTTCCAAAATTTGAGAAGGAAATATATCTAACTGCAACGTATTTCTATCTGGGTCTAAACCCGGCACTTCCATTCCATTTAAAATAGATTTGGTATATCTGTCTCCCAAACCCCTTACATAAACATATTTTCCGCCTTGCACAGAAACTCCAGGAACATTTTGAACAGCCGCCGCTACATCGCTTGCGCCAGTTTTTTTAATGCTTTCCAAAGAGAGGCCGTCCATTAGGCTAACAGAGTTTTTTTGAATACTTAAAACCGAGGCTTCCGTATTTTTCCTTGCCGTAGTTGTAACTACTACCTCATCAAGTTGGCCTGTTGAAGCATTCAAAGTTACATCAACAGTCGTAGTTTGGCCTGAATTTATTTTTACTTCGGTAATTTCCTTTGTTTGATACCCAACAAATGAAAAAACAAGCGTATAGGTTCCCGCTTCTAACTTTAAATTAAACTTTCCATCAAAATCTGAAGTTGTTCCCGTTTGTGTGCCTTTGACGATAACGTTTGCAAAAGATAAGACATCATTGTATTCACCATCATTTATAACACCGGATACAACACCCGTTTGGGAAAAGGAAATTTGAATTAAAAACATTGCAATAAGCAATGGGAAAATATTTTTCATAAATATATATTTATAAAATTTGCCCGTCTTCTTTTGGAAAGACGAGCAAATTGCTAATTGATTTAAAACAAGTTAAATGAGAATGCAAATTTTTAGAATGCTCCTTTAGATTTTGCGAAAGTCCATGAGAATGCTGAAAGATTGGCGCCGCCTGAATTTCCTGCGGTTGCCCAAGAAGCAGCTCTTTCTGTAAATGTTGGATTAAGAATGATTGGATTTTCTCCGGAGCCGGTTTTTTCAACAAAAATATCTTTTGCCTCAGCAACGCCAGAAGGCAAGTCCACAACCCAATTTGAAAATGTTAGTTTTCCATCAATAAAGTTTTGTGCTACGCCATTGTTATCAAGTTCTACGTCAGAGTCTGCTTTAAAGCCCACGGTGTAAATATTTTTTAATGTGCCCATAGCTCTATCACGTAAATCGGCATATTCGCCATTTTCTGTAGTAGTATTACCGATTAGAGTAATACCATCAAGAGTGAATCTGCCTTCCAAAGAACCCGCTGGACCGTCAATTTCCAAAGCGTGGTCTGAAATGTCACCTTGAATAACTGCTGAATTTGTAACGGTTCCAGAATAAGCCTCATCAATATCAAGACCATCATCACCACACGCCCAAACTATAGCGTTTGAAACATTTACTGCTCCTCCAAACCATTCTATACCATCATCTACGTTTGCTACTAC
>JAGQYY010000004.1:12680-74094 GCA_020435825.1 Aequorivita sp.
GCGGGAATACCTTCAATTTGGTTTTCAAGAGCGTCCCCGGCTAAGGAAGCTTTTGCTTTTCCAAGAATAATAAGACCACCCCATAGGCCTCGGTCATTTTGAGTAAGATTTGTACCGTTAGATTGACCTAGTGCAATATTGTCTGCAATTGAAGTAAATATAATAGGCTTAGCTGCTGTTCCGTTAGCTTTAATTTTTGCACCTCTTGCAATAATTAGTACAGAAGCACTAGCTTCTTGTCCAGCATACGCCTTTATTATTGTGCCTTCATTTATAGTCAATGTAGCTCCTGAAGTAACTACCACACGACCTTGAAGTTCCCATATAACATCATTGGTTAATGTCATATCTGATGTTATCTGACCTGAAAGCTTGTTGTTTATTGGGTCTGGATCTGGTTCAATAACTGGACTGTCATCACTGCTACAGCTAACACTAAGGAAAAGTGCTAAAATTGCTATTAGAGGTAAAAAGAATTTTTTCATTGTTTTCATACTAATTTTATAGATTAATTTCTTGGGGCAAAGATGGTCTGCTTATGTAATGCTTGTGTTAAAATGAAGTTATCAATGAGTCATTTTAGGGTTACCTCAATGTTAAGCAAGAACTCAAAAAAATTCATTGGTTTGCCTTTTGAAAATAGTATCTTGCCTTCAAATTTTTGAAAATTATGATGCAATGGGAACAGTTGCTCTCTTTACGGAAACAAGGGAATAAAAGCAAGAGAATCAGGATAGAAGAAAACGAAACCCGCTTGGGTTTTGAGGTAGATTATGACCGTGTTATATTTTCTTCCGCCTTTAGAAGTTTGCAGGACAAAACGCAGGTTATTCCGCTTTCAAAAACTTCTTTTGTCCATACGCGGCTGACGCATAGTTTGGAAGTTTCCGTTGTTGGTCGGTCTTTGGGAAGAATTGTGGGAAAGGAATTGTTGAAAAAACATCCACAACTGCAAAGTGTTCACGGATATCAATTCAACGATTTTGGGGCCATTGTAGCTGCGGCATCTTTGGCGCACGATATTGGCAACCCCCCTTTTGGACATAGTGGTGAGAAAGCTATAGGCGATTATTTTTTAAACGGGAAAGGCCAGCGTTTCAAAAATCAACTTAGCGAAAAAGAATATCAGGATTTGGTGGACTTTGAAGGAAATGCCAACGGTTTCAAAATTTTGACCGAATCTAAAAACGGTGTAGAGGGTGGGTTGCGTTTGACTTATGCAACCTTGGGGGCGTTTATGAAATACCCAAAACAATCCCTTCCCAAAAAACCAACAGCACACGTTGCCGATAAAAAATTTGGCGTCTTTCAAAGTGATACAGGTTTTTTTGCCGAAGTTGCTTCCGAACTCGGTCTGTTAAGCAGAAACAATACGGGTTTTGCACGTCATCCTTTGACGTTTTTAGTGGAAGCTGCTGATGATATTTGCTATACAATAATAGACTTTGAGGACGGCATAAACCTTGGGTTAATTGAAGAAGAAATTGCGCTGGAATATTTGATCAATCTGGTTAGAAATAACTTAAGAAAAGATGTTTATTCCAGTTTGAAAACTTCACAGGATAGATTGGCCTATCTGCGTTCGCTTGCCATAAACACTTTGATTGCCGAAGCCGCCACTATTTTTATTGAACACGAAGAAGCTATTTTGAAAGGAACTTTTTCTGAAGCTTTGCTGGATAAAAGCCAATATAAGGCCCAGATTTCAGATATTATAAAGATAAGTGTTGAAAAAGTGTACCAAAGTAACGAAGTGATGGAAAAGGAAATTGCCGGTTACACTATATTATCTACTTTGCTTGATGTATTCACAACAGCTTACGAAAACCATTATAACGGAAATGCGCGTCATTATGACAAATTATTGCTGCGGCTGTTTGGCTGCGATCTTTCACAAAAATCGCAATCAGTTTATGAATATCTAATGGACTCCTGCAGTTTTATTTCTAGACTTACAGATGGGAATGCACTTCAAATTTTTCAAAAAGTAAAAGGAAATTTGTAGAAAAATCTGAACGTTGCGTTGAAATATGTTAAAAGTTGAATTAAAATAGGGTTTTTCATCAATTTTATGATATTTTTATAAATTATATTTTTGGAAATTTTAAATCAACATTTTTTGATCGATTATTTCTGATCGTAATCACCTAAAAACTTAATTATTATCTTATGAAAAAAGTTCTTTACTTACTTATCATTTTTGCTGTAAATGTTTCCTTTGCTCAGGACTATAGCACCGTGATAAAATCGTACCTTCAACAAAACCGAACGCAGTATTCGCTTCAACAGCAGGATATTTCGGATATTTCTATTGCTTCTCAGGCTTACTCAAAAAGCTTGAAAGTTCAAAATGTCTATGTTGAACAGCGCCACCAAGGCATTAAATTATTCAATTCTGTTTCTTCATTCGTTATTAAAGACGGCGCAGTAATAAACGCAAAGCTTTCTTTTACTGAAAATGCCGCTGCAAAAGTAAACGGCACAACGCCATCTATTTCTGCAGTAGGTGCAATATCAAAAGCTGCTAACTGGCTTGGCCTGGAAAACCCTTCAAATCTTAATTTGTTGGAAACAGTTTCAGACAATAGCTACATTTTTTCCAATGGTAACATTTCTCTGGAAAACATTCCGGTAGAACTTGTTTATCAAAAAATGGATGAAACAGGTGCTTTAAAACTTGCTTGGGATCTGAGTATCTATTTATTGGATGCTTCACATTATTACAGTGTTCGTATTGACGCTATTACTGGCGAATTATTGGATACTAATGATTGGGTAGTGAGCTGTAACTTTGAAGGGTCACATTCCCACTCCAATTCAGAAAGTTTACTTTTCTCAAATAACAAAGTAGACAATTCAAGCCTTATGCTTGGTGATGGTTCTTCCTATCGTGTTTTTGCTTTGCCTCTGATCGCTCCTAATGATGGAGATGATTCAATAGTTTCTGATCCTTCTGACCCAATTGCTTCTCCATTTGGATGGCATGATTGGGATGGCGTAGCTGGTCCAGATTTTACTGACACAAAAGGAAACAATGTATTGTCAAATGAAGACCGAAATGGTAACAATGGTAACGGTGGAACTGCCGATGGAGGCGCAACACTAACTTTTGATTTTCCTTATAACCTTCCTCAGGTTCCCGTTAACTTTTTGGATGGAGCGCTTACTAATTTGTTCTATATGAACAATATGATGCACGATATTCTTTATCATTACGGTTTTGATGAGGCAAACGGAAACTTCCAAAAAAACAACTATGGCAATCCTGGTAATGGAAATGACTTTGTTGTCGCTGATGCACAAGATGGAAGTGGTATAAACAACGCAAACTTTGCAACACCACCGGATGGTAGCAATCCAAGAATGCAAATGTATCTTTGGAATGCCCCAGGCAAAGTATTGGGAACTTTCCTTACCGTGAACAATGGTCCCTTGGCTGGAGCTTATTATGCAGCCGATTCCAATTTTGCACCACCAGTACCGGTTTCTCCTATAACTGCAGATCTTGTAGTGATAGAGGATAACAGTGGTGATCCAAACGATGGGTGTAATACCGTAACTAATGGAGCTGATTTGAATGGTAAGATTGTAGTTATCAAAAGAGGAACCTGTGCTTATAACGTAAAAACTCTTGCGGCTCAAAATGAGGGCGCGGTAGCTGTAATTGTTGTAAATGACGTTCCTGGAGATCCTCTTGCAATGGGAGGAAATGGATCTGGCATCACAATTCCAGCAATTATGGTTTATCAATCAGACGGAAATGCATTAATTGCTTCACTTCTAAATGGAGATACTATCAATGCAACATTAAAAGATGATGGTTCTGGAAACGATCCTTTCCAACGAGATGGCGATCTTGACAATGTGATAATAGCTCACGAATATGGACACGGTATCTCTAACCGTTTAACTGGAGGCCCTAGTCAGGCTGGCTGTCTTCAAAATGAAGAACAGATGGGCGAAGGTTGGAGTGATTATTTTGGATTAGTACTTACAATGAAGCCAGGCGACTCCAGAAACGATTACCGAGGTATTGGAACCTATGCACTAGGTGAAGGAATAGCCGGAAGAGGTTTGAGAACTAAATTTTACAATACAGACTTTGCAGTAAATGACTTTACATATAATAGTATTAAAACCCAAGCAGTTCCTCACGGAGTAGGCTCGGTTTGGGCAACCATGCTATGGGATTTAACTTGGGATTTGATTGACCGTTACGGTTTTGACCCAGATATAAAACACGGCACTGGAGGTAACAACATTGCACTTCAGCTTGTTATGGACGGAATGAAACTTCAACCTTGTAGTCCAGGATTTGTGGATGGACGTGATGCTATCCTTGAAGCTGACCAACTTCTTTATGGAGGAGCTAACAGATGCCTTATCTGGCGTGCTTTTGCCAAGAGAGGTCTTGGAGAAAATGCAACCCAGGGAAGTACTAATAGCAGATCTGATGGAGTTGAGAACTTTGATATTCCAGCGGGATGTGAATTAGGTGTTTCTGATAATGATGCTAATGAAAACAATTTCATAATTTATCCGAACCCTTCAAATGGAGAGCTTAGCATTAAGTCTAGAGTTGATGTTGGAGAAGCTACAATTTCTATTTTTGATATAAATGGTAGAAAAGTGTTCAACCAAACAATTGAACTTCACCAAAACGCAACAATTAATGCCTCTGGCCTTACTTCAGGTATTTACTTGATGCAGATTGAAGGTGCAGCACGTACGCAAACAACTAAATTGATAATCAACTAAGATTTCATTTAGTTTTTAAAAATTAAAAGAGGCTCGCAAGGGCCTCTTTTTTTATAAATACCTTTGAAGGGTTTGTTTTATTTTTTCTGAAGAGATGCCCGCGATTTCCTGTAATTCTGAAATAGTTCCCTGTTCTGGGAAAACATCAGGAATACCTATAATTTCAATTGAATTCTTATACCCGTTTGAAGCGGCAAAAGAAACAATAGCAGTTCCTAAACCTCCTAAAATTGTCCCGTCCTCAATCGTAATAATTGCTTTGTTCTTTTTAAAAACCTGATACAAAAGCGATTCATCCAAAGGCTTCAAAAACCGCAAATCTATCAAACTAATTTTTTCCTGAAGTGAAATGGGGAACGCTTCAATAGCTTCAACGGCATTATCTGCAACTGTTCCAATTGTTAAAACAGCAATTTCTTCACCTTCTTTTATGATTTCTGCTTTTCCAATTTCAATATTTTTAAAAGGCTTTTGCCAATCCAAAATTTTCCCGCTACCGCGCGGATAACGGATGAATATTGGCAAATCCAATCCTTGTTGAGCCGTAAACATTATATTGCGGAGCTCCGTTTCATTGCGGGGTGCAAAAATGATGAGGTTTGGAATACAGTTTAAATAGGCCAAATCGAAAATACCGTGGTGGGTTGGGCCATCTTCGCCAACAATTCCAGCACGGTCCAAACAAAAAATTATAGGGATTTTTTGCAAACAAACATCGTGTATCACTTGATCATAAGCACGTTGCAAAAAAGTGGAATAAATATTACAGAAAACGGTAAAACCTTGCGTGGCCATTCCCGCTGAAAAAGTTACCGCATGTTGCTCTGCAATCCCAACGTCAAAAGCGCGTTGGGGGAAAATGTCCATCATAAATTTTAAGGAACTTCCCGTTGGCATTGCGGGGGTAATGCCAATAATTTTCTCGTTTTCTGAAGCTAATTCAACTAATGTTTTTCCAAATACATCTTGAAATTTTGGAGGTTGTATTTCAGAACTTTTTGGAGCCAAATCTCCAGTAAGCGCATCAAACTTTCCAGGAGCGTGATATGTAACTTGGTTTTCTTCGGCTTGCCGCAATCCTTTTCCTTTTGTTGTAATTAAATGGAACACCTTTGGCCCCGGAACATTTTTTAAACGTTCCAATTCAGAAATAATGAGATCTAAATTATGTCCGTCAATAGGGCCCGAATAGTTGAAGTTTAGTGCTTCAAAAATATTATCTGCCTCTTTTGCGCCATTCAACTTTACTTTGGTGAAATAATTTTTCAGCGCACCCACGCTGGGATCAATGCCAATAGCATTATCATTCAGAATAATCAATAGGTTCGTGTCAGTAACTCCTGCGTGGTTCAAAGCTTCAAAAGCCATTCCGCTGGCGATAGAGGCATCACCAACCACGGCGATATGCTGTTTGTCAATCTCGCCTTTTAATTTTGAAGCGATTGCCATTCCCAACGCTGCTGAAATAGCGGTACTGCTGTGACCAACACCAAAAGTATCATAATCACTTTCACTTCTTTTTGGAAAGCCGCTGATGCCGCCCAATTGTCTATTGGTGTGAAAAATTTCTTTTCTGCCTGTCAAAATTTTATGCCCGTAAGCTTGATGGCCTACATCCCAAACTAAAATATCATCCGGGGTGTTAAAAACGTAGTGTAAAGCTACGGTAAGCTCTACTACGCCAAGGCTAGCGCCAAGATGACCTTCCTTTGTAGCGACTATATTTATAATAAACTCACGAAGCTCCTGCGCCAATTGCGGTAATTTTTCCTGTGGAATTTTCCGAAGGTCTTTTGGAAATTGGATTGTATTTAAAATATTTTCTGACACGATGTAAAGATACATCTATTGAAGATTTCTTATTTGGTTTTGGTGAATTTGTGAATCCGTGAATTTGTTAATTTGTAATTTCGCATTTATAAAAAGGAATAAATTTTGAATATAATAAATCCCTACGACGACATTTATTTTATGAAACGAGCCTTTCAAGAGGCCGAAACTGCTTATGAAAAAGGAGAAATACCAATAGGAGCAGTGATTGTGATAAACAACCAAATCATTTCCCGAGCACATAATCTTACCCAAACATTGAATGATGTAACGGCACACGCAGAAATGCAGGCCATTACGGCAGCTGCAAATTATTTAGGCGGTAAATATTTAATTGATTGTACGCTTTACGTAACCATTGAGCCCTGCCAAATGTGTGCGGGTGCTTTAGCTTGGAGCCAAATCTCAAAAATTATTTACGGAGCAAGGGATGAACAACGTGGCTGCATCGCAATGGGCACAAAATTACATCCCAAAACAGTAATGACTGGCGGTGTGATGGCTGAGGAAGCATCACAACTGCTAAAACGGTTCTTTATCGAAAAAAGAAACTTAAATTAAATAAAAAAGCCTTTCAAACTTGAAAGGCTTTTAGAATCTGTAAAGTATATTTTTTAGTCGTGGATTACGCGAACTTGAGCCGCGACCATTCCTTTTCTTCCTTCTTCTTCAACATATTCTACTTTGTCACCTTCGTTAAGAGTTTCGCCATTTAAACCGGTTACGTGTACAAAAATGTCTTTTCCAGTTTCATCATTTGTGATAAAACCAAAACCTTTAGATTCGTTAAAAAATTTTACTGTTCCTTCCATTTTTAATAAAAAATAAATTAATAATTAGATACAAATGTATGATAATTATGATTTCGGGTGTTAAAGAAATCAAAATTTTTTAAAATTACTCGCTTCTCAGTTTTTTTTCTCCTTTTGATAATCTTGCATTTTTTCAATATTTTCTTTTGTAAGCATATAATCTTTAACACTCCTGTTTTTCCATCTGTGGTAAATAAAAAGCGGCATCAAAACAAAAAAACCAGCCATTAAAGTAAGCCCGATAATCAAATTTCCGGTTGCTTCATCTTCAGGTTTTATGTAAAACCCGATGCCCAAGCTTATGAGTACTGCAATGAATAATATTGTTATTAAGTATTTCATTTTTTAAATTATTTCCCTGAAAAATCAATCAATTTTCTTCGGTATGCCGTGAGCAGTTTTGATTTTGAAACAAAACCATAGTACTTACCGTGGCTTATTACTGGAAGGTTCCAAGCCCCCGTGTCTTGAAATTTTTTCATAACATCAGTCATTTTATCTTCTTCCAAATTGATAATATTTGGAGGGCTGTGCATAAGTTCTTTTGCTTTCAGTTCCTCATAGAGGTTTTGATCGAACATTACGGGCCTAAGATCGTCTAGAAGGATAATTCCCTTTAGTTCATTCGTTTCCTTGTCCAGTACCGGAAAAAGATTTCTTTTAGATTTTACAACGGCTTGATGCACGATTTCACCAAGATTCATTTGCGGGTATATTGGCACAAAGTCGCGTTCTATAACAGCCTGTATATCCATCAGGGTGAGAACTGCGTGATCCTTATCGTGGGTTATGAGCTCACCCTTTCTGCCCAACTCCATTGCATAAACGGAATGAGGGATGAAGTATTTGGTGATGGAAAAACTGATGGCAGCCGTAATCATCAATGGAATGAAGAGGTCGTACCCTCCGGTAACCTCGGCGATTAGGAAAATGGCAGTTAATGGAGCATAGAGTACGCCAGCCATTAAACCTGTCATTCCCACCAATGTAAAATTGCTTTCAGAAACTCCGTTGGGAAAGAGGCCGCAGTTGTTAAGAACTTTGGCTACCACGTTGCCCATAATACTTCCCATAAACAATACGGGAGCAAAAATACCACCCACGCCACCTGCGCCAAAGGTAAGCGAACTGGCAATAATCTTGAAAAAAACCAGGCCTGCTAAAAGGGCTATTACCACCCAAATGCTCGTTAAGTCAAGATTAAAGATGTTATTCTGAAGGGCTATTTCAGGGTTCCCTTTTACTAGGTTATTTATTACATCAAACCCTTCACCATAAAGTGGAGGAATAAAATATACGAGCACGCCCAGACCCACACCTCCCATAATCAGGCGCTTTCCAGGGGAATTTATTTTTTCAAAAAAAGTTTGTATGCCGGCGTAAACCTTAGTGAAATAAACTGAAGTAAAACCTGCCGCCAAACCTAAAATCATATAGAAAGGAACATCGCTAAGGTAGAAAGCATCTGTATTCTTAAAGGGTAGCAAAACATCACTTCCAAAAAAGAAATAAGAAGTAAGAATCCCTGAAATGGATGCAAGCAAAAGCGGGAGCATAGAGGCTAGGGTAAGATCCAGGCTGAAAACTTCTATTGCAAAAATTAATGCTGCAATAGGAGCCTTAAAGATAGATGCCATTGCTCCTGCTGCTGCACAACCAATCAATAGGGTTCTATTTGCTTGGTTAAGGTGCAGAACGCGAGAGAGGTTTGAGCTTAATGCCGCCCCTGTGGCAACGGTTGGCCCTTCTAGTCCCACTGAGCCTCCAAAACCAACGGTAATGGGCGCTGTTAAGATGCTGCCAAACATTTGATAACGCTGTATAAATCCTTTCTTTTTTGAAATTGCAAACAGTGTTGAAGGAATACCGTGGCTTACCTTTTTTCGTATTACGTATTTTATGATAAAATAGACAATGGTTAGCCCAAGGATGGGAAACACAAAATAAAAAGCCGTATGGTAATATTGAATTAAATTCCCTTCCAGCAAATGCTGGATAAAGTGTGTAAGGTTTTTGAGGATAACCGCTCCAACGCCAGATAAAAACCCCACGACTATGGCTATTAAATATACAAATTGCGTTTGCGAAATGTATTTAATTCGCCAAATAAGAAAGCGTGTTAGCAATGTCCTTTTTTGTGCTGGCATCTTTAATGATATCATAAAAACCCTGCCATGGCAGGGTTTTTATTACGATTTTATTTCAACTTTTAAATGAAGTTCCTCCAATTGGTTTTCATCAATGGGAGCGGGGGCATCAATCATTACGTCGCGGCCTGCGTTGTTTTTTGGGAAAGCAATAAAGTCGCGTATGGTTTCCTGCCCGCCCAAGATGGCTACCAATCTATCCAAGCCGAAAGCAATACCGCCGTGTGGTGGCGCACCGTATTGAAAGGCATCCATCAAAAAGCCAAACTGAGCTTTTGCTTCTTCAGGGGTGAAGCCTAAATAATCAAACATCAAAGCTTGTGTTTTTTTATCGTGAATACGTATGGAACCACCACCAATTTCGTTTCCGTTTAAAACCAAATCGTAGGCATTTGCCTTTACATCACCTGGGTTTGTTGCCAAAAGCTCCAACTGCCCGGGTTTTGGGGAAGTAAAGGGGTGGTGCATTGCGTGGTAACGCTCGGTTTCCTCATCCCATTCCAAAAGCGGGAAATCCACAACCCAAAGCGGGGCAAATTCGTTATTCTTTCGTAAACCAAGCTGCTCTGCCAAATGCATGCGCAGGGCACTAAGCTGAGTTCGTGTTTTTTGTTTTTGCCCAGCCATTATCAGTATCAAATCTCCTGGTTTGGAATTGCATTTATTGGCCCATTCCTTAAGGGTTTCTTCCCCAAAAAATTTGTCGATGGAAGATTTTAAAGTTCCATCGGGATTGTATTTTACCCAAATTAAACCTGTAGCTCCAATTTGGGGGCGCTTAACAAAATCTACCAAGGCATCAATTTGTTTTCGGCTGTATTCTGAGCAACCTTCAACATTTATCGCCACTACCAATTCGGCATTGTCAAAAACAGGAAAACCTTTGGGCTCAAAGATCCCCCCTTCGGGGGTTAGGGGGCAGAACTCCATCCCGAAACGGATATCCGGTTTGTCGTTTCCATACTTCGCCATGGCTTCGTCATAAGTCATTCTTGGGAAATCGGAAACTTCTACACCGTTTATTTCTTTCAAAAGATGTTTTGTCAAACCTTCAAAAGCGTTCAAAATATCTTCTTGCTCAACGAAAGCCATTTCGCAGTCTATCTGTGTGAATTCCGGCTGGCGGTCTGCACGCAAATCCTCATCGCGGAAGCATTTTACGATTTGGAAATATTTGTCCAAGCCGCCTACCATCAACAACTGCTTAAACGTTTGGGGCGATTGCGGAAGGGCATAAAACTGCCCTTCGTTCATAACGGGAAGGCACCACGAAATCGCGCGCGCCTTCGGGAGTCGATTTGATTAAATAGGGGGTTTCTACTTCAACAAAACCTTGGTTTGATAGGTAGTTGCGAACGGCAATGGCAACTTTATGGCGGAAAATTAAATTTTCGCGCACGGGTTTTCTGCGGATATCCAAATAGCGATATTTCATCCTTAAATCCTCGCCTCCGTCAGTTTCATCTTCTATGGTAAAGGGCGGGGTGATGGATTCGTTTAGAATAGTTAATCCAGAAACCAAAATTTCCACATCGCCCGTTGGCATATTTGGGTTTTTGGACTCGCGCTCAATTACGGTTCCTTTTACTTGTATTACAAACTCGCGGCCCAATTTGGTAGCTTTTTCTATTACTTCTTTTGAAGTCCGTTCCTCATCAAAAATAAGTTGGGTGATGCCGTAGCGGTCGCGAAGGTCTACCCAAACCATAAAGCCTTTGTCGCGGGTTTTCTGTACCCAGCCTGCAAGGGTTACTTCCTTATTGATATCTTCGGCACGCAGTTGGCCATTGTTGTGCGTTCTGTACATTTTATTCAGAAAAAAATTGAGAGGGCAAATTTAATAAGTATTAAATGAATTGAAGTGGTTTTGAAGGGATTATTATTTAGCACGAGTCCACGAATGTTTTAAAAAGAAAAACCTGCAAGGTTTTGGAAAGCTTGCAGGTCATTTATATAATCTAATAAAAGTTTTTGAATGGACTCGACGGATAGAAGGTTTATCGATTCTCTATTCACAATTGTTCCTTTGCCTTTAATTTCTTCAACTCTTTCATTCTACGTCTTTTTCTGAATTTAATCTTGGCGCGGTTTACCAAGTAGAACATCACCGGTACCACAATCAAGGTCAAGAAAGTAGCGAATATCAATCCGAAGATTACCGTCCAAGCCAGCGGTCCCCAGAAAATAACATTGTCACCGCCTATGTAAATGTTTGGGCTGTAATCTGTAAACAATCCAAAGAAATCTATGTTGAAGCCAATGGCCAAAGGCACCAGCCCAAGCACGGTGGTTATTGCGGTAAGCAATACAGGGCGCAAACGCGACTTTCCACCAGCAACAATGATGTCAAAATACTGACGTTTGGTGAGCATATCGTCATCGTCCATTTCTAGTTCCTGCATTTTTCGGTCTATGAGAATCTGGGTGTAATCTATGAGTACGATGGCATTGTTAACCACAATACCGGCAAGCGAGATGATACCCATCATGGTCATAATAATCACGAAATCCATATGGAAAATGACCAGCCCGAGGAACACGCCTGCCAAACTCAAAATGACCGAAGTTAGAATAATCACGGGCTTTGAAAGTGAGTTAAACTGGCCAACCAAGATAAGCATGATTCCACCTAAGGCATAAAAAAGTGCTAATAAAAGGAAGCTCATGTTGTCTGCCTGTTCTTCCTGTTCGCCCGTAAAGGCAAGGTTTATATCTTTTGGAAGATCGTAATTTTGAAGTTCGGTTTTTAGGTCGTTTACAATTTCGGTTGCGTTGTAGCCTCCAATTACGTTAGAGTAAACGGTAATGGTTCGTTTTAAATCTTTCCTTTTAATAGAACTGAAGGAAGCGGTATTTTTCTTCGTAACCATTGCGGAAATAGGTATTTGCACAATTTTTCCTTGATTGTTTCTGAAAGTAATTGGCTGATTGAAAAGTGCGCTTTCATCATAACGGGTTTTTTCAGAAAGGCGGACGTTTATTTCGTAATCATCATCTCCTTCTTTGTATGTGGAAGCTTCTTCGCCAAATATAGCGCGGCGCAGGGTTTGACCAATCTGTCCCGTGGAAATTCCCAACTGGCCTGCTTTTTCACGGTCCACGGTCACATCCATCTCGGGTTTACTTTTGTTAACGTCTATCTTCAATTCCTCAATACCGCTGATTCCCAAACTTTCAATATAGGAACGCAGGTTTTCAGCTTGGCGAAGCATTTCTTCATAATTCTCGCCACTCAATTCAATGTTGATCGGATAGCCTACCGGCGGACCGGCAGCATCTTTTTCAACAATAATGGAAGCGCCCGGGAAGCCTTTTACGGCATCTCGCACTTCTTCCAGCACATCACTGCTTTTCACACCACGTCGCAGTTGGAAATCACGCATGGAAAGGGTTATTTTTCCTTTTTGTGGCATTTCGTTGCTCTGGCCACCATCGGTCTGTGGATTTCCCGCGCCTTGACCCACTTGCGAAATGGCAGATTCCACCATATAATTATAGCCGTTATCATCATATTTTGAAATGGCTTTAAAAACACGTTTTTCTACTTCTTTAGTAAGTTCGTTTGTTTTTTCAATGTCTGTTCCTTGTGGATATTCAATGTAGGTAATAATCTGGTTGGGCTCGTTTTCGGGAAAGAAAAGCACATTTGGTTGTGCAATTCCGACTAAAATGAAAGACATTATTAATAGTGCAATAGTTCCGAAGAAAAACACATAGGCTTTCCTTCCGCGCAATGCATATTTCAATGTTTTTTCGTATAAATTCTCCAGCTTTTTAAGGGATTTATATTGAAAATAATCTACAGCACCGGCTAATATGTATTTATAAACCCAAAGCATAATTGCAGAAAGTATAGCCAAATTTCCAAAGCCACGAAAAGCTGCTACATCCATTGAGAAACCTGCAACCAAAAGTAAAATACCCACACATAGCAAAATCAAACTCCAGCGGATTAGTTTCTTTTTTGTCATAGATTCTTCTTCGGTTTTCATAAATTCTGAAGTAAGCATGGAATTAATTATCAGCGCCACAAAAAGCGATGATGAAAGCACCACGGAAAGCGTGATGGGGAAGTAAATCATAAATTTACCGATGGTTCCCGGCCACAGCCCAAGCGGAAAAAAGGCCGCTAAGGTGGTCGCGGTTGAAGCGATAATAGGCCAGGCAATCTCGCCCATACCTTGTTTGGCGGCTTTTCGAGGCGACATGCCCTCACTCATTAAAGTATATACGTTCTCTACCACCACAATCCCGTTGTCCACCAGCATCCCAAGACCCATTACAAGCCCGAAAAGCACCATCGTGTTTAACGTAAAGCCTATTGAGGAAAGGATAAATAACGACATCAGCATAGAAAGCGGAATGGCGAAACCTACGAAAAGTGCGTTTCTGAAGCCTAAGAAAAACATCAAGACCAGTACAACCAAAATTACCCCGAAGATGATGTTGTTTACCAAATCATTAACTTGGTTTTCGGTTTTTATGGATTGATCGTTTGTTAAACTAATGTGCAAACTTTTCGGAAGATAATTTTCCTGTTCTTCGGCTACAATTTTTTTGATCTGCTCTACGGCTTCAATCATGTTTTTTCCGGCGCGTTTTTTCACATCGAGCATCACTACTGGCTTTCCGTATTCACGCGCATAGGTAGTAGCATCTTTTTCCTTAAATTCTATAGTTGCAATGTCTTTAAGGAAAATAATACCGTCATCTTTTTTAACCACAACGTTTTCCAGCTCTTTCGGATCTTCAATTTCACCCGTAATTCGGATGTTTTTTTGAATTCCGTTGGTAATAATGTTTCCACCGGAAATCGTGTTATTTTCACCTTTAACAGCGTTTATAATATTGTCAAAACTAACCTGCGAGGCGGTCATTTTATAGATGTCAACAGCAATTTCAATTTCCTTTTCCTCGGCGCCACGTATAGTTGCTTCTTTAATTTGGGGGAGCAATTCAATTTTATCCTGAAGATATTCGGCGTAGTCCTTCAACTGCTGTACGGGATAGTCGCCCGTCAGGTTAATGTTTAGGATGGGCATTTCTTCAGAAAAATTCAAATCGAAAACGTTCGGCTCTACTTTAGCGCCGTTTGTAAGAACTGGCCAAGTAGTTTCTGCTTTCACCTGATCTACTTTGTCTTTCACAGATTGTTTGGCTACCGGGATTTCTACATTTTCTTCAAATTCTACAATGATAATAGAGTAATCTTGAAGCGTAGTTGAGGTAATTTCCTTTACGCCTGCAACGTCTTTAAATTCTTCTTCCAAAGGTTCGGTAATAAATTTTTCAACGTCCTCTGCGGAGTTTCCCGGGTTTACGGAGCTAACATAGATTTTGGTTTCAATGATTTCAGGAAAAGCCTCGCGCGGCATACTGTAATAGGCAAAAGCGCCCAGAAACAGAATGATTGCCATAATTACATAGACCGTCATTTTATTGTCAATGGCCCAGGACGATATGCTAAATTCTTTATACGGATTTTTACTCATAAAGCTATGGGTTTCTTATTTTTTGATGGTTACTTTTTGACCGTCGCGAAGAGTTTTTGCGCCTTCTTTAATTATGGTATCACCTTTTTTCAGACCAGATTTCACCTCTGTATGGTTTTGGTATGAAAGTCCTGTTTCAAGCAGCACGCGTTTTGCGATCCCTATGGAATCGTTAAAGGGGTGGTAGATATAGGCAATCGTTTCGCCCGCGGCATTTTCCTGTAAAATGTTTTCTGGAACGGTTATGGCGTTTTCTGCACTATAATCATTCACTTTTACGGTTGCAATAAGGTTTGGTTTTACTAACCCGTCTTTATTGGGAATTTCGACTTGTATTTCAAAACTTCTGTTGTTCGGATTTATGTAGTTGCTTACTTGGCGCACGGTTCCGGTGAATTCCTCATTTATTGAAGCCAATTTCACCATTACCTGCGTTCCCTTTTTAATATTTTTAAGATAAGTTTCCGGAATGGATGCTTTCACGTACATATTGCTCAAATTAACCAAGCGGATGATAGGCGTTTGGCCCGGAACAACCACTTGTCCCGGATCAGAAATAATTTCATCAACCACCCCGCTGAAGGGAGCTGTGATTAAAGTTTTTGCCAATTGTGATCGCATTTGCTGGGTAGCATTTTTGGCAGCTTCATAATTAGTTTTGGCTTGTAAATACTGTATTTCGGAACCAATTTTTTGTTGCCACAAACGCTCTTGACGTTCAAAAGTGGTTTTTGCCAATGCCAACTGGGCTTCCTGTTGTGCAACTTGGCTGGACATTCCGCCATCGTCTATTTTGGCAAGGCGCTGACCTTTGGAAACACGTTGGCCTTCCTTAACATAAACATTAGTAAGTACTCCGGAATATTCCGCATTTAAGACTACGTTCTGGTCCGTTTCCACATTGCCTTGCACTTCAACATAATGTTTAAAAAGGGTGTCTTTAATTACTTCTGCAGTAATCAAGGCTGGACGTTCCTTTTTTTCGTGGGAATCTATGTATTGATTCAGTTTGTCTATATCAGCTTTTAGGTCGCGTTGCTGTTTGTTCAGTTCGGCACGCTTGGCCTTTATCGCGGCCATGTCATTCGAATCAATAACCGCATCAACAGATTTGTTGTCACCTCCGCAGGAAGTGAGTGAGATTAACGTGATTAGAAATAGAATTGATTTTTTCATTTGTTGATTTTTTTTAAAAAGTCGATTAGTTGATAGGTTTATAGATTAGTATTTTCCTTTAATTTCTTCGTAATTCATTCGCAATTGTGGAATATTGAGAACCGTTTCAAGGTTTGCTTTTTCATTTATTAGCGTAAGCATAGATTGAAAAAATTGCTGCTGTGCTGAATATAATTGGGTTTGCGCCTGACGCAAATCAAAACTAGTTGATAGGCCTTCGGTGAATTTTATTTGGTTTTTGCCTTCAATACGCTCGGCCAAAGCAAGATTTTTCTTTGAATTACTGAAGTTTTCTATTGCAAATTGATAATTGCTTTGTGCCGTGGTTAGGTCAAGTTTTATTTGTTGCTGGGTTTGTTCAAGATCTGTCTTGGCTTGGTCCAAAGCTATTCGTGTGCGTTGGGAGGCCGCACTCCGCATACCACTACTGAAAATGGGAATGTTTAAAGTCACTCCTAAAACTGAGGATTGATACCATTTTTGGTCTCCGTTAAAGAAAGTAAATTCATTGTCGTTTGCTGAAGTACCATAATTAACAAAGGCAGAAAGTCTGGGAAGAAATTTGCTTTTTTCCAAGCGGTTTTCAAAATATCGTTGTTCAACGAGGTTATTGGCTATTTTATAATCTACGTTATCTTCAATATTTATTGACGAATCCAAAAGTGAAAGACTAATATTTTGGTTTGCCAATTGGTCCAAATCATCAGTTAAAGTTACGGCAACTTTCACATCGATACCCAAAGCAAGATTGAACATTTGCTTAGCGATAGCCTGACTTCTGAGGGCATTGTTGAGTTGGGTTTCAATATCCAACAGGGTTATTTCCAACTGTTCTACACTTTCCTCTTCACCCAAACCGTTTTCGTAAATTTTTCGGGTTTCGTTGAGGTTTTTCTCAAGATTGGTTTTATTTTTCTCAAAAATGTCCACCAATTCCTGCGCCAGTAAGACGCTTCCGTAGGCATTGATTACACCCTTTCTCACTTCCAAACGTGTTTTCTCGTTGGCATTTTCAGAATACCTCAAAAACGCCTTTGCAGCCTTTAGGCCTACAAGATAACTTCCATCAAAAATTAACTGGTTTAAGGTGGCGACAGCATTTGCATTTTGCTTCGTTCCAAAGGTAACGGGAACAAAAGTTCCAGGCTCACCGCCAGTAATTTCGGCAGGAAGAAGGGTAACCGGTTGTTTTAAATTGTTTTGATAATTAATGGAACCGTCTATTTGTGGGAGCCCTGTAGCCGTGGTTTCCCACTTTTGCTTGATAGCTTTGGCAATATCGCGTTGCGCATTTATGGAGGTGTAATTGCTGTCCAAAGCAAAGATTACCGCCTCTTCCAAGGTGAAACTATATTGCTTTCCCTGCTGCGAAAAACCTATAGTAGCAGAGAATAGAAAGCTGAATATTAAAAGTTTTTTAGTCATTGGCTTGGTGTTCTTTGATGAATTTTTTTAGTGTTAAAAAACCTTCCGGTGTTACAATTCCGCGTAAATGATATTCCAAATATTCCTCTGTAATGAATTTGGTTGAAAATTTGTTCAGAGGAAAAAGATTTTGGTCTTTGGTTCCATGGATGCCCAAAAAATAAAGCCTTGCAATGAATTCTATGTCCAAATTGCTTCTGTACAGCCCCTGTTCAATGCCCCTTCGAAGATTTGTGCGGGTGCATTCCATCATTTTTTCAAAATGGCTCTCCTTCAAACCTTCACTTATTTCTGGATAATATTTTTGAAGTTGATACTGTGGGGAAGAATTTTCATCCTCAATTTTTTCCATTACGAATTTTTTAATTTCGAATAATTCCTCAATGGGGTTTTGTTCCATGGAGCAAATTTCATCAATTCCTGAAGTAATATTTTGAAATACATTACATGTACATTCCTTGACCAAAGCGGTTTTGTTTTTAAAATGTGTGTAAATGGTTTTCTTTGAAATAGCCATCTCGTTGGCAATATCATCCATCGTAACACTTTTAAAACCAAGCTTTAAGAAAAGACCAGTGGCTTTTTGAACAATTTTTTCTTTCATAATAGGGCGCAAAGATATGTCGGGGAAACTTTTAAAACAAAAAAAGTTTCCTAAGTTTAATTTTTTTAACAATGCATTAACAAGCCGCCTATTTTTGGTTTTAAATTGTGTGCTTTTGCTTTGCTTGTTTTACTTTAGCCAAAATTTTTATTGAATGGATTTTTTGAAAAAATACAACCAAGTACTTCAGGAATATCTTGACAGTGCCGTTGCCCAAAAAGAACCGCGCCAACTTTACGACCCCATAAAATACATTCTCTCTTTGGGAGGTAAAAGACTTCGTCCCGTGCTCACATTAATGGTTTGCGATTTTTTTGGCACTGATTTCAAAAAAGCTATTCACGCCGCTCTGGCAGTGGAGCTGTTTCATAATTTTTCACTTATCCACGACGATATAATGGATAATGCGCCCTTGCGAAGGGGAAAAAAAACAGTCCATGAAAAATGGGACGTAAACACCGCAATTCTTTCCGGGGACGCGATGCTTATTTTGGCATACCGTTTTTTTGAAAATTATGAGCCACAAATGTTTCAGGAACTCGCAAGGCTTTTTAGCGAAACCGCTCTGCAGGTTTGTGAAGGCCAACAGCACGACATGGATTTTGAGATCCGTGACGATGTTACCTTGGTGGAATACATAAAAATGATAGACCATAAAACCGCCGTATTATTGGGAGCAGCAATGAAAATGGGCGCTATTGTGGCAGGAGTTTCCGAAAGTGATAAAGACAAAATTTATCAATTCGGAAGAAATTTGGGTATCGCCTTTCAGTTGCAGGATGATTATCTGGATGTTTTCGGCAATCCGGAAACCTTTGGAAAACAAGTGGGTGGCGATATTATTGCAAACAAAAAAACATTTCTGTACATAATGGCTGTAGGAATGGCTTCTTCAGCGCAAGCTGCTGAACTGGAGCATCTTTTCAGCATTATTCCGAAAGCCCCGAACCATAAAATTTTAACGGTAAAGGAAATTTTCTCGTCATCCGGTGCCGCAGACGCCACGCGAGCCGAAATAGAGAAGTATAGCGCTCTTGCATTTTCATTGCTGCGAGAAATTAATATTCCTGAAGATAAAAAAGAAAAGCTCTGGCGGTTTGGGAGTGGCTTAATGCATCGGGATGCCTAAAAATATACCCTCACAAAAGGTGCAAAAGCAGATGCATAAATACTTTTGTCGTCATCAAAAAGAACATCGTAACGAATCCCTATTGTAACATTGTTGCTATGGAAGCCCGCGCCCAAAAACAATGCTGGATACCAGTAGTTTTCAGTATAATCTGGCAAGGAGAAGTGTTTGTATTTTCGGTTAACATTGAGTTCTTCAAACTCTGCAGATAGCTGGATCTCCGGTATTATGTTGTAAAAAGCAAGTGCGCTGCCGCCCAAAACGGTAGAGGTGTAATTGTTTTTAAGACTATTGTAAGTTCCATTTAGCCCCACGCCCATAGAAAAACGATCGTTAAATCGATAGATGGCACTTGGCGCCAGTGTCCCACTGAAAAAACCATCGCCAAAGCTCAGCCCAATCCCGCCCCCAAAACGTACGTTCTGCCAAAATTCGCTTTGCTGATTCTGACCGTTGGAATTGTATGTACAACAAAAGACGAGCAATATTAAAAACATATTGGCAATATGGCTAAATTCAGCGCTTTTCATTGTGAAAATTTTAAGATATTGGCTTATAAATATACAAAAATCAACCCCTTTAGTTTGTGTATTTGTTGTATTTTTGTACCGTTTTATCAAAAAGACCCACTTGTATATTTATCATGGATAAATTTTCATTCTTAAATGCGATTCACCCTTCCCAAATCGCGGAACTTTACGAAAAATATTTGCACTACCCAGACAGCGTTGAACCCAGTTGGAGAGCGTTTTTCCAAGGATTTGATTTCGGTTCAGAAAACAGTGCCCACGAATTTTTTGGCACAAACGAGGCTGTGGAAGCACCACAATACGCAGAAGGAGCGAATTGTGAGGATGTTGTAAAGGAATTTCAGGTGGTGAAATTAATTGACGGTTACCGAACCCGCGGGCATCTTTTTACCAAAACCAATCCCGTTCGTGAACGCAGAAAATATACACCAACACTTGCGTTGGAGAATTTCGGTCTTTCACAGCACGACCTAAAAGCTACTTTTAAGGCGGGAGAAATTCTCGGAATAGGTGAAACTACCCTGGAGGAAATTATAAAGCACCTTGAAAGCATTTATTGCGATTCTATCGGGATTGAATATATGTATATTCGCAAGCCGGATGAAATTCAATGGATTCAGCAGAAGTTGAACGTAAACGATAATCAGCCCAATTTTTCTGCTGAACATAAAAAGCACATTTTAAAGAAACTCAACGAGGCTGTAGCTTTTGAGAGCTTTCTTCATACAAAATATGTGGGCCAAAAAAGGTTTTCTTTGGAAGGAGGCGAAAGCTTGATTCCTGCTTTGGACGCGTTGATTGAAAACGCCGCAGAAAAAGGCGTTGAGGAATTTGTTATGGGTATGGCCCACCGTGGGCGCTTGAGTACGTTAACAAACATTTTCGGGAAGAGCGCAAAAGATATTTTCAGTGAATTTGACGGAAAGGATTATGCGCAGGATATTTTTGACGGTGATGTTAAATATCACTTAGGTTGGACATCCAAAAGGAAAACCGAATCCGGCAAGGAAATAAACTTAAACATAGCGCCAAATCCATCTCACTTGGAAACAGTTGGTGCCGTGGTTGAGGGAATTACCCGTGCTAAACAGGACGACCACCACAAAGAGACCCCGAATAAGGTTTTACCAATAATTGTTCACGGTGATGCGGCAATTGCCGGACAGGGCATTGTTTATGAAATTGTACAAATGGCACAGTTGGATGGCTATAAAACGCAAGGGACCATTCATATTGTAGTGAATAATCAAATAGGTTTTACCACAAATTATTTGGATGCGCGCTCTTCAATTTACTGTACCGATGTGGGGAAAGTGACCCTTTCACCAATACTTCACGTAAATGCTGATGATGTAGAAGCTGTAGTGCATGCGATACTTTTTGCTTTGGACTTTAGAATGGAATTTGGTCGCGACGTTTTCATTGACTTGCTGGGCTATAGAAAATATGGTCATAACGAAGGGGATGAACCGCGTTTCACCCAACCGAAACTATACAAGGCCATTGCAAAGCATGAAAATCCACGCGATATTTATGCGGAAAAGTTGATTGCCCAAGGCTTGATTGAAAAAGGATATACCGATAAACTGGAGCAGGAATATAAAGACAAGTTAGAGGAGAATCTTGAAGATTCCAGAAAAGAAGACAAAACCACCATCACTCCCTTTATGCAAGATGAATGGGAAGGTTACGATTATGCCGAAGAAGATAAAATGATGGAAGCTGTTGACACCACTTTTGATTTAAAAAAGCTGGATGAAATAGCAGAGGTAATTACCAAATTGCCCGAAGACAAAAAATTTCTAAAAAAAATAGCCAAACTTGTTGAAGCAAGATACTCCATGTATTTTGAAGACAACAAATTGGATTGGGCGATGGGCGAATTGCTTGCCTATGGAACACTTTTAAAAGAAGGTCACGATGTGCGCATGAGCGGGCAGGATGTAGAACGCGGAACTTTTTCGCACCGCCACGCTGTTATAAAAGTGGAGGACAGCGAAGAGGAAGTTGTTCTTTTAAACCATTTGAAAGGTAATCAAGGCGATTTTTATATATATAATTCATTGCTTTCAGAATACGGAGTCGTTGGGTTTGACTATGGTTATGCAATGGCAAGCCCAAAAACATTAACACTTTGGGAAGCACAGTTTGGAGATTTCAGCAATGGGGCGCAGATAATGATAGATCAGTACATTTCTGCAGCGGAAGATAAATGGAAGCTGCAGAATGGTTTGATAATGCTTCTGCCACACGGTTATGAAGGGCAGGGCGCTGAACATTCATCTGCAAGAATGGAGCGTTACCTTCAGCTTTGTGCGAATGATAATATGTTTGTGGCAGATGTAACAACACCCGCGAACCTTTTCCATCTTTTTAGAAGGCAATTAAAGGTTAATTATAGAAAGCCGTTGATTGTATTTACTCCGAAAAGTTTATTACGTCATCCAAAAGTGGTTTCTACAAAAGAAGAATTGGCAAATGGAAGCTTCCAGATGCTGATAGACGATGCCGAAGCTAAAGCTGCAAAAGTGAAAACTTTGGTTTTTGTTACAGGGAAATTCTATTACGATTTGCTTGAAAAACGCGAAGAACTTAAAAGAGACGATGTGGCTTTGGTACGTGTGGAGCAATTATTTCCATTGCCAACAGATGCAATGAAGAAAATCATCAAAAAATATAAGAATGCCGATGATGTGGTTTGGGCACAGGAAGAGCCAAAAAATATGGGATCCTACTCACATGTTTTGATGCATTTTGAAGAAGCCAGAAATTTCAGGGTTTGCAGCAGAAAAATGTATGCAGCACCTGCGGCGGGTAGTGCCGTGAGATCAAAAGCACGTCAGGCTAAAGTGATTGAAAACGTGTTTGATAAAAATATGGATTAGTTTTTCTGAAAATTTTTACAGAAAGAAAAAAAGAAATTAAATTTAAAGAATTGTAAACCCAAGGTTTATACAAATTAAAGAACGTATGGCATTAGAAATGAAAGTCCCTTCACCGGGGGAATCCATCACAGAAGTAGAAATTGCATCATGGCTTGTAAAAGATGGTGATTATGTGGAAAAAGACCAAGCAATTGCTGAAGTGGACAGTGACAAAGCAACACTTGAACTTCCTGCAGAAGCCAGCGGAGTCATCACTTTAAAAGCTGAAGAGGGCGACACGGTTGCTGTAGGCGATGTAGTTTGCCTAATCGATACAGATGCCAAAAAGCCCAGTGGTGATGGTACTGAAAAAAAATCTGATAAAAAAGAGGAAGCTCCAAAAAAGGCAGAAGCCAAAAAAGAGACTCCTCCAAAACCACCAACTCCCAATCAAGAGCAGGATAAAAAAACGTACGCAACAGGGTCGCCTTCGCCTGCGGCCAAGAAAATCCTTGATGAGAAAGGAGTCGCTTCAAAAGACGTAAAGGGTACAGGGCGTGATGGGCGTATAACTAAAGACGACGCAACAAAAGCAACCCCTTCTATGGGTACTCCCGGTACAGGAAGCCGTGGCAGTGAGCGTAAAAAACTCTCTATGCTCCGCAGAAAAGTTGCCGAGCGTTTGGTTTCAGCAAAAAATGAAACTGCTATGCTTACTACTTTCAACGAGGTAGATATGACTGCTATTTTTGAATTGCGAAACCAATACAAAGAACAGTTCAAAGAAAAACACGGAGTCGGACTTGGATTCATGTCTTTTTTCACCTTGGCCGTAGTCCGTGCGCTAGAACTTTATCCAGACGTAAACTCAATGATTGACGGTGATTATATGATTACGTATGATTTTAAAGATATTTCAATAGCTGTTTCAGGCCCAAAAGGATTGATGGTCCCAGTAATTAGAAATGCTGAAAATCTAAGCTTCAGAGGTGTTGAAGATGAAGTGAAAAGACTTGCGATCAGAGCTCGTGATGGACAGATTACCGTTGATGAAATGACTGGCGGAACGTTTACAATTTCAAATGGAGGTGTTTTCGGAAGTATGCTTTCAACGCCAATTATAAATCCTCCACAATCTGCAATTTTGGGAATGCACAATATTGTTGAACGTCCTATAGTTCGCGACGGTGGAATAGTGGTTGCGCCAGTAATGTATGTTGCTTTGTCTTATGATCACAGAATTATTGACGGCCGCGAATCTGTTGGGTTTTTGGTTGCAATAAAAGAAGCTTTGGAAAGTCCAGAAGAATTATTGATGGACGGCAATGTTAAACGTGCTTTGGAACTATAACCGAAAAACAATTAGAAAATAAAAAATCCGGCTCATTAGCCGGATTTTTTTGGTTAGCTAGGAAACATCTTATCAGCTAAAAAATAAAGCATTGATCAAGTTAAGCAAAAGGACCAATACTACTGAAACAGCTATAGCTATAACTTTTGGTTTGGTAGAAGTTGTAGCAGCATTGCAATCTTTTTCCTTTTCTTCCAAATAAACTGTTTCTTTCATAGTGTAAATATCCATCTTTATATAGAAATATAAAATACGTGGTAACACGTAAATTTCTGAATAATACCTTAAGTAGTTCTATAACAGTTTTTCATGATGCTCTTTTGCCCAAATAAGGAGACTGTTTGTTTTGGGCTCTATATTGAGTTTGGTAATGATGTTGCTACGGTGTTTTTCAACTGTTCTGTATGAAATGAAAAGCTGGGAGGCAATTTCTTTGTTGGTCTTGTCCTGTGCAATTAACTTCAAAATCTTTTTTTCTGAAGGGGTAAGTGTATTTAGCTCACCATCATCCACAAAAACAACTCCTATCAGCTCTTTTATTTTATCGCTAAAAAAAGGAGCGCCTTCAGTAACAGTTTTAATACAGTTCTCGATCTCTTCAAGTGCAAACTCTTTCAATATGTAGCCAAAAATGTTAAGTTCCTGCGCTTTTTGATAGAGATCTTTTTCTTTGTGAAGTGTTATCAATACAATTTTAGTGTCTAAATCGAGCCCCATACACTGTTGTGCAATTTCGAGTCCAGACATATAAGGCATCTGAATATCAAGTATTGCAATGTCTGGGGTTTTTTTGGTAATAAGATTGTACGCCTCTCTTCCATCTTTGCCACTTCCCACTAGGTTATAGCCTTTTTCTACCAAAAAGTCGCTGAGCCCTTTTAATAGTAATGGGTGATCGTCTGCAATAATGATAGATGGTGTAGTCTTGCTCATAATGGAAATTGAAATTCCAGCACAGTGCCGGTGTCTTTTTTAGAGGTTACCTTCATTTGGCCTTTTAAAAACTTTGTACGTTCTAGAAGTGTTTTCAGTCCTAATGATTTTACATCTTGGTATTTTTCTGTAAAGTCAAAGCCCACTCCATTGTCTCTTATTGAGATAAGAATGTTATTGGTGAATTTTTTTACGGATACTTTTCCCGCTTCTGCGTTTGCGTGTTTTAATATATTACTGAGGCTTTCTTGAATTATCCGATAGATATTTACTTCGTCCTCTGTTGAGAAAATGTTGTCAATATTATCAATTTCAGCAGAAATGAAAAGCGTAGTGTTTTCATCTATCATGTTTATGGTGTATTCAATGGCCTTGGTAATGCCCAGTTCTTGTAGCTGAAAGGGGTGCAAATCTTTAGAAATTGCCCGGACTTCTTCTATGGTATGGTCAACCATTTTTTTTGTGTCATCATCGCCACTTGCCATCAGCTTGTTTTTGATGACCAATAATTGTTGGCCAATACCGTCGTGTAGGTCTTTTGATATTCTTCGGCGCTCGCTTTCCTGAGAAATTAGCAATTCCTGACTAAATTTTTCTTGAAGGATTTTATTGCTTCTTAAATGCCTTTGGTTACGGAAAAGCAAGATTAGGCCAAAACCTAGGAGAATGGCAATACCGCCAAAAAGCATGGCTTTTTTAAAACCTTCATTGTCCTTCTCAAGAAGGGAGATGCTTGTGGATTTTTCAACAAGTTCTTTTTCCTTTTTTTCCGTTTCGTAAAGAGTTTGGTAGTAAGCGAGTGCATTTGCGGTACTGCGATTGTATATAGAATCTTTGATGGCATTTGCAGCTTGGTTGTTTTCAACACTCTTTTTATAATCTTCCGTGTCAAAATAGAGTTCAGAAAGAAAAGAGTAGGAACTCATTATTTCATCTTCCATTCCTATTTTTTTTGCTATTTCTAGCTTGTTCTGCGCAAGTTTTATTGCTTCTTCATATTTGCCAATTGTTTGAAGATACTTGGCTTTTCCCCCTAAAAAATTTAGTTCTGCTGAAGGATCTCCAGAGAGGTCATATTCCAGATTCTCTATAAGCTCTAAATGTTTTTTTGCCTCAATAATCTGGTTATGCTCACAATAATATTCTATTAATCTTGAATGGATACCAATAAATGTGGATCGTTCTGATTCCTCTTTAATGAAAATTTTCTCGGCGGTTAACAATGACCTGTATTCTAAATCACGTTCTCCCATTTTTTTATAATCTAGCGCCTGATTGTAATATTCATTTGACAAAAACCTGCTCAATCCTAATGTTTTCATCTTATCAATTAAAGCATTGCGCTCCATCTTTGCTTTTTCATAAAAACCATTCATGCTAAACATGCTAATGATTCCTTGCTGTGCATAAACCATATAGTCATATTCTTTTTTGATTTCATATATAGTGTACGCTTGGGTAAAATCTTCACCTGCTAAAACAAATCTCCCCAAATTTGAATATGCCTGCCCTCTAAAAAGATAAGTGTCTGCAATGTTCAGGGAATCGGTTTTTGAAAAATTTTCCAGTGCCATGTTATAATCTTCAATGGCTTTTTTAAGATCTACCTTGGTGTTGGCTTTACCGCGTTTAATATAAAGGCCGCCCAGCAAAAGACTGTCTCTGATTTTATATTTACGTGCAAGTACGCTATTTATTATGGTTACTGCATTCAGGGGGTCGTTTGCATAGTTGGTAAGCGGATACTGGAGATTCATCGCCTTCCTAGCGGCATCCTCAATACTGTCCATCTCTTGCGCCAAACTTATGTATTGTATGCTATATTTTATAAAAGCGTCACTATCGGAAAAAAATGTTCGGGACAATAGACTGTCAAGCGCCGTTAGACGTTCTGTTTTGGTCTTGGCTGAAGCTAATTTTTTTTCATAATGTGGAATATCTTGACTATACCCCGAAGCTGGGGAAAATGCAATAATGAAAAAGAGGATTACTATTTTTTTCAGCACAAATGAATTATTTCTGAAGAAGATAAAAGTACTTAAATTATTGTAAATAAACCATATCTAAAAACCATTCTATTTTATATAGAAGCAATTTCTACCATAATCTATCACTGCCCGATGCTTCTTTAAAAAATCTGCGCCAATGATGCCATGAACGGGTCCTTCATTCACCTGCAACAATGCCTCATTTACGTGTGAAAGGTCAAAAAGTACGAAATCCATATTTTTAATTTCCCAATTATGTATGCTAAATTCATTTTTTCGGGACAACATAGTTTCCATATTTATGGCGCCAGCTCCCGCAGCTTTAATGATACTTTCCTCGCTTATCAATAAGAAATGTGTACTGTCCCTGAAACCCACGCAGCTTGCAGATGCGCCAGTATCCAGAATAAAATCTCCCAAGACAGTGTTTATTTTTGCTGAAAAAAGATAATGGCCGGTGGCTAGCTTTTTAAGCGGAATGCGATGAAAACCTTGGCCCTCAAGAAATTTGCGTAGCTGCATTGATTTTTTGTGTAAAGATAGTAAACAAAATAAGTAGCTTTGCAACTATGTTGACTGACACACACACCCATCTATATAGTGATGCATTTGAAGAAGACCGACCGCAGGTGGTGCAACGTGCTTTTGATGCTGGCATAAAACGCTTTTTTATTCCGGCCATTGATTCCGGTTATACCCAAGCGATGTATTCATTGGAAAAAGAATATCCCCAGAACATTTTTTTGATGATGGGTTTGCATCCAACCTCGGTAAAGGAAAATTTTGAAGAAGAATTGGCGCATGTTGAGGAACAATTCAAAATAAGAAATTTTTATGCCGTTGGTGAGATTGGCATCGATCTTTATTGGGATAAAACTACTTTGCAAATTCAGAAAACAGCTTTCAAAAGGCAAATTCAATTGGCAAAAAAATACAAATTGCCTATAGTTATTCATTGCCGTGATGCCTTTGATGAAATTTTTGAAGTTTTGGAAACTGAAAAAAGCGAAGATCTATTCGGGATTTTTCACTGTTTTACTGGAACTTTGGAGCAAGCAGAAAGAGCCATTTCCTATAATATGAAACTTGGGATTGGCGGCGTAGTTACCTTTAAAAATGGAAAGATTGATGCGTTTTTGAACCAGATTCCCCTGAAACATATCGTTTTGGAAACCGATTCACCTTATCTTGCCCCAGCGCCTTTCCGTGGAAAACGGAATGAAAGTAGCTATTTGTCCTTGATCTGTAAAAAGGTTTCTGAGATTTATGGAATTCCTGAAGAAAAGATAGCGCGAGTTACTACTCAAAATTCAAAAAACGTTTTTGGAATATAAATTAGGTGTAAATAAAGATGACAAAAAAACCGAACATACTCCTTATATATACTGGCGGAACCATAGGGATGATAAAAGATTTTGAAACCGGCGCGCTGCGCAATTTCAATTTTGATGAATTGCTGAGCCATATCCCAGAGCTGAAGCTATTGGATTGTAATATTACAACAACCACATTCTCTAAGCCGATCGATAGCTCTAATATGAACCCAAAATATTGGGTGGACATTTCTACCATTATTGAAGAAAACTATGAAAAGATGGACGGTTTTGTAGTGCTTCACGGCAGTGATACCATGAGCTACACCGCTTCGGCTTTAAGTTTTATGTTGGAAAATTTGGGTAAGCCCGTCATTTTCACTGGATCTCAATTGCCAATAGGTGATTTGCGAACAGATGCTAAGGAAAATCTAATTACATCCATCCAGATTGCTTCACTTCAGGAAAAAGGCGTCTCAAAAATTGCTGAGGTCTGTCTTTATTTTGAATACAAATTATATCGCGCAAACCGAACAACCAAGATAAATGCAGAGCATTTTGAAGCATTCGCCTCATTAAATTATCCCGAATTGGTACAAAGTGGGGTGCATTTGGTGGTTAACAATGAAGCGTTATACAGACCAAACCGAAGGAAAAAGTTGAAAGTCCACAAAACATTGGAGAGTAATATTCTTCTGGTAAAAATGTTCCCGGGAATTGATGAAGCAACGGTAAAATATCTTTTTGAATATCCTGAAATAAAAGGATTGGTGCTTGAAACCTACGGAAGTGGTAATGTAACCAATGCCGAATGGTTTATAGATTCACTTAAAAAAGTGATTAAAAAAGGAGTTCCCGTTATTAATGTGACGCAATGTTCCGGCGGAAGTGTGAATATGGGCCTTTATGAAACCAGTACCGAACTAAAAAAAATAGGTGTTATTAGCGCAAAAGACTGCACTACGGAGGCCGCTCTAGCAAAATTAATGTACTTATTGGGTCAAAAAATTTCGGCTAACAGCTTCAAAACCATATTTGAAACTTCTTTGCGCGGAGAAATGCAATAAATTAACCTCTTAAATTATTTTATGGCGTTAATTTTTTTGTGATATTTGGCACTCCATTTTCAAAATGGCTGATTATTAATAGAGAGGTGGCCGAGTGGTCGAAGGCGCACGCCTGGAAAGTGTGTATACGCCACAAGCGTATCGAGGGTTCGAATCCCTTCCTCTCTGCAACAAACTTATAGAATATTTAGAAACTCATTTGAGTGTAAATTAATATTCTTGCAGATTAACTAAATTATTTTATATCTTTAAACCTTTAACTAAAAACAAACTTTAAGTCGATAGCAATGAAAAAATTATTTTCTATTATGGCGCTTGCCGCAATCGTTTTTGCAGGCACGTTAAATGCAAACGCTGCAACAGCGCAAACAATGCCAACCAGTTCACAGGCGCTGGTAACAGCAGCCACATTTACTATTATTCAAGATGAAGCAGCTCCCACTGCCGAGACCGAAAAAGGATTTCACCAAGAGTTAAAAGAGCGTTTCGTGGAAGGTGGCCCTGGATTTATGGGGATTGTATTACTGTGTTTAATTCTTGGTTTGGCTATTGCTATTGAAAGAATTATATACCTTAATCTTTCTACCACAAACACTCAAAAATTGGCCCAGGATGTGGAAGATGCTTTAAACAGCGGCGGAATTGAAGCTGCTAAAGAAGTATGCAGAAACACAAAAGGCCCTGTTGCTTCAATCTACTATCAAGGTTTGGACCGCGCCCACGAAGGTATTGATATTGCTGAAAAAGCAGTAGTTGCCTATGGTGGTGTTCAGATGGGCCAGCTTGAAAAGAATGTATCTTGGATATCTCTTTTCATCGCTTTGGCTCCGATGCTTGGTTTCATGGGTACGGTAATCGGGATGATTATTGCCTTTGATAAAATTCAGGCAGCTGGTGATATGAACCCGTCACTTGTGGCAGGAGGTATTAAAGTGGCACTTTTAACAACTGTATTTGGTTTGATCGTGGCTATTATACTTCAAATTTTCTATAACTATATTATCGCTAAGATTGATAGTATCGTTAATAGCATGGAAGATGCTTCTATCACTTTGATCGACATGTTGTTCGACTACAAACAAAAAAACAAAATCTAAACAAACCACAAGATGGCATTACATAAAGTTTTAAAAATAGTAGCATTGCTTCTAAGCGTTGCAGGAGTTATTTTTCTTGCAATGATCATCGCAAAAGGTGATACAGAAGTTGCCGCAACTGGCGCTGGAGTTGATGGTTTTCTTTACGTTGCTTATATAATATTTGCAATTACAATACTATTCGTTCTTTTCTTTGTGCTAAAAGGATTAGCGGCAGGAAATATTAAGAACACATTAATTTCTATAGGAGCATTTCTACTTATAGTCGTTATCTCTTACGTCTTGGCGAACGGTACACCTATGGAAATGCAGGAAGGCGAGATGCTTTCCGCAAGTGGTTCTAAATGGGTTGGTACTGGATTGTATACATTCTACATATTAGCAGTATTAGCTATTGGAGCAATGGTTTTCAGCGGAATTAAAAAAATATCAAAATAATGGCAAGAAGAGCAACACCTGAAGTAAATGCAGGGTCGATGGCTGACATCGCTTTCCTCTTGCTTATCTTTTTCTTGGTAACTACTACCATTGAAAAGGACAAGGGTATAGCGAGACAATTGCCGCCCAAGGAGCCGCCTACAGACGAACAAGTAAAAATCAAGGAAAAAAACCTCTTTATTGTTAATGTTAACAGAAGCGACCAATTGCTTGTAGAGGAAAAACTGATGGAGCTTAAAGATCTGCGCCAAGCAGCAATCGATTTTCTTGACAACGGAGGTGCACCCTCTGGAACTGCAGAGTATTGCGATTATTGCAAGGGTAAAAGAAATCCGGAATCATCGGATAATCCTGATAAAGCAGTTATATCTGTTCAGAATGATAGGCTTACTTCTTATAAAATGTATATAGCTGTCCAAAATGAACTTGTCGCTGCATACAATTTTTTAAGAGATCGGGAATCTGAAAGACTTTATGGATGGAAGTTTACCGAGAAGACGAAAGACCTTGATGAAGGGAAGATAAAAGGCGAAGCTGCAAAAGATGCTTTACAGGAAAAACTGGAAACTATTCAAAAGTTATTTCCTCAAAAACTTTCTGAAGCAGAACCTAAAAAATCCGGACAATAATATATAGAATATGTCAAAATTTAAAAAGAAAAAAGACGGTGGATTGCCGGCCATATCTACAGCATCCTTACCGGATATTGTATTTATGCTCCTGTTCTTCTTCATGGTCGTAACAGTATTGCGCGATGACAATCTGCTTGTTCAAAACAAATTGCCAAAGGCCGATCAAGTTGAGAAACTAAAGAAAGACCGATCGGTTTATATTTATGCTGGAAAGCCAAGCTCCAGATATCAGGACAAATACGGCTCAGAGCCTAAAATACAGATTGGTGATAAGTACACTGATCTTTCCAATATTAAATTTGCATTAACGGAAGCACGCCAAAAACTTCTTCCTGAACTTCAGGATTATGTGATGGTTGCACTTAAAGTTGATGAAAAGACAAATACCGGAATGGTTACAGATATTAAACAGGAATTACGTGATCTTAACATGTTAAAGATTATCTATATTACCACTCCTGGAAATGAAATAAATCAATAAGGCTTTTTAGCTATATTTTTTAAAACGCCTTGACCCGAGGTTTTTTGGGATCAAGGCGTTTTTTTGTTCCCTTTATTCTGAAAAATAAATTTATCTTTATGGGTATGCAAAAGATATTTAGAATCTACTTTACATTATTTATAGGTCTTGTTTCTATTACAGTTTTGGCTCAGGACACTATTCCTCCTGTATCAGTTGATTCGCTTTATAGAGAGGACCAGTTTTATATTGGCCTAACATATAATGCGCCCTTAAATATGCCCTCTGGAGTGAATACTCGTGGTCTTTCTGGTGGTGTTCAATTCGGATTTGTTAGGGATATGCCCATTAACAAACAAAGAAATATTGCTATTGCAATAGGCGCAGGAATTGCAATTGACCAATTTGGACAGAATCTTTTTATAGGAGAAAACGCAAATAACGAAACAATTTTTAGGGTTTTAGATGGGAATGTAGATTTTACCCGAAATCGATTCAATATGGCCATAATTGAAGCTCCTTTGGAATTCAGATGGCGAACTTCTACAGCTTCAAGCTATAAATTTTGGAGGGTTTATGCTGGCTTTAGGGTGGGTTATGCATATTGGTATAAAGCAACTTTTAAACAACCAGGGAACAACGTGAACCAAACAAAAATTCCAGAGTTTGATCCAGTTCGATTGTCTGCTACACTAAGTTTTGGATACAGCACGTTTAACTTATTTGCTTCCTATAGTATAAATCCTTTCTTCAAAGATGCAGTGACTGTTGATGGGGAAGCGGTGGATTTTAGAACCCTCAAACTAGGTTTGATGTTCTACATTCTATAACCAAAGGTTGAATAGAATCAATTGCGGTAATGCCCCCAAAAATAATCCCACGCCAAGTTCTGGATACGTGTGCGAATTATTATTCAGACGGGATGAAGCAACCCAGCCGTTTACAAAAAGGAAAAAACTGATAGTTATAAGTAAGTTTATTTTGAAATGTGCACTCAATCCAACAAGAAACATTAAAATTCCAGCTACGCCCATTTGGTGAAGGCTGACTTTTAATTTAAAAAACACCATGACCAGCGCACTAAAGGCTGAAAAAAGAATTCCAACAAAAAAATAATATAACTCAGGGTCTTCATAAGGATCAAAAACCATTTTGATGATAAGCAATAAAAGAACACACTGTATCATTAAAGGAAATTTGCGCTCCTTCACTTCTTTTAAATAGATGGTTTCCACAACGCGTATATTTTTCAAAAAGAAAAAGATAACAATAGGAATTAAAATAGTAATGATTATAATTGAAAAAAGTTCCACACGAACCAACTGGGGGTCTAAATATTTGGGCGTAACACTGTAATAAAGTATGGTGCCCAAAATAGGCATCAATAAAGGATGAAAGATATATGATGCGGTTTTAAGAAATAAATTCATCAAATTTCTTTTCTAAGTCTTGCCACTGGCAAATCCAATTGTTCCCTGTATTTGGCAATGGTCCTTCGTGCAATTGGATAGCCTTTCTCCAATAAAATTTTAGCCAGTTTATCATCTGTAAGCGGCTTTCGTTTGTTTTCCTCGGATATGGTTATTTCAAGAATCTTCTTTATTTCCTTGGTAGAAACATCTTCTCCTTGATCGTTTTTCATTGATTCACTGAAAAAATCCTTTATCAACTTTGTTCCGTAAGGAGTGTCCACATATTTGCTGTTCGCTACACGTGAAACCGTGGAAACGTCCATGTTGATTTTGTCAGCAATGTCTTTTAAGATCATCGGTTTCAACTTGCGTTCATCGCCGCTCAAAAAATATTCTTCTTGATGGTGCATAATTGCATTCATAGTAACAAAAAGAGTTTGTTGGCGTTGCTTGATAGCATCTATAAACCATTTGGCGGCATCTAGCTTTTGTTTTATGAACATTACAGCGTCTTTCTGGGCTTTGGATTTATCTTTGGACTCTTTGTAGCCCTTCAGCATATTGGTGTAATCGTGGCTCACGTGAAGCTCTGGCGCGTTTCTTCCGTTTAAGGTTAAATCCAATTCGCCATCAATAATTTTTATTGCGAAATCAGGAACTACATGTTCCACCATTCTTGTATTTCCAGAATATGTGCCACCAGGTTTGGGGTTCAATCCTTCAATTTCATGGATTGCATCCCTTAGTTGGTCTTCAGTTATATCAAACTTTTGGATTAGTTTTTTGTAATGTTTTTTGCTGAAATGATCAAAGGAGTCTTCAATAATCTCAATTGCTAAAACTACAGGTGGTGTATGTTCCCTTCGTTCCAACTGAAGCAATAAACATTCCTGTAAATCGCGGGCCGCAACTCCGGCAGGATCCAATTCCTGAACTATTTTCAGTACTTTTTCAACTTTATCCTCTGAGGTGTAAATGTTTTGGGTAAAAGCCAAATCATCAACAATTTCCTGTAATTCACGTCTTAAATAGCCACTTTCATCAACGCTTCCCACCAAAAACTCCGCAATTTCCTTTTCCTTTTCGTCCAATCGATAGGTACTCAATTGCTGCATTAAATGCTGTGTAAAAGAAGTTCCGGCGGCATAGGGCATTTGCCGTTCTTCATCGTCAGCACTATAATTGTTAGCGGAAAGTTTATAGCTGGGCACTTCGTCATCGCTTAAGTAATCGTCAACGTTTATATCAGTTTCAATTACTTCGTTGCCTTCGTCATAATTGTCGCCAAATTCATCGTTGCTAAATTCATCATCAAAGTTTTCAATTTCCTCCTTTCCACCTTCCAAAGCAGGGTTTTCTTCAAGTTCCTGTGCAATACGTTGCTCAAAAGCCTGCGTGGGCAGTTGGATCATCTTCATCAACTGTATTTGTTGAGGCGATAATTTCTGGGAAAGTTTAAAGTTTAATTGTTGCTTTAACATATATGTAATTAGTTCTTCATAAAGTTAAAAAAAACCAGCTACTAAAATAATGAAGTAGCCAGTTTTAATACAATCTTATGCTTTTTTGGAGTTAAAACTCCGCGTTGCCCGGAGTACGTGGATAAGGAATTACATCGCGAATGTTGCCCATTCCCGTGGTAAACTGCACCAAACGCTCAAAGCCAAGCCCAAAACCACTGTGAACGGCGGTTCCAAATTTGCGGAGATCCAAATACCAGTATAGTTCTTTTGCATCAACGTTCATGGTTTTCATTTTTTCAAGCAAAACGTCATAACGCTCTTCCCGTTGCGAACCACCCACTATTTCTCCAATTCCTGGAAACAACACGTCCATTGCGCGAACCGTTTTTCCATCGTCATTCAAACGCATGTAAAACGATTTTATATTTGCGGGATAATCAAAAAGAATTACGGGACATTTAAAGTGCTTTTCCACCAAAAACCGCTCGTGCTCGCTTTGAAGATCGGCGCCCCATTCCTCAATAATATATTTGAATTTTTTCTTTTGGTTTGGTTTGGAGCGTTTCAAAATATCTATCGCTTCTGTATAGCTCACTCTTTTAAAATTGTTCTCCAAAATAAAACGAAGCTTTTCACGAAGTTTCATTTCGCTTCGCTCATCCTGTGGCTTGTTCTTTTCTTCTTCCAGTAAGCGGTTTTCAAGAAATTCTAAGTCATCCGCACAATTTTCCAATGCATAGTTTACAACGTACTTTATGAAATCTTCCGCTAGATCCATGTTAGCGTCCAAATCATTGAAGGCAACCTCTGGCTCAATCATCCAAAACTCAGCTAAGTGGCGGCTGGTGTTTGAGTTCTCAGCCCTAAAAGTTGGCCCGAACGTATAGACTTTTCCGAGTGCCATTGCATACGTTTCAGCTTCCAACTGCCCGCTTACGGTTAGGTTGGCTTCTTTTTCAAAGAAATCTTCTTTATAATTTACGTTGCCGGTTTCATCCAACGGCGGATTTTTTGCATCTAAATTCGTAACCCGAAACATTTCGCCAGCGCCTTCGGCATCACTTCCGGTAATAATAGGTGAGTGCATATAATTGAACCCGTTTTTCTGAAAATATTCGTGAACGGCAAAAGCCAATTTAGATCGTGTTCGCATTACGGCGCCAAAAGTATTTGTGCGGATTCGCAAATGTGCCTGCTCGCGCAAGGTTTCTAGCGAATGTCTTTTTGGTGAAAGTATGGTAAGTTTTACCTCTTCTGGGTTTGCTTCGCCTAAAATGGTCAATTTTGAAACCTGTATTTCTAGCGTTTGGCCTTGGCCTTGGCTTTCCACTAGCGCGCCCTTGACTTCAATGGCGGCGCCAACAGTTACTCTTTTAAGGATTTCTTCCTCAAAATTTTCAAAATCCACTACACATTGTAGGGTTTTTATTGTTGATCCGTCATTTAATGCAATGAATCTATTGCTTCTAAAAGAGCGCACCCAACCGCGAACGATTACTTCCACGTGGGTTTTTTCACTTTTCAACAATTCATCTATTGTTTTGTCTTGCATGGTCGATTTTTAAGAGGAGCAAAGATACTTGAAAAAAATTCCAAAAAAGAAAATCCCAAATCCCAAAATATAAATTTTTAATTCTGAATTAAATGCCAACTTCTTCTTCGTCGTTTGATAAAATTTCAATTGCGGGTTTTTTCATGGTTTCCTTGTTCGCTATGCTTCTTTCCAGTGAAAGTAGCAATGTGGGAAGTAACAGTAAATTGGACAGCATTGCAAAAAGTAGCGTTATGGAAACCAACGCCCCCAAAGCTACCGTACCTCCAAAGCTGGAAATGGTGAACACTGAAAACCCAAAGAAAAGCACAATGGAGGTATAAAACATACTTACGGCTGTTTCCCGCAAAGCTGCAAAAACAGATTTCTTGATTTTCCAGTTATTGGCTATAAGTTCCTGCCTGTATTTTGCGAGAAAATGTATGGTGTCATCTACCGAAATACCAAAGGCAATACTGAATACCAAAATAGTAGAGGGTTTTATGGGAACGCCCACAAAGCCCATTACTCCAGCGGTTATGATTAGTGGCAGTAAGTTTGGAATTAAAGAAATTACAATCATTTTAAAACTTCGGAACATCCACGCCATAAACAAGGCGATTAAGAAAATGGCCAAAGAGAGTGAAAGAATCAGGTTATTCACCAAATAATGAGTTCCTTTTTGAAAAACCAATGCTTTGCCCGTAACAGAAACATTGTATCTGTCTGGCGGAAAAACTTTGTTTACTTCCTTGTGAAGGTCTTCCTCAATTCGTTCAAACCTGTCAGGTTCAGTATCTTTCATGAATGTGGTAATACGTGCAAACTGGCCCGTACTATCTACATAGCTGTTCAGTAGGTTTGTATTTGTATTGCTGTTTTTAGCGTAAGAAAGTATAAAATTCTTCTCTTGGCTATTCGGAAGTTGGTAATATTCTGGATTGCCATTATAATAAGCTTGTTTGGAATACTTCACCAATTCCGCAACCGAAATAGGTTTTGCAAACTCAGGAATTTCTTTTATGTGATCCTGCAACTCATCAATACGTTTTAAGGTGGAAAGGTTCATCACGCCTTTTTTCTTCTTAGTATCAACCATTATTTCCAAGGGCATAATGCCTTCATATTCCTTTTCAAAAAACCGAATATCATCAAAGAAGCCAGTATTTTTTGGCATATCTTCAATAAGGCTTCCTGAAATTTTAATATTGAAAATTCCGATAATGCTTGTACAAAGAAGCAGGACGGCCACAATATAAATTGTGATGCGACGCTCACGCACCATCCGTTCTATCCAATTAACAAATTTGTTAATCCACCTTTTGTTCAAATGCTTTAGGTGCTTGTCTTTTGGCACCGGCATATAGCTGTAAATAATAGGAATTATAAGCAAACTCAACAAAAAGATAGCCACAATATTGATGGAAGCCACAATACCAAATTCGCTCAAGAGCTCACTCTTCACCAAAATAAAAGTTGCAAAGCCCGAAGCCGTTGTCAAGTTGGTCATCAAGGTTGCGTTCCCCACTTTTGTAATTACACGTTGTAATGATTTTGCTTGGTTACCGTGCAGTTTTATTTCCTGTTGGTATTTGTTTATGAGGAAAATGCAATTCGGAATTCCAATCACAATAATTAAAGGCGGAATAAGAGCTGTTAACACCGTAATTTCATAGTGCATCAATCCCAAAAATCCGAAAGCCCACATAACCCCGATAATCACGGTAATCATAGAAATGAATGTGGCTCGCAAAGAGCGAAAAAAGAAGAAAAATATAAGCGAAGTAACAAAAAGCGCTGCTCCAATAAACAACCCAATCTCATCAATAATACTCTGGGAGTTCAGCGTGCGTATGTACGGCATTCCAGATGTATAAACCGTAATGCCCGTCTCTGCCTCAAACTTTTTGATTAGCGGAATCAAATCCTTTATCACAAAATCCTTTCGTTCTGCAGTATTAACAATATCCTTTTTCATATAAATCGCGGAGCGGATACTCTGCTTGTCTGGACTATAAATAAGCCCGTCATAAAAAGGAAGTTTATTAAAAAGCTCGTCTTTATACACAGCCAGATTCGCATCCGTAAAAACCGAATCTTTTATAAAAGGGACCAACTCAAAGCCCGTACTGTCTTTCTTTTCTAGTTTTTTCAGGTTTCCTACGGAAAGCGTCAGTTCCACCTCCTTAAACTTGCCAATATCTTTGGAAAGTTGGTTCCAAGCCTTAAATTTTTCAGGAGTGAAAATGGTAGAATCCTTCACACCCATAACAATCAAGTTGCCCTCTTCTCCAAAATGGGAAAGAAATTGATCGTATTCAAGATTTATAGGGTGATCATCCGGCAGCAAATTAGCCTCCGTATAGGTAAAACGCATGTTTTTCCACTGAAGCGCCAGCATTACAGTAATGGCTGCAATAACTATTATAATCCAGGTTCGGTTCCGTAAAATAAAACGTGCCACCCAACTCCAAAACCCAATACTAAAAAGTTTGTTCAAAGCAATTTTTTATAGAATGGACAAAGGTACGTATTTGGGATAATTAGTAAGGAAATTTTGGATGTATTTTGGGAGCTTAAAAGCTTTGCAAAACCTTTTTTGTAAATTCACAAATAACACATTTTAATGAAGGTTACAACTTAGCTGCTGTAAGTTATAGTTATTCTATTGAAGGCCATGTCCGTATTTATGAATTCAGAAATGGCGAATGGACATATTCTAAATTATTTCTTGTGTGGATTCCTTAAATTAAGTTGTTAAATTCTGAAACTTGAGCGCCAATCTAAATCTTCAAATTAAAAGTAAACTTAAACGAAACATTGTCCTCAAAGTTAGGCAAGTTGTAGTAGCCATATCTGTATGCAAAGCTCAGCCCAAAACCAAGCGCAATCTTGTTAAGCTCCAAACCTGCTTCATTGTACAAATGGTCGAGCGTATTAAAAGGAACTCCAAAATGACGGCTCGTATTGCTCATATCTCCTAAGGCATTACGTGAAATTACAACCAATTCCGGTTTCCATTTTTCAGCAAGTTTAAACCTTCTAAAAGTGTGCTTCATCTGAAACATTACTAATTTATCTGAGTAAAATTCACCAAAGTACATTGTTTCAAAACTCTGCACGCCCGCCACAGAAAACCGCCTCATAATACTACTTTTTGTAGGCTGGTTAGGGAAAGTGTGAAATAAATGGGTTAAAGGCACATCGCCCAAAGCAAGTTCACCTTGTAAAAGAAAACTAGAGGAAGAAACATTTTTTCGTTCAATTTCATAATCCAGCTTCAGCCCAAATTTTGTATAATTAAAATCACTCCCTGCAATCCCTTTAAGACCTTGCGTAACTTGGGCGCTTATTTTTGGAAGATGGTCAACACTTACTTTTTCGTTGTCGTCATTTATTATAGAATCAGTTTTCAGCTTTATACGGAAGGAAAGAATAGCCTCTGCAAGTTTATAATCGGTATAACTTTTTCCGTCCTTAATAAAATAGTAATCTTCAATATTGCTTACATCACTGTGGGCTATCTGAAACTCCGCAAGTATTTTTGATGTTGGCTCACTTTGAATATTGGCCTGCCATTTTGTGTATTTATAAAACTGGATAATATTAATAAGCCGTGGTTCAAAAAGGGAATAAAACCGAGCATCGGTTAAAAAATCATAGGTCCCAATTTCTTTAATGTCGTCTGTGTAATAAAGGCTTACCCACGCTTTTTTCTCTTTGTTGACTAAAGCACTTCCCCCAGCGCTATATTTGAAGGCTTCGTCCTTAAATCCATAAACTATGTAGCCGCCCAGTTTGTAATTTTCAAAAAGCCTTTCATTGGTAAGTCCCCCAATTCCAAGGCGAAAGCCTTCGTAGCCATTATATTTAAAAAGTGTTTTAAGATCAATATTGAAAAAACCAACGGGAAAGTACCCAGTAGTAAGCGGATGGTTTTTTTCTTCATTTAATTCAGAAGCATCTTCCTGTACTTCGGTAACCGTTTCCTTTATTTCAGAAACAATGGAATCTTTCTTGGTTTCAATTACCGGATCTTGCGCATATACAGAAAACCCCATTAGCAATGAAAAAAAGAAAATTATTTTGCGCATAGGTAATGAAGGAAGTTTTCTATGTTCTTAAAAGTAAAAATAAAGCGGCATAGTTGCCGCTTTATTGTATTTAGTTTAACGAAACGGTTTTAAACCGTCATTATTTCTTTTTCTTTTTTTGCCAAGATCTCGTCGATCTTTTTGATGTGTTGGTCAGTCATTTCCTGAATATCTTCTTCCAAGCTCTTTTTAAGATCTTCTGAAATATCCAAGGCTTTAAGATCGTTATTGGCGTTTTTACGGTCATTACGAACACCTATTTTTGCTTCCTCGGCAGTAGATTTAGCTTGTTTGGCCAAATCTCTTCTGCGTTCTTCGGTTAAAGGCGGAACAGAGATTATAACACTTTCCCCATTGTTCATAGGGTTGAAGCCGATGTTTGCCAAATGGATGCCTCGCTCAATTTCAGGAATCATTCCTTTCTCCCAAGGTTGAATGCTAATGGTCATCCCGTCTGGGGTGCTTACGTTTGCAACTTGGCTAAGTGGGGTCTGGCTTCCATAATAATCTACCATTACGCTCCCAACCATTGCTGGCGAAGCTTTTCCGGCACGAATGTTTACAAACTCCTTTTCAAGATGCTTCAGGGCATTGCCCATTGCTTCTTTTGTACCGTCAATTATAAAATCTATTTCGTCTTCCATACTAAAATTTTTTTAAGCTGAATTTCACCTTTCAAAAATTAAACCAATAATTATAAATTTACTTTAGTTCCAATCTTTTCTCCGGAAACTACTTTCAAAAGATTTCCTTTGGTGTTCATATCAAAAACGATGATTGGCAATTCGTTTTCCTGGCTCAAGGTGAAAGCGGTGGTGTCCATCACTTTCAATCCTTTCTGCAATACATCTTCAAAACTGATAAAATCAAATTTTGTTGCAAGTTTGTCTTTTTCTGGGTCGCTGGTATAGATTCCATCCACGCGGGTTCCTTTCAAAATAACATCTGCACCAATTTCGATAGCTCTTAAAACCGCTGCCGAATCTGTCGTGAAATAAGGATTTCCCGTTCCACCACCAAAAATCACTACACGTCCTTTTTCCAAATGGCGGATGGCTTTCCTGCGAATAAAAGGCTCGGCCACTTCATTGATGTTGATGGCACTTTGCAAACGAGTGGCTACCTCTTCGTTCTCCAGTGCACTTTGCAATGCCAGTCCGTTAATTACGGTTGCCAACATTCCCATATGGTCGCCCTGCACACGGTCCATACCGCTACTGGCGCCAGCCAATCCCCTAAAAATGTTTCCGCCGCCAATAACGATGGCCACTTCAACACCTTTGGCGGTAATTTGTTTTATTTCTTGGGCGTATTCTTTTAGACGTACAGGATCAATTCCATATTGTTGTTCACCCATTAAGGCTTCGCCGGAAAGTTTTAAAAGAATTCTTTTGTAGTGCATAGCAGATTTTTACAGCGCAAAAATAAAGAAAATTATTGATGCGGTGGAAGTAATTGAAAAAAGTAGTTTTTGGAAAACAGTGAGTAAAAAAAAATCACAAAAAAATATTTTTCCGCGATGACATTTCTATGGTTCCTTCGATGTATAAATAATAAAATACAAAAAATCCTTAAAAATTCCACATTATGAAAAAGCATCTATTCTATTTATTGTTGAGCGTTTCAATTTTTGCAACTGCTCAAAATAAAGGTTTTAAGGCACCGCCATCTCCAGTTTCTTTTCACCCTATTTCCTTACCCAAAACGGAATGCATTACTGATGAACAACGAACAGAGATAATGCAGGAAATTGAAGTGAACAAACGGGCCATTCTTCAAAAAAATCCAAACGCATTTCAAAAACGTGGAGGGCACCCCCTATTTATCCTTCCTTTTAGACCCAAAGCAGGATATAGCGATTATGGATATTATTCATTGTTTAATCAAGTGGATCAAAACCTTAGTCCGAACGGCCAATTACTAGATTATAACTGTGGACAAAGAACCTATGATTGGGCAAACGGTAATCATGCAGGAACTGATTATGTGGTATGGCCTTACCCATGGAAAAAGATGGAAGAAGACGTTATGGAGGTAATTGCTGCGGCACCGGGAATAATTGTAGATAAACGTGATGGAAACTTTGATCATAATTGTGTGAATAATGGAAACCCAAATTGGAATGGAATTATTTTAGAGCATGCTGATGGATCAAGAAGTTGGTATTGGCATTTCCAAAACGGTAGCTCAACCTCTAAAAATATCGGTGACTCAGTTGCTGCAGGTGAATATTTGGGGAGGGCAGGAAGCTCTGGCAGTAGTGATATTCCACACCTTCATTTTGAAGTTCATAATTCCGTTGGGAACACGATAGACCCTTATGCCGGGCCTTGCAATAGTATGAATGCTGATAGCTGGTGGATAGACCAGCCTGCTTATTTTGTTCCTGAAATATTAACACTCTCTACGCACAATTCAGACAATTTTGACTCAGATTGTGGTGTGCCTGAAAATACATACGAAGAACTGAACTTTGAGAACGGAGAAACGATAAGGTTCCGAATATTTTATCGCGATCTTCAAATGAATGCCAACACACATATAACAGTTAGAAAACCCGATAATAGCATTCTTTATGATTATGATTTCGCATCCCCTTGGCCAGATTATGTGGCGGCTTGGGCTCAATGGAATTATGAAGTGGATTCCACTTGGCCAACAGGAGTCTATACCGTTACAGCCAATTTTGGCGGGAATAGTTATCAAACCATTTTTGGAGTAAGAACAAATTTGGGCGCCGAAGATTTGCAGCAAACTGAAGTAGCAATCTACCCAAACCCAACTTCAAATAAAATATTCATTGAAGCAAATACTCCAATTGATAAAGTAGAGGTTTACGATGTCTTGGGAAGAAAAGTTTTGGATGTTAAACCTTTAAAAGAAAAAGCGGAACTTAATATGGAAGATTTAAATGCAGGAATATATATAGCAGTTATTTCTTCCGAAGGGAGAAAGACGGTAAAGAAAATTATGAAGGAATGATATATTATTGCAATGTCAGTTCGAGCCCTTCGACTTCGCTCAGGGTAAACTAAAGTCGAGACCTCTATTTTAGCATAAATTAAAAACCCTTTGGGAGAAAGCTCTTCCAAAGGATTTTTATTTTGTAGGAAACGCACTTCATTAAAAAGGGGGAAATCCCCCTAAAAAAACAGGAAAAATCCTGTTTTATTTATAAATATTTTGGCATAGCTTTAACAAATTGACTAACTTTAATCGACCAAAGTATGAAAACACACGCCCACAAAGAATTTTAATATTTATTGTGCTTGTTTTTTCTTCAGTTTTGCTGAATGGCCAAACTAGACAAGATTATTATGTAGTAGCTAAAACAAGTTATTCATTGGAACCTCTTCAAAAAACCGCGAACCTTTATTCGTCCCAGATGACTATCAGGCTCTTTTCGACACCTCGCTAAGTCAGTTGGACTTGATAAAAGCACCCTTTGCATGGAATATTACGCAAGGCAATCCAAGTGTAAAGGCTGGAGTTGTGGATACCGGTTTTGAGTTAACTCACGAATACCTGGAAAACCAGATAGTAGGTCAAATAAATGCCAATGGTACTTCAAACAATTATATTCTAGACACTACCGAATTCCAGACAACTATAGACATTTCATCCTATCCCACAGGCCTTTATTCCGTGGCATTGGTATGTGATGGACAGATACAACAATCAAAAACTTTGGCAAAACAATAAAAACCCCCGTAATCATGAAATGTATAATTTTATTCCTCGCTATACTTATTTTTCACACTGGTTCTGCCCAAGACCCTCAATTGGCAGGGGTGGACTGGTATCTGCACGATCTTGTCATAAACGGCGAACACTATCCACCTCCCCGTAATCCTGAAGTCCAAAATGTTGTAGCCCGTTTTCAGGCAATTTCAAATGGAGATGGAGTCGATGGCTTTATTTCTGTTGTGTGCAACTCCATTACCGGTCTCGTGGAATACGGCCCAAATACTCCGGATTTTAGTTTTCAGCCCCCTTTGCAGGTAACTTTAATAGATTGCAACTTGCAGATAAACGAGGATTATGAAGTGATTTATTTTCCCTTTTTCGATCAAAGCCCTGGGAATCTTTACGTTTATTCCATAACGACGGGCACCAATGGACACAAGACCTTGGAGCTAACCTCGCATACGGGCGACCAGGCAATTTACGGCGACCACATTCTATCAAGTCAAGATTTTCATAAAACTCAATTCTTCATCCACCCCAACCCCGTTAAAAGCCAGATATTTCTAACTTCAAAAAGCACCACAGGAAATCTAAAAGTAAAAATCTTCAACCTTGAGGGCAAACTTTTAAGCACCCAAAGCGTAGCGCTTCACAATAAAACGGCAATAGATGTCTCCCAACTCGTCAGCGGCATCTATTTTTTGAATATTGAGGATGAAAGCGGGAATACAACAAACAAAAAATTTGTTAAAGAATAGATATTTTATTGTTCGTTATATAAATGCTACAATCGCACTTTGACAAGCCTGCCAGCGGCAAGGCAGGCTCAGTGTGACAATTATATAAAAAGAGGCTGGAAATTTCCAGCCTCTTTTCAGTTCTATATTTGCTTAAAAGCTTATGCCAAAGAAACTCTCTTAAAGCCAACAACGGCAACATCGCCATACGTTTTTACATAATCTGCAACGCTCTTTTTCTCATCTTTAATAAAGTTTTGGTCAAGCAACGCTTTTTCGTGGTCAAGTGTAGTATTGTCACTAATAAAACGTTCCAATTTTCCTGGAAGAATCTTGTCCCAGATTTGCTCTGGCTTTCCTTCAGCTTTCAATTCCGCTTTTGCATCAGCTTCGGCCTGTGCCAAAACCTCTGGAGTCAATTGTGCTCTTGAAATGTATTTAGGTACATTTTTAAGGGTTTTGCCCAAACGGCCCAATTCTATGTTTTCCTTTTCAATTACAGCGATTCTTGCCTCAGTTTCAGAAGCAACAAATTCTGGATCAAAATCTTTATAAGAAAGGGTAGTAGCGCCCATGGATGCAACTTGCATAGAAACGTCCTTTGCCAATTCCTCAGCATTGTCAACCTTTTTTGAAAGACCAGTTAAGGCAGCAATTTTGTTCCCGTGAACGTAAGAGCCTACGAATGGAGCTTCCAAAATTTCATACCCGCCAATCTCTATTTTCTCACCGATAACCCCAGTTTGCTCAGTCAATTTCTCAGCAACGGTAATAGTATCAAATTTAGAATTCAAAAATTCTTCCTTTGAAGCTGTGTTCAAAGCAATTTCAGCCATTTTGTTGGCCATTTCAATGAAAGAATCGTTTTTGGCAACAAAATCGGTTTCACAGTTCAATGAAATAGCAACCCCTTTTGTGTTGTTGCTGTTCACTTTTACGGTTGCAACACCTTCACTGGAATCGCGATCGGCTCTTTTTTCAGCAATTTTCTGTCCTTTTTTTCGAAGGATTGAGATTGCTTCTTCCATATTTCCACCTGCTTCAACTAAAGCGTTTTTGCAGTCCATCATTCCGGCACCGGTGGTTTGTCTTAGTTTATTTACTTCTGCGGCTGTTATGTTTGCCATTTTTATAAAATTTTAAAGTTTAATATTAAAAAAAGCCGTTAAAATTATTTTCTACAAAGAAAAGAACCCAACGACTTTTAAATTTTATGAAATCGTTATTCTTCTTCGTTAAGAACTTCTTTTTTTGATTTCTGACGAACAGGCTTTTTTGCTTTTTTCATAACTTCAACATCGTCATCATCAGTTAAAGGAACTTCAGCTTTTGCTTTTTTAGGAGCTTTCACCTTCTTTTCCATTTCTTCTTCGTCATCGCTATCGTCATCTTTACCAGATTTTCTTTCAGAAAGACCTTCAATAATAGCTTCAGAAACAAAACTCATAATGCTTTCGATAGATTTTGAAGCATCATCGTTAGCTGGAATTACATAGTCAATAACGCGTGGGTCGCTGTTTGTATCTACCATTGCGAAGATTGGAATGTTCAGTTTCATAGCCTCTGCAACTGCAATGTGCTCGCGGGTTGTATCAACCACAAAAAGTGCTGCGGGAAGGCGGCTCATATCGGAAATGGAACCAAGGTTCTTTTCCAATTTTGCACGAAGACGATCTACGGCCAAACGCTCCTTCTTTGAAAGGGTGTTGAAAGTACCATCTTGCTTCATCCTGTCGATAGCAGCCATTTTCTTAACGGCTTTACGGATAGTCACAAAGTTGGTAAGCATACCGCCCGGCCATCTTTCGGTAATGTACGGCATGTTTGCATTCTTTGCTTTTTCGGCAACAATGTCCTTTGCTTGTTTTTTGGTAGCTACAAAAAGGATTTTGCGGCCACTGGCTGCAATTTTCTTAAGGGCTTCATTGGCCTCGTTGATTTTTGCAGCGGTTTTGTACAGGTTGATAATGTGGATCCCGTTGCGCTCCATATAGATATACGGCGCCATGTTTGGGTTCCATTTGCGGGTTAGGTGGCCAAAGTGCACACCAGCGTCAAGTAAGTCTTTTACTTCTACTTTTTTTGCCATTTTGTTTTAGTTTACGTTCTGTGAAAGGATAGCAACCGCTTCTAAAAGAATTTGGTTTAGATGCTAAACTAACTCCGCCAAAGACGGATAACAGCTTTTTTGATTAATAATGAATATGAACTTAAAATTGTGCGGTGCCTCACTTCGACTTCGCTCAGTGAACGACACCACACAAGTATTTTTAAAAATCGGTTGCTGAGCGCAGCCGAAGCATTAACGTTTAGAGAACTGGAATTTCTTACGCGCTTTCTTCTGTCCGAATTTCTTACGCTCTACCATTCTTGGGTCTCTTGTAAGCAAACCTTCTGGTTTAAGGATGCCACGATTTTCATCGTTAAGCTCGCACATAGCGCGGGAAATTGCAAGACGAATGGCTTCTGCCTGCCCTGTGATTCCACCTCCAAATACATTTACTGAAATGTCGAAAGTCTTTTCGTTATCGGTAAGTGTTAAAGGTTGTTTTACTTTATACTGAAGTGTTCCCGTTGGAAAATAGTTTTCCAACTCACGCTTGTTGATGGTAATGTTTCCCTTGCCTTCTTTAAGGTAAACACGGGCAACAGCGGTCTTTCTTCTGCCTATTTTGTGAATTGTCTCCATTAGTTGCTGTTGTTAAGGTTAATAGTTCTAGGTTTTTGTGCTTCCTGGTTGTGTGCTGCGCTTGCATACACTTTCAGGTTTCTGAACAATTCTGCCCCCAATTTGTTTTTGGGAAGCATTCCTTTAACAGCTTTTTCAACAAGCCTCGTAGGGTCTTTTTTGTACATTTCGGTAGCGGTAAGGCTACGTTGCCCACCAGGATAACCTGTGTGGCGAATGTACGTTTTGTCGTTCCATTTGTTACCTGTAAGTTTTACGTTACTGGCGTTAATAATAATTACGTTATCACCACAATCTACGTGCGGGGTGAAACTTGGCTTGTGCTTTCCACGAAGCAATTTAGCAACTTCGCTGGCAAGACGACCCAATGCCTGGCCGTCCGCATCGACCAACAACCATTCCTTGGCAACGGTGTTTTTGTTGGCAGATACTGTTTTGTAACTTAATGTATCCATAAGTTTTTTGTCAAAATAGTTAATAAATCATTGTTTTCTCACCCTTCAAACAAAACTGATTTTTGTCTAAGAGGGGTGCAAATGTAGTGTTATTTATTTGAAAAGCAAGGGGTGGGAAATAAATTTTCTTTGAAAATTTGACTTAAGACCGCTGCGCTGAAAGACTTAGGATGTAAGACTAAAAAAATCGGAATTATGAATTGACATTATTCTTTCACAAACTTTTTCAAGGCCACATTTTTACCGGAATACAATTGTACATAATAAACGCCCGAAGCCAAGCTGGAAACATCCACAGTTGGCGAAACGGTGTCAACATCCAGTTGCAAAACCTTGCTGCCCGTCATGGTGTAAATGTTTATTTGGTCTATGGTTTTGTCTTGGGTGTTTAGTTGCAGTGTGTTTTTTGCGGGGTTGGGGTAGAGGGTTGTGGCAGAAAGTAAGGGATTTTCTACAATGTCAAGAATAATATTGTATTTAACAATCCAAAAATCACTTTCACCTCTTGAATTTTCAGTTTTGTCCCCTGAAATATTAGAATTGGAAATTCCAGAAATCACTAAACTTCCATCATTTATTAGGGTAGCTCTAGGCCGTGCATCTGCACCATCACCCCCTATGTCCTTTTGCCATTCTATTATTCCAACACTATTTAATTTTAAAAACCAATAGTCAGTTGGTTCTACTAAACCTACCGTTTTATCCCCTGATATCTCCGAAGCCGAATAACCTACTAAAAGGTAGCCATAATCAGGAGTTTCAATAATTGTATAAGGCGCGTCTATCTCATTTCCTCCAAATGTTTTTTGCCATTGTATTTCACCCATTGAGTTTAATTTTAAAATCCAATAATCTGTGGCGCCACGACTGTCTTCTGTTTTATTTCCAGATATATTTGAGTCTGAAAAACCGATAATAATAAATCCGTTGTCAGCTGTAACTATAAAGTTTGTAGCAAAATCCCAACCATCACCACCGAAATTTTTCTCCCATAGAAAATTGCCGTTCTCATTATAATTTGACAGTATATAATCCTCCATATTGCTAGAAGCGCTAATTGCATATCCACCGTTAGATGTGTTTCTAATATGGGATGCAGATTCAGCCCCGTAAATCGGATGACTCCTTTGAGAAATTAATTCTCCATTGTCATTAATAACTAACAGCCAGCAATCACCATTTGAGTTATTGGGAATTGTTCTATCTCCTGAAATGCCAGAGTATGAATAGCCTAAAACTAAATAGTGGCCATTATCTAATATTTCAATATCTTTTCCCAAATCATTAGAATCGCCGCCATAGGTTTTCTGCCACAACGTATTTCCATCAGCATCAAGTTTAATTATCCAATAATCTCGATCTCCTCGTGAGGGCTCCGTTTTATTGCCGGAAATTCCCGAATATGAGCCTCCAACTATTAGAAATCCCCCATCATATGTCTGTCTTGCATTGAAAGCCGTATCAGCTTGATCTCCTCCCAAGGTTCGTTGCCATTCAATTTCACCTTCAGCATTAAATTTTAGTATCCAGAAATCTTCCTCTCCAAAAGAATCTTCTGTTTTTTCACCAGATATCATAGATTTTGATGTTCCTCCTGTTAAAAATCCTCCATCCGTGGTAGAAATAATAAAATATTCAATGTCTTGATTTTCCCCCCCAATAGTCCGCTGCCAAAGAATGTTTGGGTCTTGGGCGTAAAGCGAAATTGTAATGACTGCTAAAACGAAACTGCTAAATAAATTTCTATTCATAATTTTTATTTTCTATTCTTTCACAAACTTCTTCACGGCCACATTCTTTCCTGAATACAACTGCACATAATAAACGCCCGTAGCCAAGCTGGAAACATCCACGGTTGGAGAGACGGTGTCAACATCCAGTTGCAAAACCTTACTACCCGTGATTGTATAAATGTTTACTTGGTCTATGGTTTTGTCTTGGGTGTTTAGTTGCAGTGTATTTTTTACGGGGTTGGGGTAGAGGGTTATTGTTTTTATTAATGAATTTTCTTCCAACCCCAAAGTTGCTGAGTGCTTTATGATCCAGAAATCAGCTTCCCCTCTACTATTTTCAGTTTTATCTCCAGAAATATTTGAAGAAGATTGACCGCAGATCATAAAGCTATTATCGTTGTTTTGAATTGCTTTTGGAAGTCTTTCCCCCAATGAACCATCTATATCATTTTGCCATTCAATTATGCCTACAGAATTAAGTTTCAATATCCAGAAGCTCTGGCTGTCTTCAAATGTGTTATCTGTTTTGTCTCCAGAAATATTTGAAAGAGAGCTTCCACTAATAAAATATCCTCCATCAGAAGTTTCTATAACTGTAAGGGGAATGTCACCTGAGGCTCCCCCAATAGTATTTTGCCAAATAATGTTACCCGTTGAATCTAACTTTAACACCCAATAATCTTGAAAACCTTGTGAATCTTCCGTCTTATCTCCAGAAGCGTCAGAATTTGATTGCCCAATCGCCATATATCCTCCGTCATCTGTTAATATAAAATTTGTCAAAAAATCTTCTCCATCTCCACCATAAATTTTTTCCCACACAGAGGCTCCGTTCATATTTAATTTTGAAACAATATAATCACTAAAAATACCAGGTGTTCCCGTACCGGCTAATATAAAACCGCCATCGTTGGTTAATTTAGCATTACTTAAAAAAGAATTCGAAAAAAAATCATATCCCTTTTGCCATTGAATATTTCCATTTGCATCTAATTTTAAAATCCATATATCGCCTACAACTGTTTTGTCTCCAGAAACTTCGGTAGAAGCATTTCCGCCAATCAAAAAACCTCCATCGGCCGCTGGTTCAACATCAGCAATTATATCATTGTCATTACTTCCTATTGTTTTTTGCCAAATAATGTTTCCAGTTTCATCCAGCTTAAGTATCCAATAATCGGTTCCTCCTTGAGAATTTTCAGTTTTATCACCAGATATATCAGAACTAGAATAACCTAGTACTAAAAAGCCATTATCAGATGTTTGAATGATTTTTCTTAAATAATCATCCTCACTACCACCTAAGGTTCTTTGCCATTGAATATTGCCCGAGTTGTCAAATTTTAATATCCAATAATCGTAACCTCCTCTAGAATTTTCGGTTTTTTCACCGGAAATATTAGATTCTGAAAATCCTCCAACTATAAATCCTCCATCGTTAGTCGCGTTTATAAATGATGGTTCATCCCAATCACTCCCCCCAATAGTCCGCTGCCAAAGAATGTTTGGGTCTTGGGCTTGAATAGCAACTGTAGAAAGCAATAGTGCTAAAAGTATAAGTATCCTTTTCATAATAAATTTCATTTGGGTTTTCGGGTTACAATATATATAATTTCAGAAAACTTAAAAAAGGGATTCCTATTCCTTACTACTTCTATGGCTATCTTAGATTTATTGTTTCCTGGAGTATTCTCTGTTTTATTTTTTTCCAAGTTGTTGGTTTGGTCATTATGGGCATTTCCTCTTTTTCGGCATCTTCAAAATAAACCAAGCTTTTCAATAGCAAAAAATGGGAGCCATCTTCATATTTTTTATTATAGAATCCCATCATTTCTTTTAAAGAAAAGGTTTGCAGCAGAAAATACAGATCAATAAAGTATTTTTTGCCGCCCCGACCCGAAATAGCGTTTAATTTCATTGCGGCAATGTCTTCTAAAGACACTAAGCGGATAGTTTCAACGGTTTCTACTTTTTTAAAAGAGGATAATTATAGTTTACAAAATCTACTTTTATACCGTTTAGTGAATATATAAGAATGTTCTTGCTTTTTTTTAGAACGATAGGTTTTCCGAATTGAGAGAGTTCTTGGGCAAATTCCAGTTCGTTTATTTCAGAATTCCCAAACATATCAATATCGACAGAATGGCGGTGTCCAATCTGAAGTGCAAGCGCAGTGCCGCCCACAAGATTGAAACCTTTAAAAGTATCGGACTCCATCAACCCATCTAAGAGTTCCAAAAGCTTGGCATCGACGTTTTGTGTGTATAACATCTAAATTCTTTTTTGTCAATTTTGAAAATAGCCGAGAGAAAAGCAAGCGTAACGGCATCCAATTCCCTAAATTGCAGTGAAACTTGTTTGATGGTTTCAAGCCCGTATATTTCTTTTATCAATTCCCAATCTTCTATCAATCCATACTCCAAAACCCGATGGATAATAAATTCTTTGGATTTCTCTATATCTAGATTATCCCTGTCCACATCCCAAAAAAGATGTTCGGATAAATTGGATGTGGAATGAGTATAAAACATTTTAAGGAAAATTGGTTTCGTTTATCAAAAACATTGAAAATAATAAGGTTAAGACCAACTTTTTGGAATTTGAGTTTTATTTTTTTCTTTGAATTTTTCCCCTTCGGGGGTTAGGGGGCTTAATGCGCCTCCAGCCAATTTTCCCCAACGCCCAAATCAACATCCAACGGGACGGAAAGCTTATAGGCGTTTTCCATTTCGTGTTTAACCATGGTTTTCAGTTTTTCAAGCTCAGGTTTATAGGCGTCAAAAACCAATTCATCATGAACCTGAAGCAGCATTTTGCTTTTGTAGTTTTCTGCTTCCAGTTTTTTGTGAATGTTTATCATCGCAATTTTAATAATGTCTGCCGCACTTCCCTGTATTGGAGCATTCACGGCATTTCGTTCCGCGGCGCCACGGACTACTTGGTTGCTTCCGTTTATGTCTTTTAGGTAACGTCTTCTTCCCAAAACCGTTTGCACATAACCGTTTTCGCGTGCAAAATCAATCTGTTCACTAATGTAATTGCGGAGTTTTGGATAGGTTTTATAATAGGTTTCAATCAAATCCTTGGCCTTACCTCGGGAAAGATCGGTTTGGTTGCTCAACCCGAATGCGGAAACGCCGTAGATAATCCCGAAATTCACGGTTTTTGCGTTGCTTCGTTGCTCGCGTGTAACTTCACTTAAAGGAACATTAAAAACTTTTGAAGCAGTAGAGGAGTGAATATCCTCACCGTTCTTAAAGGCTTCAATCATGGTGTCCTCTTCGCTCAAAGCAGCAATAATGCGCAACTCAATCTGACTATAATCCGCGGCCAGCAAAACATAATCCTCATTTCTTGGAATGAAAGCCTTTCGCACTTCGCGCCCGCGCTCGGTACGGATGGGAATGTTTTGCAGGTTGGGGTTGTTGCTGCTCAATCGGCCCGTTGCGGCAACGGTCTGCATATAATCGGTATGGACTCTTCCTGTGGTTGGTTCTACCTGTCCCGGCAGTGCGTCAACATACGTGCTTTTCAGCTTTGTGAGGCCACGGTATTCCAAGACATCGGCGATTATTTTATGGTCTTTTGCCAAATAGGAAAGTACATCTTCTGCGGTGGAATACTGTCCGGTCTTGGTTTTTTTGGGTTTGTCTATCAACTTCATCTTTTCAAAAAGAATATCGCCCAATTGCTTTGGCGAAGCGATGTTGAAAGTTTCGCCAGCTGCTTCGTAAATATGTTTTTCAAGATTTAGAATATCCGTATCCAGTTCTTTGGAAAGCTTTTTCAGAAATTCCTCATCAAGATTGATTCCTTCCAATTCCATAGCTGCCAGTACCCGAAGCAGTGGCACTTCAATATCATCAAAAAGTTTTTGGGTATTTGCTTCGCCCAATTCTTTTTCAAAATGCTCTTTTAATTGAAATGTTACATCGGCATCCTCAACAGCATATTCAGTCTGCTTTTCAATTTCAACATCGCGCATATTGAGTTGGTTCTTTCCTTTTTTGCCAATCAATTCTGTAATCGAAACAGGGGTATAGTTTAAATAGGTTTCGCTCAAAACGTCCATATTGTGCCGCATATCTGGGTTTATAAGATAATGAGCCAGCATGGTATCAAACAATTTTCCTTTAACCAAAATATTGTATTTCGCCAAAACCTTGATGTCGTATTTTAAATTCTGACCGATTTTTTGGATGGTTTCATCTTCAAAAAACGGGCGTAGCTCTTCTAAAAGATGTTGCGATTCTTCACGATTTTCAGGAAATGGAATATAGAATCCTTTTCCTTTTTCCCAAGAAAAGGCGATGCCAACAAGCTCAGCTTCCAAGGGGTTGATGCTCGTTGTTTCGGTATCAAAACACACACTTCTCTGTTTCATTAAATTCTGTAGAAACAACTTGGTGCCCATTCCGGGCTGCACGGTTTGGTAAAAATGATCGGTATTTTCAATAGTTGCACGGGAATTGTAGCTTTTTATTTCTGCCGAAGCATCGCCGTCATTTCCAAAAAGTGAAAATTGGCCTTCGCCAGCCGACCCCCGCTTCGCCCCCGAAGAGGGAGAAAAAGTCCCTGTTTTTTCGTTGTTTAATTGGTGGTTGGTGCCAACGGATGCCATGCCTTCTATGGAAAAAGCATTCAGGAAATTGTCTTTTAGCCTTCTGAATTCCAGCTCGTCAAAAATTTCCAAGACTTTTTGAGTGTCCGGTGGGCACATTTCAAAATCGGCTTCGTTGAATTCGACGGGAACGTCCAGCATAATGGTTGCCAGCTTTTTGCTGAGCAAACCAAGTTCGCCGTTTTCCTCAACCTTTTCCTTCATTTTGCCTTTTAGCTTTGCGGTATTTGCAAGCAAGCCTTCCATTGAGCCAAATTCGGCCAGAAACTTTTTTGCTGTTTTTTCGCCCACGCCGGGAAGTCCTGGAATGTTATCGCTGCTGTCGCCCATCATCCCTAGGAAATCAATTACCTGTAATGGGTCTTTCACTTCAAATTTCTTTTGAACCTCTGGAATACCCCAAGTTTCATAACCACCGCCAAAAACGGGGCGGTACATAAATATATTTTCCGAAACCAATTGTGCAAAATCCTTATCAGGGGTTACCATAAAGGTAGTATAGCCTTGTTTTTCGGCTTTTTTTGCCAGGGTTCCAATAACGTCATCGGCCTCAAAACCATCCTTCACCATAATCGGGATTTTCATGGCTTCAAGAATATTATAGATGTAAGGAATGGCAAACCTGATTGCGTCTGGGGTTTCATCCCTATTTGCTTTGTAGTCTGGAAACATTTCGTTGCGGGCCTCACTGCCGCCCTTGTCAAAACAAACAGCAAGATGGTCTGGGCGCTCTCTTTTTACCACATCGATAAGTGAGTTCATAAACCCCATAATGGCTGAGGTGTTTTGGCCTTTGCTATTCAATCGCGGGTTTTTTATTAAGGCGAAATAGCCTCTAAAAATGAGGGCGTAGGCATCAACAAGGAAAAGACGTTTTTTATCGGACATAGTTTTGTTTTGACGAATTCCAAAACTACAAAACTTCTTCAATGGTGCGAAATTAATTGAATTGCAATTCGTATTTTTCCGCCCTAAAATATTTCAGATGAAAAAATACTCGCTGGTAATCCACGGTGGCGCCGGAACGCTTGTAAAAGGTTTGATGACGCCCGAAAAAGAGGAGCAGTATAAAGCCGTATTAAACGAAGCGCTCGAAAAAGGATATGCTGTTTTGGAAAACGGAGGAAATGCTTTGGATGCCGTTGCGGTCGCTGTAACAGTTTTGGAGGATTCGCCGCTTTTTAATGCGGGAAGGGGAAGCGTTTTCACCAACGATGGTACGCACGAAATGGATGCCGCAATTATGGATGGCAAAACCTTGGATGCCGGCGCGGTTTCGTTGATTACGGGGATTAAAAACCCCATTTCGCTGGCGCGCGATGTAATGGAAAAAACCGAGCATGTTTTTTTGGCGGGCGCGGGCGCGATGCGGTTTGCAAAAACCTTGGGCTACAAACTGGAATCCCCTGAATATTTTTATGATGAACACCGCTACCAGCAATGGCAAAATATAAAGGACAGCGACAAATTTGAACTCGACCATTCCATGAAAAAAGAAGGCAAATTTGGTACGGTAGGTGCTGTTGCCTGCGACCAAAACGGGAATGTAGCTGCTGCAACCTCAACCGGCGGAATGACCAACAAACGTTGGGGCCGCGTGGGAGACAGTCCGATGGTCGGAGCCGGAACCTATGCCAATAATGAAACCTGTGCGGTAAGCTGTACGGGCAGCGGCGAATATTTCATCCGTGGCGTAGTGGCTTATGATGTTTCCTGCCTGATGGAATACAAAGGAATGACTTTGGAAGAAGCCGCAGATGAAGTCATCAATAACCGTGTTTTAAAAATTGGCGGCGATGGGGGCTTGATTGCAGTTGATTCCAAAGGAAATGTAGCCATGCCCTTCAACACCGAAGGAATGTACCGAGCATATAAAACTTCTGAAGGGAAAAAGGAAATCGGGATCTATAAGAAAGCCCCCTAGCCCCCAAAAGGGAAATTTGTTTCCCTCCCTTTCGAGGAGGGGTTAGGGGTGGGGCTTACAGAGCTTCCGCATCTTTCATTTGAATATGTAAGGGAGAAATCTTGATTTTCTTCTTTTTAATATCCAACTTATCTCCATTTGCCAAAATATGGGTCTTTAAATTGGTAAGCGACATTGGCGACCCTTCAACCACTACTTTTTGGTTGTTGTGCTTCAACTTTCTGGGGTCGAAAAGAATCACCATCCCCGAGCCTATTACTTCGGCCTCGTTGCAATTTTTTATTACCAATCCTGTGTCTTCCGCAAGGCCAATACCAATCATTTTTGGGAATCGGGCAACCGCTTCCGCAAGCCTTCCGAAGCGCCCCCGGCGGATAAAATGCGAATCGATTATCAAATTTGGTATAAAACCCATGCCTTCGCCCATCATAACGGCACCTTTGGTGAATGCTTCCTTGATGCCACCGCCTTTAATCATTTCTTGGCTCATGCACATTGCGCCCGCGCTCGTTCCGGCAATCACAAAATTTTCCTTTTCGTACCGTTGCTGAATAATCTTGTGTAAAAGTGTACCGCCAATATATTGTACAATTTTGGATTGATCTCCACCAGAAAACATGACGCAGTTGGCCTTCTTCATTAAATCAAGATGAATCGGGTCTTCGGCTTCGTCCCTATTGCGGATGTCCATAATATGAACATTTTCACAACCAAGTTTCTTGAAGGCATGCAAGTAATTTTCGCTCACTTCATTCGGAATACTGGAAGCTGTGGGAATTACAATAATCATTGCTTCTTTGCCGCCACTTTCCCTGACCACGCGTGAAAGGATTCCGGATTGAATGTATTCCAAAGTATAAATTTCGCTTTGCTCAATACCCTTATCTTCATTTCCACCTATGGGAATCAGTGTGCCTTTTACGCTCATGAATTTATTTGATTTGCGGGCAAAAATACGCTAATTGTTATAAAAATTAATCATATATTTATCAAATTCGAACGAAACTAACAAATCCGTCAACTTATGCGAATTAGAGAAATCAACGCCATGCGGGGACCAAATTACTGGTCTGTCCGTCGCCATAAATTAATTGTAATGGTCTTAGATCTTGAGGAAATGGAAGAACTGCCTTCCAATAAAATTGAAGGATTTAGCGACCGCTTGAAAACAATGTTTCCCAGTATGTACAGTCACCGTTGCAGCGTGGGTGAACCAGGGGGTTTTTTCCAAAGAGTGGAAGAAGGCACTTGGATGGGCCATATAATTGAGCATATTGCACTGGAAATCCAGACGCTCGCAGATATGGACACGGGTTTTGGAAGAACGCGTGATTATGGCGAAAAGGGTGTTTACAATGTGGTCTTTAGTTATGTTGAAGAAAATGTGGGGCGTTATGCTGCAAAGGCTGCAGTCGATATTTGTAAAGCACTTATTTCGGGCGACAGCTATGATTTGGAAGCAGATATACAACGAATGCGCGAAATCCGCGAAGACGAACGTTTGGGCCCAAGTACAGGTTCTATTGTAGAAGAGGCCGAATCCCGTGGCATTCCGTGGATTCGCTTGAATAAATACTCCCTTTGCCAATTAGGTTACGGAGCAAATCAAAAAAGAATACAGGCTACGGTAACTTCTGAAACAAGTAGCATAGGAGTAGAAATTGCTTGCGATAAGGAAGACACAAAATACCTTTTGGAACAGGCCGAAGTGCTCGTTCCCCGTGGGGATATTATCGGGCGTGAAAGTAGTTTGGAGGCAGCATGCAGATATGTAGGCTTTCCTTTGGTGGTTAAACCCGTAGGCGGAAACCACGGTCGCGGAATAACGGTAAATATTAAAAATTATGAGGACGCTTTGGTGGCATTTCAAGCCGCAAAGAATGTTTCTTCAAAAGTAATTATTGAAAAATACATCACAGGTGAAGATTATCGCTTGTTGGTTATAAATAATGTTTTGGTGGCCGCTGCCAAACGTACCCCGGCAAATGTAGTGGGTGACGGAAAATCTACTATCAAAGAGCTGGTTGAAGAAGTGAATAAAGATCCGCGCAGAGGTTATGGTCACGAAAATGTACTTACCAAAATAACTATCAATGATTTAACGAAAACCATCATTGCCGCCAAAGGATACACGGAAGATTCCGTTCCGAAGGAAGGCGAAATTGTAATTTTAAAGGATACTGCAAACCTAAGTACCGGAGGTACGGCAGAAGATGTTACCGATATTGTACATCCGTCAAACGTTTCTATGGCAGAGCGTATTTCAAAAATAATTGATCTCGATATCTGTGGTATTGATATAATGACGACCGATATAAGCAAGCCGTTGGAAGAAACCGGAGGTGCCGTACTGGAAGTAAACGCTGGCCCAGGATTTAGAATGCACTTGGCGCCAACTACCGGATTGCCAAGAAATGTAGCAGCACCAGTAGTAGATAAACTTTTTCCCCAGCAGGGGAATACAGGAAGGATTCCAATTATTGCGACTACTGGAACCAATGGAAAGACAACTACTACACGTTTGATTGCCCACATGGCAAAAATGAAAGGATATCGAGTTGGCTATACAACTAGCGATGGTGTTTATATTCAAAATAGATTATTGATGAAGGGCGATTGCACCGGTCCGGCCAGTGCCGAATTTGTGTTGAAAGACCCCACAGTAAATTTTGCAGTTTTGGAATGTGCCCGAGGCGGATTGTTGCGTGCTGGACTAGGTTTCAAAAAATGTGATGTTGGGATCGTAACCAACGTCGCAGCTGATCATTTAGGGTTGAAGGGAATACACACAGTAGAGCAATTGGCAAAGGTGAAAGGTGTAATTCCAGAAACCGTTTTGCCGGACGGATACGCAATTCTAAACGCCGATGACGACTTGGTTTATGAAATGCGAAGAAGTATCAATTGCAACCTTGCTTTATTCTCTATGGATGAAGAGAATCCACGAATAAAAGCGCTTCAAAAGCTGGGCGGAATCACCGCAGTTTATGAAAATGGCTATGTAACACTTTGTCGTGGAACATGGAAAATGCGCATTATGAAAGCTGAAAACATTCCATTGACCTATGGCGGAAAGGCAACTTTTATGATACAGAATATTCTTCCGGCAATTATTGCTGCAAATGTTCGCGGTATCGGGATTGAGGATATGAAAATCGCTTTGGAAACCTTTATTCCTTCAGCTTCGCAAACACCCGGAAGGTTGAATCTTTTCCAGTTTGAGAATTTCAGCATATTGCTTGATTATGCACATAATCCTGCAGGAATGCGTGCACTTCAAAAATTTACTGATAATCTTGAAGCCACCGTTAAGGTTGGAATTATTGCCGGTGTGGGCGACAGAAGGGAAGAAGACACCAATGAGCTTGGAAGCATAGCCGCCGAAATGTTTGACGAAATAATTATCCGCCAAGACAAAAACTTGAGAGGAAAATCTGAAGAAGAATTGATAAAAATGCTGGAGACTGGAATTAAAATGAAGGATCCAAACAAAAAAACTATCATTATCCCTTCAGAAAAAGAAGCTATTACGCATGCCGTTAAAAATGCAAAAAAAGGTTCACTGATTATTTGCTGTAGCGATGTAATTCCTGATGCTCTGGAGCTTGTAATGAAATTTAAGGAACAGGAGAGCAAAGGCCAGATGGTTTTTGCACAATAAAATACAAAAGCCGCTTTTTAGAGCGGCTTTATTTTTTTAAACAACATCCCCATATCGTTTAAAAATTATTTAGCATTATAGGATAAATTTCGTATTTCATATTTATAAAATCAATAAAGCCGCTCCTCCTCAAAAGCACCTTTATTTGTTTATGAAATAAAAATTCAATTTGCTAGCTACAGTTTCAAAAATAGAGAAGCCTTTTTATTTTGGTTTTACTTAAATGTTAATTTAAAACTATCATTTTTCAGGAATCATATTCTATTTTTGTAGCAAACCTCCCTTTAAAAATCCCAAAAAACAATATATACCCATAACAGGCAATCATTAAAAGCAGGGCGAGTTTAAACCCAATATTGTCGGTCAAAAACCCATAGGCTGGTGGGATTACGGCACCACCAACGATGGCCATACAAAGCAAACCTGAAGCTTGCGGTTTTAAGTCTCCAAGGCCATCAATCGTCAAGGCAAAAATGGTGGGAAACATAATTGAATTGAAAAGTCCAACTGCGAGAATAGACCACATAGCAGTTAAACCTTCAGTATTCATCGATACCAATAGCATCAACACAGCCATAAAAGCAAAAATTGAAAGCACTTTTGTAGGTTTCATAATTCTCGTTAAATAAGCCCCTACAAATCTACCTATCATCGCGCCGCTCCAATAGAAAACCACAAACGCGCCCACAATGGCTTTGCTGTCTATTGTTTTTAAATCTGTATTTAAAAGATTTTCGGCAATGTATTTCATAGTTTCATTTTGAAGGATTATTTCAGAAATATTCATGCTCATAAAATAATTCACCAGATAACTCCCGATAGCCACTTCGGCGCCTACGTATAGAAAAATGCCAAGTGCGCCGAGCATCACGATTTTGTTTTTCAACAACTTTCCGTAGCCGCCCACTGGGCTTTTTTCCAAAATCTTCGGAAGTTTTATAAAAACAAACATTAAGGCCAAAAATCCTATAAATGCTGCAATGTAAAGAAAAGGAGTCTGCACTGCGGAAGCTTCGGAAACGTAATATGCACTTTTATCCACATCGGTCAACGCCGAAATTTCTTCCGAAGATTTAATCGTATCGCTCAATAAAAAGGAAGCACCTATCAAGGGCGCAATAGCCGTTCCCAAAGAATTGAATGCCTGTGAAAGATTCAAACGGCTGGAGGCGCCGTCTTCGCTTCCCAACACCGAAACGTAGGGATTTGCGGCAACCTGCAATACCGTAATTCCTGCTGCGAGCATAAAATATGCAACTAAAAAAATGCCAAAAACCCTTTCGGAAGCAGCAGGATAAAAAAGCAAACAGCCAACGGCCATTGTTGCCAGACCAACGATAATTCCTTTTTGATAACCGATA